>CBFGPQ010000361.1:0-1509 GCA_965650705.1 uncultured Asticcacaulis sp. | reverse complement strand
AGGCCTTCTGCTTGGTGTCCTGGCCCTTGTTCTGGGCGTGCAGCAGGTCGGCGTAGCCGACGATCGTCGTCAGCGGGGTGCGCAGTTCGTAGGAGACATTGGCGACGAAGTCACGCTTCAGGCGTACAGACTCGTTCAGCGCCTCATCGCGCGCATCGATGGCCTTCTCTAACTGACGCGTGGCGGTGATGTCGGAAAAGGCCACCAAGGTGGCGCCGTCCGGCAGGGGCTGGGTGCGCCATTGCGCGAGGCGGCCATCGGAAATGCGGATCTCGCCCAGTTGCGGCGCGCGTGCCAGAGGATCGGTGTCGGTGACGCGCGCCTTCAGCTCCGACCAGAAACCGCGATCGTGGACCAGCGGCAGGCACAGCTCGGCGACCTGGCCGAAATCCATGACCGGATTGATATCGTCGCTACCCAGCTCCCAGAACTTGTCGAACGACTGGTTGCGCAGGCGCAGGCGTCCGTCGCTGCCAAAGACGATGACGGCGTCGTTCAACTGGTCGAGCGTCGATTTCTGCACCTGGATCAGCGAGTTGAACTGGGCCTTGAGCTTCAGTTCGCCAGTCTTGTCGCTGAACAGCAGCAGCAGCCCGCCCAGCGGGTGCGGTTGGCGCACGACGCGCATCGAACGGCCGTCCGGCAGGGTCCACATCTCGTCGGCCGCCGTCTGGGTCAGGCCGTAAAACTCCAGTTCCCGCGTCTTGAAAGCGCTGTAGTCCGAGGTTTCGGGCAGACGGCGCTTTTGGCGCAGGCGGTCAAGCCATTCGCCGTGGGTCGGACGTTCGGCCAGCCAGGCCGGCTCAAGCTCCCACAGCTTCTCGAAGGCGCGGTTATGGAAGGTCAGCTGCTTTTCCGGACCGAAAATGGCGACGGCGTCTTCAAGGGCGTCAAGCGTCTCGTCGTGCGCCTTGGCGTGGCGCTTCAGCGCTTCGCGGCTTTCCTCGGCCTCGGTGACGTCGATGGCGTAGGCGCAGGTATAGGCGTCGTTGAGCGGCTCGGCGATAATGTGGAACGACCGGCGCTGCCCGTTGACCGTAATCCAGCGGAAACCTTCACGGCGGGTATGACTGCTGACGGCTTCTTCGACCAAGGCGTCAGCGCTGCGGTCGAGCGTGGCGTTGGTCTTGAGCGCTTCTTCCAACGTTGCCGTCTCGGTCGCCTTCAGGAAGGCGGCATTGGCCCAGACGATACGGCCATCGCGGGCGCAGATCCAGCACGGCGCCGGCAGGTGCTCGGCCATCTGGGCGAATGGGCCCGACGACAGCGATGCCTTGGCGCCGGCGATGGCCAGACGTATCCACGCCGTAGCGCCGGACGACTTGCCCTCGACGACCAGGGTTACGCCGGCGGGCGCACCAACAAAGGTACCCGCACCTTCGGCAAAGACCTCGAAGCGGCAGGAGCGGCCTTCGGAGATCAGGTTTTTCAGGCCGAGCGCGGCGTCCGGCGAAGTTTCGCCCAGGGCTTCGACGACGCGCGGCGCCAGTTCGCTGTCCTTGACGCCCT
>CBFGPQ010000360.1:0-1520 GCA_965650705.1 uncultured Asticcacaulis sp. | reverse complement strand
GGATCGTCGTGATAGGCGCGCGGCCAGGCGCACAGCAGGTAGTAGTTGAGCGCCGGACGGCAGGACGAGCAGCCGTCGGGCGTCATCCACTTCATCGCCTGCATGACGTCGGGGATGGTCTTAAGTTCCTGCTCGACGATCGCCTTGCGGACCACGGCGTGACCGTGTTCGGTGCACTTGCACATCGGCTTCGGGCCGGTCTGGGCCTTGAAGGCGTCGCCCAGCGTGCACTTCAGCAGGCTTTCGACGATACCGGTGCACGATCCGCACGACGCCGAGGCCTTGCAGTGGCCGCGCACCTTGTCGAGCGTGTCGTTGCCGGCGGTGATCGAAGCGACCACCTGGCCCTTGGACACGCCATTGCAGCCGCACACTTCGGTGTCGTCGGGCCATGCTGCAACGGCGCTAGAGGGGTCCGTGCCGGCCAGTGCGTTCGTAACGGCCTGGCCGAAGATCAGGGTGTCGCGGATTTCGGCGACGCTTTCGCCCTTCTTGATCAGGTCGAAATACCAGCCGCCGTCGGTGGCTTCACCGAAGAGGACCGCACCGATCAGCTGGTCGTTCTTGATGACGACGCGTTTGTAGACGCCCCGGCCCGGATCGCGGAAGACGATGTCTTCGCAGCCCTCGCCGCCATTGAACTGGCCGGCGGAGTAAAGATCGACGCCCGAGACCTTGAGGCGCGTCGCCAGTTCTGAGCCGAGATAGGCCGCATCGACGTTTTGTTCGGTCAGCACGTCTGCTAGCGTCCGGCACATGTCCCAGATCGGCGCCACCAGGCCGTAGCAGACGCCGCGGTGCTGCACGCATTCGCCGACTGCAAAGATCGAGGGGTCCGAAGTGCGCATCTGATCATCGACCACGATGCCGCGTTCGACCGTCAGGCCGGCCGACTTGGCGGGTTCGACGTGCGGGCGGATGCCGACGGCCATGACCAGCAGCGAGGCCGGAATGACGCGGCCGTCCTTCAGCTTCAGGCCTTCGACGTGGGTTTCCCCGACAATGGCTTCGGACTGGGCGTTGAGGATCGAGTTGACGCCGCGTTCCAGCAGCGCCTTTTCCAGCAGGCGGCCGGCGGCTTCGTCGAGCTGGCGCTCCATCAGGACGTCGACCAGGTGGATGACGGTGGCCTTCATGCCGCGCTTGGCCAGGCCGTACGCCGCTTCCAACCCAAGAAGGCCACCGCCGATAACGACGGCTTCGCCGCCCTTTTCCGCGGCCTTTTGCATGGCGTCGACGTCATGCAGGTCGCGGAAGGCGACGACGCCCGAAAGGTCCGCGCCGGGCAGGGGCAGACGGATGGGATCGGAACCAAGGGTGAGGATCAGCTTGTCGTAAGCGATGGTCTGGCCGTCGTGCAGGACGACGTGCTTCATGGCGCGATCGATCGACTGCACCCAGTAGCCGAAGTGCGTCTTCACGCCGTTGCTATCGTACCATTCCTGCGAGTGGGTGACGATCTGTTCGAAGGTCTTTTCACCCGCCAGGACCGGCGACAGCTGGATGCGGTCGTAGGTGGC
>CBFGPQ010000359.1:0-1530 GCA_965650705.1 uncultured Asticcacaulis sp. | reverse complement strand
AATCGGCCTGCTCGTATGCGACGCTTGCAACGACGTCGACAATCCGCAGCTGCAATTAGGTAAGCAGAAGATCTTTGACCCCCAGACCTTGCAGGACCCCCGCCCCGACGTCGGGCGCCCCGGCTCCACCGGTTTATTTGGCTGGCTCCCGGTTGGAAATCCGCTTACAAATATCCAATGTCAACTCGGTACGGTCACTGTGACCACTGAATGAGGACCAGACGATGAAGAACATGGTAAAGGTCAAGCCGGGCAAGATGACCGGCGGTGCCGGCGGCGCGACTGGCCGCCTCGAAAAGTCCGCCCAGGCACCCGCCACGGGCAGCAACAAGAAGGACCTCGGCAAATGATCCCGACCGAGAAGCGTGGCTGGGGCGCAGCCCAGGCCCGGAACAAGCCGACCAAGGTGACGCAGCGCTACGGCATCAGCCCGCAGCTGTCGCCGGCGAGCATGACGGCCATGGACAAGAAATGCCTGAACGCCCCGATCGTCGCCACGCCGCAGGACCCCAAGGCGGGTAGCATGAAGGGCTGATCATGCCAACGCTGGCGGAGCTCAAGGCCAATATCCAAGAGTACACCACGTACTTCGACGAGGCTGATAACATCGGCATGCTCGACACGTTCATCCGCCAGGCTGAACGCCGTATCTGGTACGTCGTTCAGATCCCGAATTTCCGGCGCAACGTCACCGGCAATTTCACGGCGGGAAACCAGTACCTGGAACTGCCCGGCGATTTCCTCGCCCCGGCCAGCCTCGCGGTCATTCTCAGCACCGGCGAGTATGTCTACCTCCTGAACAAGGACGTCAATTTCATCCGCGAGGCTTTCCCGAATCCGTCGACGCAGGGCGTACCGTCGCATTACGCCATCTTCGATGCCGACGCCGAGAACACCGCCATCATCGTTGGTAAGACGCCTGATGACGACTACGCCGCCGAGTTGCACTATTTCTATGAACCTGCCTCTCTTGTCGACGGCGCCGAGGATGGCACGACCTGGCTCAGCGAGCACGCCTACGACGCCCTCTTGTACGGCAGCCTTGATGAGGCATCGACCTATCTCAAGCGCAACGCCGGTATCGACAACATGGGCGACACCTATGGCCAGCGCTTCCTGATGGCGCTGCAGGGTCTCAAGAACCTGGGTGAAGCCCGCGACCGCAAGGACGTCTACCGCAGCGGCGAGAAGAGGATGCCTGAATGACCCTGAGTTTCCCGCTCAATGTCGAAGTCGCGCCGGTCAGTGTCATGGTCAGCCCCGACAATTCCGGCCTCAGGCCCGACGACCTGGCGAAGCTGATGACCGACAAGATCGTCTATGTCGGACCCGATGTGCCGCCGGTGATCCGCGACCAGGCCATTGCTTTTCAGGATCGCGTTCTCGCCGTTTCGCGCTATTATCTGGCGCAGATGGAGCGCAGCGCGCGCACCACCATGATCGGTCAACTTGAGCAGGCGGGCGAGCACCGGGCTGCGGAAATCCTGAGGAAACTCTGATGGCACTCACGCAAGCCATGTGCACCAGCTT
>CBFGPQ010000358.1:0-1564 GCA_965650705.1 uncultured Asticcacaulis sp. | reverse complement strand
AGATCACCACGCCCAAGGGATGGCGCGTCGCCAGCGTCGACCAGGAAATCGCCGCATCGCCCCAGCACCTGATTGACGCCGTTCTGGAAATCGACACGCGCCGCCATAACCTGCTGAAAGCGCTGGAAACGGCCGATCCGATTCACCAGGCCGAAATTCACCATGACCTCTATTCGATTGGCGCTGACCGCGCGCCGGCGAAGGCCGCGGAAATCCTGAGCGGTCTCGGTTTTTCCAACGGCGACCTGACGCGGCCGATCTCGGACTTTTCCGGCGGCTGGCGGATGCGCGCGGCCCTGGCCGGCGCGTTGCTGGCCGAGCCCGACCTGCTGCTGCTCGACGAACCGACCAACTATCTCGATCTCGAAGGCGCATTGTGGCTGGAAGCGCGCCTGCAGCGCTATCCCAATGCCGCACTGATGATTTCGCACGATCGCGACCTGTTGAACGAGTCGGTCGATGCGATCGTGCACGTCGTCGGCCAGAAGCTCGACTACTACACCGGCAGCTACGACAATTTCGAGCGGATGCGCGCCGAAAAGGCCCGGCTGAACGCCGCCAACAGCGCCAAGCAGGAAGCCGAACGCGCCCACCTGCAGGCCTTTGTCGACCGCTTCCGCGCCAAGGCGTCGAAAGCCGCCCAGGCCCAGTCGCGCATGAAGAAGCTGGAAAAGCTGCCGCCGATCGCCGCCACCATCCAGGACCGTGTCGCGCCGTTTATCCTGCCGTCGCCGGAAAAGCAGTTGTCGCCACCGATCCTGCGCCTGGAGGACGCCAGCGTCGGCTACGGCGAAACCGTCATCCTGCGTCACATTAACGTCCGCCTCGATCCCGATGATCGCATTGGTGTTTTGGGCGTCAACGGCGCCGGTAAGTCGACCTTCGCCAAGCTGCTGGCCGGCGCGTTGACCGAGAGCCACGGATCGCAATGGCGCGACCGCCGCATGCAGGTCGCCTGGTTCCATCAGCACCAGATCGAAGCCATGGACCCGGAAGACACGCCGCTGGAGATGATGCGCCGCGCCCGTCCGGAGGAGCCCGAATCGAAGCGCCGCGCGCGTCTGGGCTCGTTCGGCATGACGGCCGAAAAGGTCGAGACCAAGGTCAAGGACCTGTCGGGTGGCGAACGCGCCCGCCTGCTGCTCAGCATGGTGGCGATGGACGGCCCTCACCTGCTTATCCTGGACGAACCGACCAACCACTTGGATATCGACAGCCGCCGGGCTTTGCTCGATGCGCTCAACGACTACGAAGGCGCGGTGCTGATCATCACCCACGACCGGTCCTTGATCGAACTGGTGGCCGACAAGCTGTGGCTGGTCAATGACGGCACGGTAAAGACCTATACCGGGACGATGGACGACTACGCCAAGCTGGTTATCGAGCGCGCCAAGACGGCGACGCGCGAGGAGGCGCAGGCCAACGCGAAGGACAAGCCGGCCAATGTCAACACCAAGGACGCTCGCAAGGCCGCGGCGGCTGCGCGTAATGCCATCGCGCCGCTGAAGAAGAAGGCCGACGACCTGGAACGCCAGATCGAGGCGACGGGCAACCAGATCAAGCT
>CBFGPQ010000357.1:0-1617 GCA_965650705.1 uncultured Asticcacaulis sp. | reverse complement strand
GAGCCGCCGGTGTGGTAGCTGGCGGTTCCCGAATCGCGTCCCGATCTTAACACGTTTTTAACGATAGTTGGAGTCCAGCTTATCGCTCGTTTTCGCCTGTCAGTTGTTTGGCTCTGATGGCGATCAGCCTGCGCGCTTTCTGCTTAAGCGTACGCGGCGTCACCAGCCCGCCGATAGGTCAAACGCTTACCGGCAATGCCTTGAAGGCAGATGTCACGGCGAACGACGTCGTTTTCCTTGCAGGTATTATAGCGGAAGTTGAACTCAGCGCAGTAGCGGCCAATGTGAGCATCTGACAGGTGGTGAAGATTTGCGATCTTCATTGGATGTCGATGCAGCCGTTAGGTTGCGAGGAGAAGAGAGGTAATGGACGGCGTTCGCCTCGTCCGGATTAGCTATCTCAGTCTTCCCGTCCGCCCGTTTTCCTACTTATTCACCAGCTATCCTCAACCACTTTAGCGAATGCCGGCACATACGCCTCGATCCGGTTCATGCGCTGGGCGAAGGCGAGGCGGCGGCCGGGCGTGTCGGCTTCGACCCGCAGTTTCAGGACGCCGCGTATCTCCGGCGCGCGGTGATGCATGGCCAGCGGCACCAGGGACGACAGGCCAGCGTCATTGAGATACGAATGGCGCGTGCCCACCAGGGCCAGGACGGCCTCGTGGACCTGCCGGCGCAAGTCAGAGCCCGGGACGAGCGGAAACAGCGGCTCGGCGTCGGGCGACGGGCCGTCGAACACCCTGGTTCCCACATCATGGCGCCGATGGCTTTCAGGGTCTCGAACCGTGCCCAGAAGGCTTGCCATGCTTCCTTGCCCCCGTCCGATGGGTGGCGGTCCAGTCGCCGTTGACTGACAAGGTGTTTCACCGGGGCGCAACGGCCAGCCGTCGCCGCAAGACGAACCTGCAAACGGTTGCGGTGCAACAATTTGCGCGTAATGCGCTGTGATCCCTTATTTTTTCTAAGTTGGGTGCGCGCCCGGACTACCAAAGCCGGAAGAATCACCCGCCGATGGGAACATATGTAACCAGTCGGCAGGAATCCGCGTGTCCCAGGTGTTTTATGTTGATTTCAGTGCCGACAACAGCGTTCGCATGGCCATCGCCGCCCCACGGCAACGTCCGCCGGCCCCTTATGTGTGCATCTGCAAAAGCCGCGAGGAACTGGATGCCGAGATCGGGACCTTCATGGCCGCCAGCGGCAATCCTCGGCTGATAGGGGCGGCGCTGTCGGTGTGCGGCTGGGAGCGGGGCGGGGTATTCGAGATGCCGAACCACTCCTACAGCATCGACCGCGACTGGATACGCGCCCGCCTGAACGTCAGCCGCGTCAACATGGTCAACGACATCGTGGCCGCCGCGCTGTCGATTGACCTGCTGAAGACGTCGGAACTGGTTCCCATCTACGCCGCCGAGGGTGATCCCGACACACCCAAGGCCATGGTGGGGCTGGGCCGCAGCTTAGGCACCACCACCTTGATGGCCGATGAGTTCGGCGCGGCCATGGCGACGCCTTCAGCGGGCGGGCACTGCGACCTGGCGGCGACGACGGAACGCGAATTCGCCGTGGTGCGCTATCTGAAAGCCAAATACGGCCGGGCGTCGCGCGTCCGCGCCC
>CBFGPQ010000356.1:0-1652 GCA_965650705.1 uncultured Asticcacaulis sp. | reverse complement strand
GAGACGCCCGCGACACACGAACAAGGGGTTTTGAACACCATGGCCACTGACATCGACCTGCACCTCGGTAAACGCCTGCGCCGCCGCCGCCGCCTCCTGGGCTTGACCCAGCAGCAGCTGGCCTTGGCCGTCGGCATCCGCTTCCAGCAGATCCAGAAGTACGAATGCGGCGCGAACCGCATCTCGGCCGCCCGTCTCTTCCAACTGGCCAAGGCGCTGGAAACCCCGATCAACTATTTCTACGACGGCCTGACCGACGACAAGACCGAAGTCGCCGCCGTCCAGAATGAAGGCATCGAAGTGTTTTCGCGCAAGGAGACGCTCGACCTCATCCAGGCCTATTATCGCCTGTCGGAGCGTCCGCGCCGCCGCCTGCTCGACCTCGCCAAGTCGCTGAACGGCGATAGCGAGCAAGCCGCCTAAGGCCAAGCGCTTTCCAAAAAGTGTGAAGCGGTTTTTGGATTAGAAAGCGCGACAAGCAAAAAGTTGGCAAGCGCCGGCGGGCTCGCGGGATTACCACCGCTGGCGCACGCCACCGATTTCGTATAGACCCGCATGCTGTGAGACGGTATGCGGGTCTCATGATTTTGCAGCCCGACTATGCCCGCCTCGAAGCCTTCGCGCTTGACCTTGCCGCCGCCGCCGCCAAGGCCGCCCTGCCCCATTTCCGGCTGCTGGGCTTGGGCGAGGACAACAAGCTGGCCCACCTGTCCAGCTTCGATCCGGTCACAGAAGCCGACAAGGGCGCCGAACGCGCCATTCGCGCTCTGATCAACCTGCATTTCCCCGATCACGGCATTATCGGCGAGGAATATGGCGAGGAGAATACGGGAGCCGACTTCGTCTGGGTGCTCGATCCGGTCGATGGCACTCGGGCTTTCATATCTGGCCTGCCGTTGTGGACGACGCTGATCGGATTACGGTATTTGGGTCGGCCGGTACTGGGAGTGATCGCCCAGCCGGTTCTGAAAGAGGTCTTTATCGGCTCGCCGCTCGGCTCAAAGCTGATTACGCCGAATGGCCGGAAACCACTGAGGGTCCGCGCCTGCGCCAATTTGAACGAAGCGGTCATCGGCACAACCGACCCGTACCTGTTTCCAGGTATTGAGGGCGACGCCTATAACGCCTTGCGCAAGGCGGTGAAGCTGGCGCGCTATGGCTGCGACGCCTACGCCTTCGCCATGGTGGCGCAAGGCACGATGGACATCGCTTTGGAGACCGGCCTGAAGCCGTGGGACATCGAAGCCATCATTCCGGTGATCGAAAACGCCGGCGGAATGGTGACCAACTGGCGCGGCGAGGATGTGCCCGCCGAAGCCGGACAGGTGATAGCGGCCGGTTCACGCGAACTGATCGACCAGGCCCTGACGCATCTGCGCCCGGCGGCGAGCTAAGCAAGTGCCCCACCACCATCTGCTCCGCAGACGGTCCCCCTCCCCATCGCTGTGCGACAGGGAGGAGTGACAGAGCACTATCCCGGCATCTTTGCGAACTTTGGCACATCCGGATCGAGATTATCCCAGGCATAACCACGCGATGCATAGGTCACGATCTGTGGCTGGTATCGTTGCGGCTCATCCAGGCTGGCCGCGCGAACTGTGAGGATATCCGGATTGGCAGCAAAGGTCATAAAACCGGCGATCCGCAGGTCC
>CBFGPQ010000355.1:0-1656 GCA_965650705.1 uncultured Asticcacaulis sp. | reverse complement strand
TGTTCGCGGTGCTCTATATGCTCGTCTGCTGGCTGTTCGCGTGGGGTCTCCACACCCGAAAGATCGTTATCAAGGTCTGAATGGTTATTGAATCCTGATAATCGACAGGGCGCGGGCGGCCTCCGCGCCCTGTTTTTCTGCGCGATTTGTGAACGCATAATGCGCTGTCCGCACAGCCTTTTTATTCTGCGACACTGCCAAAATACACTGTTGCCATAACGCTGATATCACAACTTTGAGAGGTCGTGTTCCTTCAAAGTTTATTAGGTCATATCCGCTATGGTTGTATCGGGCCAGGGGTAGGAGAGAAGCAAAATGCTTGCAGGGTTAGCATTCCCCAAGTCCACAGAAGGTGTGTCGTTCGGCAACCCCGCCCGGTTTTGGGTCGAAACACGTACGGCCAGCCCGCGCCTGGCGATCTTCGCCCAGCATGGCGGCATGGTCGAGCCGGGCACGGATATCTGCGCGGCGCACATCGCCGGAAATGACCTTAGCCTCCACACCATGGTGTCGAGCCGCGCGGTTTGGGAGGTCGAAAAGGAAGGTGGCCGGCTGGTGCCTGCCCCTGTGCACCATCACCCCGACAGCTTTACCCTGGCCCGGAAATGCCAGACAATCATAACTATTCGCGGCCGTCATGCCTGCCATAACCGCACCGGCGAGGTCCGCGTCGATGGCCTGGACGCCGCCCTTGTCGCTTCGCTCATGGAGTCCCTGGCCGCCGCCGGCTTTGTCGTACACGACACGCCGCCGCATAGTCCGGCAAAACAGCCGGGCGATATCTGCAACCGCGGCCAGCGCATGCGTGGCGTCGAACTGGACGTCAGCCACGAACTGATGTCGCGCCTGCTGAACGACGCCGGAATGATGGCGCGTTTCGCCGCCGCCGTGCGAGAGGGCTACGAGTCCGTTCTGCCAGAGTGCTGAAAGCGGAATACAAGAAAGTACTTTGCGCAATAACCTCATCGGGGAGCGGCTGCAGAGCGTTCCCTGGTAGCTTGTCTATCACAAGTTTGCGAGCCGGGATTCCTTTAAGCCTTGTTAGCCACGTTGGCCTACAATGACCTGGCTAGGGGTTTTGGAGACTTTCAAAATGCCAGCGGGGTTGGTCCTAGAAAAGCCGGTCGAGACGGTTGCCTTCAGCAGTCCGGCCCAATTCGCCGTTTCCACGCGCACAGCCAGCCTTAACGTCGCGATTTTCGCGCAGTACGGCGGACTGGCGGAACCGGGCACCGATATCTGCGCCCTGAGTATCGCGGGCGATGACCTCAGTGTCCATACCGTCGTGTCATGCCGGGCGGTCTGGGAGGCCGAAAACGGCGAAAACCGATTGGTGCCGAGGCCCTTGCACAATCATCCCGACGGCATCGCCCTGGCGGAAAAATGCCAGAGCGTCATCAGCATTCGCGGCCGTCACGCCTGCCATGACGCATTGGGCGAGGTCTGCGTCGACGGCCTGGACACGGAACTCATCGCCGCGCTCGGCCGGACGCTTACCGGCTTCGGCTTCGTGGTGCACGACGAACCCTTGCAAAGCCGCGCCAAGCATCCCGACAATATCTGCAATCGCGGCCAGCGCATGCGCGGCGTTGAGCTCGACATCAGCCACGAACTGATGTCGCACCTGCTGAACGAAGCCGGGACGATGGCGCGCTT
>CBFGPQ010000354.1:0-1680 GCA_965650705.1 uncultured Asticcacaulis sp. | reverse complement strand
GGCGGCCAATATAGCTTCGCGGCCAACAATCGGCTGATCGGGCGCGGTTGGCCGGGATAAACGGCCATCGTCCGTGAACAAGTTGGCTGCGGCTTCCCATTTCGCCGCATCGTTCAGATTGGCATAGTGATGGACGAGCCGAGTACAGTCCCACTCGATTGCGCGGCGCTGGTCCGGGGTTGGGAAGCTCATGAGGCCTGCGGCGTGTGTGGCTTTGCGTGGCAGGGACCTGCTCTTGGTCATTTTGCAATCCATCCGCCGGGAGGCGCGCTGCTCCTCCCGGCGGACGCCCCCTCTCAGAGGTAGAGTTGCGGGTTGATGGGCAAGTTATTCTCCCGGCAGTACGTCTCGTAATGATTGATGAACCACCATACGTCGCAGGTTTCGATGAACTTGCCATCCTCGTCGTAGAACTCGATCGGACCTTGCATCCATCCCCAAAGCTTGCCGCCCTGCGGATGTTCGCTGACCAACGTGTGGCGTTCGCCGGGGACTTCCAGGAAGAAGTCGCCGGGACCTGCCACCCAGTCATGTTCCAGATAACGCAGACTGCCTTCCAGGCACATCATGACCAGCCGCCCGCGATGCTTGTGGGTGCCGAGCACGCCCGGCCCCTTCAGCCAGAGCACGTTGCAATAGATGTTCTGGCGGACGTCGAAGGCCAGGTGACGGATGGCGGCATTGTCACCAAAGGGCACCCAGGGGCTTTCCGCCTCTGACGGCCCGACGAAGCTGCCCTTTACCCCGCGCGCGTCGATCACATGGGACAGATTTTCGGGAACATCGACGATCTTGAAGGCGGTCGACGGCGGGGCAGTCATTACAGTGGACATGATGGTGCGATCCTGTTTGCGTTATGTGGGGTTGATCAGAACTTCACGCCCAGCCTGGCGTACCATTCGGCCGGACGATTATAGGTGCCGTAGAATTGCCCCCCGGCGATCTGCGCCTGACCCGTGGTCAGGAAGCGTTCGTTGAAGACGTTGGTGCCGCCTACCGTGACGCTGTAGCGGTCGTCGGGCAGTCGCAGCGTCACATTGGCATTGACGACGTTCGACGCCTTTCGGTCGAGCAGGAATGTACCTTCGGTATCGTTGCGCATCCGGGCCGTGTAGGTCCAGTCGGCCAACATGATGAGCTTCGCGCCGCTGCTGCCCACATCCAGCTCGACGCGCGGGCTGACATTGACCTTCCAATGCGGCGTCTTGGGCAGTTCGGCTCCCACGAACACACCGCCCTGGATCACGCTGGGCGCGACCACCGCGCCCGGCAGTACCGATGTATATTTGGCGTCGATATAGCCGACCGATGTCGTCAGTGCGAAAGCGCGGATGGGCGCGAACACCGCTTCGGCCTCAAAGCCCCGGATCCGGGCGTCGCCCGCATTCTGGATCGTCGGCGACACGCCCTGCTGGAAGTTCAGCTGGATGCCCTTATAGTCGGTCGTAAAGGCCGCGAAGTTCAGTTGCAGACGCCGGTCGAGCAGCTTCGACTTGAAACCGACTTCCCAGGTCGTCGCCTTTTCCTCATCAAAGCTCGGCGCATCGGGCAACGGGTTCGACAGACGCGTGGTCCAGCCGCCGGTCTTGTATCCCTTCGACCAGGACGCATAGGCCATGAGGTCATCGCTGGGATAAAGTTGGACGCCGATCTTGGGCGAGAAATTGTCGAAGGTCTTGC
>CBFGPQ010000353.1:0-1754 GCA_965650705.1 uncultured Asticcacaulis sp. | reverse complement strand
TCCAGCCGCCGGACTGCTTGCCGATATTGTCGGCGCCGTCACCGGTGACCAGGATACGCGCATTCGCCTTCAGCGGCAGGACGCCGCCCTGGTTCTTGATCAGGACCAGCGATTCACGCACGGCCTGACGGGCGACGGCGCGGCTTTCGGCCGAACCCAGCTGGTCCCACTTGCCGGCCAGCGGACGGTCCTTCGGGGCTTCCAGTTCGAACAGGCCACCCTTGATCTTGGCGCGCAGGATACGGCGCACGGCGTCATCGAGGCGCGCCATCGGGATGGTGCCGTCCTTCACCTGGGTGAGGGTGTTCTTGTACAGGCCCTTCCAGCTGTCGGGCGCCATAAACATGTCGACGCCGGCATTCATGGCGATCGGGCAGCTTTCGTTGGTGCAGCCCGGCACTTGCCCCTGGGCGTTCCAGTCGGTGACGGCGAAACCGTCAAAGCCCATGCGCTGCTTGAGGGCGCCGGTGATGATGTGTTTCGAACCGGTCAGCTTCTGGCCATTCCACGAAGAGAAGGAGACCATGACCGAGAGTGCGCCGGCCTTGATGGCGGGCGGATAGCCGGCATTATGGATGTTGACGAGGTCGGCTTCGCTCAGGATCGCATCGCCCTGGTCTTTGCCGTCCTTGGTGCCGCCATCGCCGAGATAGTGCTTGGCGGTCGACATGATGCGGCCCGGCTTGATGCCATTGCGGCCGCCGTCATCACCCTGAAGGCCTTCGACCATGCGGCCGGAGTAAGCTGCGACATCAGCCGGATTTTCGGAATAGCCTTCATAGGCGCGGCCCCAGCGCTTGTCGCGCGGCACGGCGACGGTCGGGGCGAAGGTCCAGTCGACCCCGGCCAGCGACATCTCCTTGGCGGTGACTTCGCCGATCTTCTCGATCAGGTCCGGATTGTGGGCGGCGCCCAGGCCGACATTGTGCGGGAAGACGATGGCGCCGACCATGTTGGCGTGACCGTGGACGGCATCGATACCGAACAGCAGCGGGATACGGACCTTAGTCTTGCGCGCATCGTTGGCGCGCCAGTAGTCATCGGCCAGTTGCAGCCACTCTTCCGGTGTGGCGCGCTCGTTCTGCTTCGGCGACGAATTGCCGCCGGCCAGGATCGAGCCCAGTGGATATTCCTTCAATTCTTCCGGTTTGATGAAGTTGATGTCGGCCTGGATGGTCTGGCCGACCTTCTCTTCCAGAGTCATCTGCGCCATGATCTCGTCGATGCGCTTTTCGGTCTTGGCGTCGACGATGCCTGCGTCTTCGACCACCGGCCATGCGGGATCGACCGTGATAATTTCTTCGGCCGCGGCGGGCTTGGCGGCCGCTGTCTTGGCCTTCTTGGCTTCGGCGGCGCCGGCCACACCCAGGGCCAGGACGAGTGCGATACCCAGTCCTGACTTTAGCGTCATTTTCAGGGTGCGCGAACCGCGCAAGGTGGTCGGCCCGAAGGCGTGACGTGTGACGGACATAGTGCTCCCGCTGCAATCCAGTGTTATTTTATTCAGTTTGATCGTAACCGTCAGTCCAGGTCAACACCTGCAACCACGGCCACCCTGTTCCTGTTCCGGATGATTTATAGCTCCGGTTCTCCCGCGCGGATTATTGACAGCGCTATCAACCGGCGTCAAGTCGGTTGCTTTAAGCGTTTCCTTATAAAACAAAGGATAACGCCGTTTCGTCAAAGAAAAATATTTTTACTTTCATTATTTATTTGACAGCGTTGTCAGATATCAATATATGAAATCCACCCTG
>CBFGPQ010000352.1:0-1828 GCA_965650705.1 uncultured Asticcacaulis sp. | reverse complement strand
CGCCGACGCCGACGAACATTTCCACGAAGTCCGAGCCCGAGATCGAGAAGAAGGGTACGCCGGCCTCACCGGCGACAGCGCGCGCCAGCAGGGTCTTACCCGTACCCGGAGGGCCGACCAGCAAGGCACCTTTTGGAATCTTGCCGCCCAGCTTCTGGAACTTCGACGGGTCCTTCAGGAAGTCGACGACCTCCTGCAGTTCTTCCTTGGCCTCATCAACACCGGCGACGTCCTGGAAGGTGACGCGATTCTTGTGCTCGGTCAGAAGCCGCGCCTTGGACTTACCGAAGCCCATGGCACCGCGGCCGCCGCCCTGCATCTGGCGCATAAAGAATATCCAGATGGCGATGATCAGGATCACCGGCAAAAGCGTCGTGATGATGGTCATCAAGAGGGGTGTGCGGTTCGACTGGAAGGTCGTCTTGACCTTGGCAGCTTCCAGCGCATTGGTCAGTTGGGCGTATTCGCCGAAAGGCGGCAGGGTGGCCTTGAAACGGGTCTTGCCGTCGGTAAGGAGGCCTGTTGCTTCGTCATTATGAATTTCGATTTCCTTGACTTGGCCACCGTTTACCTTAGCCAGCAAATCGGAATACACCATCTGCTGCTGCGGCGCGGAGCCGGTCAGGGCGGAACCGCCCTTCATCTGAGACTGCATCACGACATAGAGCCCGATCAGCAGGGCCAGGACGACGCCGATGATCGTGATGGAACGCATATTCATGCCAGGTCATTCCTCAAAAACGGTCGCGTAGGCAACGCGCCCGCAGGCCTCAAAAACAGTCGCGTGGACCACGCGCCGGTTGATCGTTTCCGCCCCTGCCTCCGCCCGCTTATCACGGCGACCGGTAAAGGAGCGATACACACTTCAATCACACCATATAGGGAGCATCTGTAAACATTGCTACAGCGGTTTTTCCCGCATTCGGGAACAATCGCTTTCGCGGGCGAAGACACCGCAGGCGGCCAGAAAACGCGGCATGACCCAGCAAGCAAGCTTTATGCCGTGTCCGTTCAAGCCGTCATTATGAAGAGGAAATGGCAGAACGGGTGCAGCCGTGCCGGCTATGAGAACCGGCAGGGCGCCGCGAAGAGCGGCCGGCAAGGCCAGCAGGGCGTTCCGATCGGCATCGCTTAAGGACGTACGGAACTGGGCCGACGGATGGATGGTCGTTCCCTGCCCGGCGAGAATCTCAAAACGGCCATCCCACATGGCCGGGTGTCCAGCCACGGCACAAAGCGGATCGGGCCTGCGCCGTTCCAGTTCACCGGCCTCGCGCACGATCATGATCCGGCCACCATTACGGCGGATGCGCGCACCACACAGCGTAGCCGTCGTATCCGGTGTCATGTCCCGGCGCAGGCGGTCGAGACTGTCGCGCCGGGGCAGCCTGTCGCCGCCGCCGGCACTGACGACCGCCGCCGCCAGCCGGTGGCGCGCTACGACCTCCGGCAGGGCGTCGAAGACTTTGGCGTCGAATATAATGGCGCCGAACTCGTCCAGACCATCGTCAAGCAGCAGGTGCGGCAGGTCCTGACACAGCCGGACTGGCTGTAGAAACAGGCCGAGCGTCGGGCTGACCAGGACCTGTCCTTCGAGCGCTTTACGCGCCCGCGCCCGCGCCGATGCCATGTTCGCGTTCGCCGGGTCTTCGATCCAGCTGACGCCGCGCATTTCAAGAAAGTCGCGCAATTCCGCCCGGCGCTTGCCGATAAAGGGGCGGAAGAGGAAGACGCCACGGCCATCCGGCCACACCGGCGACGGCGCCCAAAGCGCCGGCGGGCCGACATTCGATCCTTCCTCGGCCATGACTAAGGCTTCTGCGATGTC
>CBFGPQ010000351.1:0-1847 GCA_965650705.1 uncultured Asticcacaulis sp. | reverse complement strand
AGCGCCTCCGTGCGGCTGATCCAGATACGAGACATGGGCACACCTTCGATGTTCACCATGACAAGACTCCGCGAATACGGCGGTTTATTGTCAAGATTGATTCTGCGTTGCACCCTATGCCGATTTGACCAGGTTTGACACGCGCTATTTACCTTTTATTAACAGTTTCGACGGCGCCTCATTTTGCAGTGCAAACTGAAGCTGTTTGCCTGCTGGAAAAGCCATGTTACACAAGGACATGAACGCACCACGGAGCCAACATTCACGGACAATTTCGCCGGTCATGCTGGCGTCGATCCTCTCCGTGGGCGTCGCAAGTGTCCTGACGGTTGCGAAGACTGGTGTGCTTTATCTGTCCGGATCGCCGTCGATCCTGGCGTCGCTGACCGATTCAGGCCTTGACCTGCTGGCCTCGGTCGCGACCCTGTTCGCCGTCCGCTATGCCCGTACGCCGCCGGACAAGGAGCATCCCTTCGGCCACGGCAAGGCCGAAGCCTTCAGCGCCCTTTTCCAGGCGGCGCTGGTCTTTGCTTCGGCGGCCATCATCCTGCAGGAATGCGTCCGCGACTTCGCCAACCCGCACCCGGCACGCGCATCGGGCCTGTCCTTGGGCGTACTCGTGCTGTCGATCCTTCTTACGGCCATCCTGGTCTGGTTCCAGAACCGGGCCCTGCGTGCCGAAGCTTCCGTGGCGGTGCACGGTGACCGGATGCACTACGTGACTGATTTCGTATCCAATATCGTTGCGATCATCGGTGTCGGCCTGGCGGCGCTGGGCCTATATGTGTTCGACGCCATTGCCGGCGTATTGATGGCCGCGTGGTTCGTCTGGGGCGCCGTCGGCGTCCTGCGTGAGGCGTCGGGTCACCTTATGGATAAGGCTCTTGACGACAAAGACGTTGAGGCGATCCGCAGGTTGACGCTTGAAGATTCGCAGGTTCTTGGTGTCCACGACCTGCGTACCCGCCAGGCTGGGCCTTACGTCCTCATCCAGATGCATGTCGAGCTTGATCCGTCACTCACGCTCGACGCTGCCCACAGGATCATCATCGCGGCGGAAAACAGGCTCATTGAGGTCTACCCGAATGCCGATATAATCATCCATCCTGATCCGAGGGGACTTGCCGAACCGCACGTGAGCGTGTTTCAGGATAGTCCGCCTTCGGAACAGGCGCAGGGATAACACCAAAGGGACCTTGGATGACCGCCTATTCGCGCCAGCTCTACCATTTCGCCTTCGATCCCCATTCCCGCGCCGTCCGACTGGCGCTTGGCGAAAAGAAGCTGGCGTTCGAGGAAACCAATGTCCGGTACTGGGAGCCGGATGACACCATCCTGCGTCTCAACCCGTCGGGCCTCCTGCCGATTCTGGTTGAAACGCCCGAGCCGGGCTCGATCGGTCAGACGCATAAGGTGTGCGAAGACCGCGCCATCCTCGAGCACCTCGAAGAATGCTACAAGGAGCCGGCGCTGTGGCCGTCCAATGTCAACGAACGCGCCGAGGCGCGCCGGCTGGTCGGTTGGTTTGACCGCAAGTTCGATTACGAGGTCAATGCGCTGCTGCTGCACGAAAAGATGGAGAAGCGGCTGATGGGGCGCGGCGCTCCGGATATCGCTTCGATGCGCGCTGGCCGCGAAGCGCTGAAGGACCATTTGCGTTATTTCGAAAGCCTGCTCCAGGTGCGTAACTGGCTGGCGGGGCATTCATTGTCCTATGCCGACTTCGCCGCGGCGGGTCAGCTAAGCGTGCTCGACTATCTCGATGAGATCAACTGGTCGCGTTACCCGGCGCTCAAGACGTGGTACATGGTCATCAAGTCGCGGCCCTGCTTCCGGCCGCTGCTGAA
>CBFGPQ010000350.1:0-1883 GCA_965650705.1 uncultured Asticcacaulis sp. | reverse complement strand
GCCGGCGTTGAAACTCAACAACGCCCACTTTTCACGCGATCCAGAGATGGTCCGGCAACTGAACAGTGATCCCCTGACCCTGAATGAAACGCAGCCCCTTAAGACCGTGGCGGAGATGGTGCGGGGCGGGGATCGCCTGCGCGTATCGTTCGGGCGGATCACCGTGCCGACGCTCATCATGCATGGAACGTCCGACAAGGCGACCCTGCCCGCCGGCAGCAAGGAATTTTATAAAAGCTCCGGCGCGAAGGACAAGACGCTGAAGCTGTACGAAGACCACTATCACGACCTGTTCGCCGATACCGGCCGTGAGAAGGTGGCGGCCGAAACGATCAGCTGGATTGCCGGGCGCCTAAATTAGGGGCCGGAACCAGGCGGAACAGAAGGTAACCGGCAAACCCGGATGCAAGCGAGCCCAGCAGGACGCCGATCTTCACTGCGTCCTGCGCCTGCGGCGCGGTCGGGAAGGCCAGAAGCCCGATAAACAGGCTCATGGTGAAGCCGATGCCGGTCAGGACGGACACCGCATAGAGTTGCAGCCAGCTTGCGCCGTCCGGCAGGCGTGCCAGCTTCAGCCGGATCGCGAGCCATGACGCCGCGAAAACGCCGGCCTGCTTGCCGACAAACAGCCCCGCTGCGATACCGAGCGGTATGGGGGCCAACAATGCGTCAGGCGTGAAACCGGCCAGCGACACCCCCGCATTGGCGAAACCGAAGATCGGCACGATAAGGAAGGCAACCGGCTTATGCAGCGCGTGTTCCAGCCGGACCAGCGGTGAATGGTGATCGTCCTTTTGTCCCTTGTGCGTATGCAGGGGAATGAACAGGGCCGTCGCCACCCCGGCAAGCGTCGCGTGGATGCCGGACTTCAGTACGAAAAACCAGATGATGGCGCCGATCAGGAGGTAGAGCCAGATCGTTTTTACCTTCAGGAAATTGAGAAGGCCCAAGACGGCCAGTCCCGCGACCGCCAGAGCCAGCCACAGCACGGACAGATTGGCTGTGTAGAAAACGGCAATGACGACGACGGCGGCCAGATCGTCGATGATGGCGAGGGCCGTGAGAAATACCTTGAGCGCCACGGGCACACGCGATCCCAGAAGCGCCAGCACGCCCAAGGCAAAGGCGATGTCGGTCGCGGTGGGGATCGCCCAGCCGCGTAAGGACTCCGGTGAGGTGCGATTGAACAGCAGATAGAGTAGCGCCGGCACAATCACTCCGCCCGCCGCCGCGATGCCGGGAAGGGCGCGGCGCGGCCAGTCGGACAACTGGCCTGTCAGCATCTCGCGCTTGATTTCCAGCCCTACCATCAGGAAGAAGACGGCCATCAAAGCGTCGTTGATCCAGTGCAGGACGCTCAAGCCTCCGATATAGACGTGAAGCGCGTGGAAATAGGCGCCGGCGAACGGCGAGTTGGCGACAACCATGGCTGCGGCAGCGGCAGCCATGAGAATGATTCCCCCCGCGGCTTCGCTGCTCAGGAAGCCGGCGGTCATGCTTATGGTTTTACGGACGGCAGTTTTCATGGCGGACACCATAAAGATTTTTACCCGCCAGACACGCAAAATCGGCCCACAAGGGGCCGATTTCGGTAGGCTCGATCGTAGTTATTAGTGGTTGTCGCGCGGCAGGCCCATGGTTTGGGCGATGCGCTGGAAGTCCACGGCGTCTTCCAGGCAGGCCCCCGAGCCCATCTGGCCAACATTGGCGCGCTGCATGGCTTGCCACGGCGTCTGGCTTTTCGGATACTGATAGCCGCCGGCGGCTTCGAGCGCATCGCGGCGCGCCTTTAGCTCTTCGTCGCTGATCAACACATTGACAGTGCCCTTGTTCAGGTCGACGCGGACGCTGTCGCCGGTCTTGAGCAAGGCCAGGTTGCCGCC
>CBFGPQ010000349.1:0-1889 GCA_965650705.1 uncultured Asticcacaulis sp. | reverse complement strand
AGCCGCGCCTGGGCGGACTGATCGTCCTCCATGATTTCGCGGATTTGCCGCAGCAACCCACGCTGGCCGCGCACCGGACCTTGCTTCGTCACCAAATCGCCCTCTCGCCGTATAGTCCCCGGCCCGTTTATTGTCCGCCGGTTTTGCCGCGCTGTCTAGCCGTCAGGCGCGCCATCCGGCAACTCACGAAAGGGTTATAATCACAATGGTTTAACAGTCCGATACAAACAACGCAAAAGCCCCGGCGGACACCGGGGCTTCGCAGCCGTAATGTGCGTTTTTCTCAGGCGCCGATCTTGTCGAGGCCATAGGCGGCGTGCAGGGCACGCACGGCCAGTTCGGTATAGGCTTCGTCGATCAGCACGCTGATCTTGATTTCCGAGGTCGAGATGACCTGGATATTGATGCCTTTTTCCGACAGGGCGCGGAACATGGTCTCGGCGACGCCGGTGTGCGAGCGCATGCCGACGCCGACGATCGACACCTTGGCGACGTTTTCGTCGACCTTCAGCGTATCGAAGCCGATTTCCTCGCGGGCGGCTTCCATCAGCTCGGCGGCGCCCTTGGCGTCGCGGCGGCCGACGGTGAAGAGCTGGTTGACGTATTCGCCCGAACGTTTCTCCGACTGGACGATCATGTCGACATTTATGTTGGCATTGGCCAGCTTGCCAAAGATGGCGGCGGAGACGCCGACCTTGTTGGGCACACCCAAAAGGGTGATCTTGGCTTCATCACGGCTGAAGGCCACGCCGGAAATGATATGCTTTTCCACGATTTCTTCCTCGTCGCACACGATGGTGCCTTGATCTACGGTTTCGCCGGGTTCGACGAAGCTGGACAGGACGCGCACGGGCATGCGCTGGCCCATGGCCAGTTCGACCGAACGGGTCTGGAGCACCTTGGCGCCCAGCGACGCCATTTCCAGCATTTCTTCGAACGATATCTTCTTGAGA
The DNA here is from genome assembly GCA_965650705.1 of uncultured Asticcacaulis sp. Classification (GTDB taxonomy): domain Bacteria; phylum Pseudomonadota; class Alphaproteobacteria; order Caulobacterales; family Caulobacteraceae; genus Asticcacaulis. The sequence goes on along the minus strand of CBFGPQ010000349.1, from coordinate 936 downwards.
CGGCGGGCCTTCGACTCGATGCGCGGATCGGTCGTGTAGACGCCGTCGACATCGGTATAGATGTCGCAGCGGATCGCCTTGACCGCCGCGGCGACCGCGACCGCCGAGGTGTCCGAACCGCCACGGCCGAGCGTGGTGATGCGGCCTGATTCGGTCACGCCCTGGAAGCCCGGCACGACGACGATCTGGCCGGCGTCGAGTGCCGTTTCCAGCTTGGCCGGCGGGATGTCGAGGATACGCGCCTTGCCGTGCACGTCGGATGTGATGATCGGCACCTGCCAGCCCATCATAGTGACGGCGTCATAACCCATATTGCGCAGGGTCATGGACAAGAGACCGGCGGTCACCTGCTCTCCCGACGCCACGACAACATCGTATTCGTCATCGCCGTCCATGCCGTTGCCTGTCGCCTTGCCGGCGCCATCCGTCCAAGCGACCAGCTCGTTCGTCTTGCCCGACATGGCGGACACGACAACGGCGACCTTATGGCCGGCATCATACTCGGCGGCGACGAGCCTGGCGGCCCTGCGGATGCGTTCGAGATCGGCCATTGAGGTGCCGCCGAACTTCATCACCAAACGGGACATGAAGACAAAATCCTTGTTGCGGGTCATTGACCCCTGACTTTAAAGCGGCGCATATCTAGCGGCGAAGTCCCTGCACCGCAAGGATTTATACAGACGCCATTGATCAGAAATAGGCGGCGCGAATGCCCGAAAACCTAAACAATTCCGTTGCATTAGATACGAACGCTCCGGCCTTGGCAGAGGCCGGCAAGGGCGACTGCCCGCCCGAGCAGGTGCGAGGAGCCCGCGCGGCGCCTGAGCGCACAAAAAACGACGCGGGAAGCGCGGAAGGCTTCAGTATCGATCAGGGCGAAGTCTCGCGCTTTTCGGCGCTGGCCGCCAAGTGGTGGGACGTGAAGGGCGAGTTCGC
>CBFGPQ010000348.1:0-1932 GCA_965650705.1 uncultured Asticcacaulis sp. | reverse complement strand
TCGCGCTGGGCGCGTTCAGCGGCACGTTCCTGAGCCTTCTTGCCCGGCGTACCCTTTTGCGGGTTGTTGCCGTGTTCCCACTTCACCAGGCCTTCTTGCGACAGGAAGCGCGCGACACGGTCGGTCGGCTGGGCGCCCTTCTTGAGCCATTCCTGGATGCGCTCGACCTTCAGCGTGACGCGCTGGGCGTCCTTCGGCAGCATCGGGTTGTAGGTGCCGACCTTTTCGATGAACTTGCCGTCGCGCGGAGCGGCGGCGTCAGCGATGACGATCGTGTAGTAAGGGCGCTTCTTGGAGCCACCGCGGGACAGACGAATCTTAAGCATTGTATATTCCTAACTTGCTATTTCTTGGTTGGGTCGAACGGCTTTGCGCCGGGGAGACCCGGCAGGCCACCGAACAGGCCCGAAGGAGGTTTGGCGCCGCCCAATCCGGGAAGCTGGCCGGGAAGTCCGCCCGGCAGGCCACCGGCCCCGAGCTTTTTCAGTTGTTCGAGATCGGGCCCGCCGGGGCCGCCCAAAGCATTGGGGTCCATGCCCAGCTGCTTGGCCATTTCCTCGACATTGGGCGGCTGGCCGCCCGCGCCCATGCCGAACATCTTGGCCATCTGGCCCATCATGCCGCGGCCGTTGGAACGCGCCATCGCCTTGAAGGTATCGGCCATCTGGCGGTGCTGCTTGAGCAGACGGTTGATTTCCTGCACTTCGACACCGGCGCCGGCGGCGATACGCCGCTTGCGTGAGGCGTTAAGGATGTCCGGCTTCTTGCGCTCGATCTTGGTCATGGACGAGATGATCGCCACCTGGCGGTCGAAGGTCTTGTCCGTGATGTTCGATTCTTCGATCTGCTTCTTGACCTTCTGGACGCCCGGCAGAAGTCCCATGATGCCGCCAAGGCCGCCCATGCGCTTCATCTGCTGCAGCTGGGTCGCCAGATCGTCGAGGTCGAACTGACCCTTGGCCATCTTCTTGGCGGCAGCGGCGGCCTTGGCGGCGTCGAGCTCCTGAGCCGCCTTTTCGACCAGGGCCACGACGTCGCCCTGGCCCAGGATGCGGCCGGCGATCCGGCGGGCGTCGAAGACGTCGAGCGCGTCGATCTTTTCGCCGGCGCCGAGAAACTTGATCGGCAGGCCGGTCGTGGCGCGCATCGAAAGCATGGCGCCGCCACGAGCGTCACCGTCGGCGCGCGTCAGGATCAGGCCAGTCAGAGGCAGACGCTCATGGAAGGCGGCGGCCGTACGCACGGCGTCCTGGCCGGTCAGGCTGTCGGCAACCAGGAAGGTCTCGGTCGGGTTCGAAATCCTGGCGATATCAGCCGCCTCGGCCATCAGCGCTTCGTCGAGCGTCGTGCGGCCGGCGGTATCGAGGATCAGGACGTCGAAGCCCTGAATCTTTGCGGCCTGAAGGGCGCGGCGGGTGATGTCGAGCGCGCTCTGGCCCGCGACGATCGGCAGGAAGTCGACACCGACCTGTTCGGCCAGGATCTTCAACTGCTCCATGGCCGCCGGACGGCGGGTGTCGAGCGAGGCCAGCATGACCTTCTTGCGGTCGAACTTCGATAGACGCAGCGCCAGCTTGGCGGTGGTGGTCGTCTTACCCGAGCCTTGCAGACCGGCCATCAGGATGACCACCGGGGGCACGGCGTTGAGATTAAGCGGCTCGGCCTCTTCGCCACCCAGCATCTCGATCAGGCCGTCATAGACGATCTTGACGACCTGGTCGGCAGGGCGGACCGCCTTGATGATCTCTTCGCCGGTCGCCATCTCGCGGGCGCGCGTCATGAACTGACGCACCACCGGCAGGGCGACGTCGGCTTCGAGCAGGGCGACGCGGACTTCGCGCAGGGCTTCGTCGACGTCCTTTTCCGAAAGGACGCCGCGACCCGACAGGCGGTCGAATAGACCGGACAGGCGCTCGTTCAAACTGTCAAACA
>CBFGPQ010000347.1:0-1942 GCA_965650705.1 uncultured Asticcacaulis sp. | reverse complement strand
CCAGCACACGCAGGATGGCCTGGCCCATGCGGCCCTTGTATCCATTGACGGCAAAGCGAAGCGTCGGCGCGGTCATAATCAGTCCTTACGAAGTTTCGTAGTCCGATAGGGCGTGTGCGGCGTCAGGTCAAAGTGAAAATGAAAGCCCGCCGGTGAGGTACCGGCGGGTGTTAAAAACTGCGTAGCAATTCCGGGTGCAGGGGCTGTGCCCCTGCTATTGGGCGGCGGCGCCGGTGATGTCGTCCCAGAAGCGCTTAGCCTTGTGCACGAAGCCCTGGCTCTGGGCGTAGGACTTTTCTTCGCAAATAGCCGCGAATTCCTTCATCAGCTCCTTCTGGCGCGGCGTCAGGTGCTTGGGCGTTTCGATGAACAGCTCGACGATCAGATCGCCTTTCTGCCGCGAATTGAGACCCGGCATGCCGCGGCCCTTGAGCTTGACCTTATGGCCGGTCTGGGCGCCTTCGGGGATGGTGATATCGAGCTTGCACTGCCCGTCGCAATTCTCACCGCCCATCAGGCATGGCACTTCCATTTCGCCGCCCAGTACGGCCGTCGACATCGGCACGGGGATAGAGCAATGGAGATCAAGGCCGTCGCGCTCGAAGATATCGTGCTCGGCAACGCTCAGGAAGATGTAGAGGTCGCCTTTCGGCCCGCCCTTGGCGCCAGCCTGGCCTTCGCCCTTTAGGAGGATGCGCGCGCCGTCGTCGACGCCGGCCGGGATGCGGACATTGAGCGTCTTGTTGTGGCGCACCTGGCCATGGCCTTTACAGGAGTCGCACACGTCCTTGATGATCTGGCCCTGGCCATTGCAGGTCGGACAGGTGCGTTCGACGGCGAAGAAGCCATTGGAGGTGCGGACGCGGCCGTGGCCGGCGCAGGTGCCGCACGCCTGGGGCCGCGTGCCGGGCTTGGCGCCGGAGCCATTACAGGCTTCGCAGGTCAGGGTAGTCGGGACAGTGATTTCGACGTCGGCGCCCTTATAGGCCTGTTCCAGCGTGATTTCGTAATCGAAACGGACATCCGAGCCGCGCTGCGGACCCTGAGGCCGGCGCTGCTGGCCGAAGATGTCGCCGAACATTTCCGAGAAAATGTCCTCGACGTTGGAGAAACCTTGCGCGCCGCCGCCAAAGCCATTGAAGCCGCCGCCAGCGGATTGTCCGTTCATGCCGGCATGGCCGAAGCGGTCATAGGCGGCGCGCTTTTGCGGGTCCGAAAGGACGCTATAGGCTTCGTTGACTTCCTTGAAGCGCGCCTCGGCCTGGTCGTCGCCGTGGTTGCGGTCCGGATGGTGTTGCATCGCCTTCTTGCGAAAGGCCGATTTCAGAGTGGCGTCGTCGACGGTACGCTCGACTTCCAGCACTTCGTAATAACAACGCTTGCTCATGCTACTCGCCCCGGAGACACCACGACTTCAGCCGCGAAGGATTTCGCGTGCGCCCGTGGCATCGTGGTCATTTTCAATGTCTGATATAGGTTTTGATGCAGCGGCGGCAAGGAGTCAAACCTTGCCGCCGCACTGGCATCATGTGCGAACGCCCGATACATCTCCGAAGAGGAATTCCTGGCGTTCATGACGAGGCCTCTTAGGCGCTCTTCTTGGAGTCGTCGACTTCCTCGAACTCGGCGTCGACAACATTGTCGTCGGCCTTCGAGTCCTCGGCGCCGCCGTCGGTATCGCCGCCGCCCTGGCCATACATGGCTTCACCCAGCTTCATCGACGCCTGGATCAAGGTCTGCGACTTGGCGCGGATGTCGTCAGCGTCTTCACCGTCCTTGGCCGTCTTGAGATCAGCCAGAGCGGTTTCGATCGCCGTCTTGTCGGCCGCCGAGACCTTGTCACCAAATTCCTTCAGCGACTTTTCGGTCGAGTGGATCATGGCGTCCGCCTGGTTGCGGGCTTCGATCAGCGCCTTGCGCTTTTCGTCCTCGCTCTTGTTGG
>CBFGPQ010000346.1:0-1956 GCA_965650705.1 uncultured Asticcacaulis sp. | reverse complement strand
TGGTCATCGACTTGTTGCCCTCGAACACCACCTGGTTGATGATGGGGGCTTCGACGACGGTGACGACCATCTCGCCGCCGTTCATGGCGATTTGGACGTCCGAGAACAGGTCGGTGCGGTACAGCGTCTTGACCGCGAGGTCGATCATTTCCGCGTCGACGGTCGATCCGGTCTGGAACGGCAGGTAGGAGACGATGGTCTGCGAATCGATCCGCTCATTGCCCTGGACCGAGATCGCCGAAACATAGGCTGTTTGCGCAGCGGGCGCCGCAGCCTGCGGTGCAGCCTCTGCCGTCGCGCCTGCCGCCGCCGGCGGTGCCGCCGGAGCATCCTGCATCAGGAAGGCGCGCGCGTCGGCGGCCGTGGCAAAAGTACCGGCCGCGATGATGGCCATGACGCTGGCGCTGAAGGAAAGGCTGTGAGAGAGGGTCATGCGGCCTCGAAGCGGGCTGTGGGTACGGGTGTTGGCGGGAGTTTGAACAGGCTTCACGACAGGCCTCCCCCACCCTTGCGGGCGGCCCTGACGGTCAATTCACGTCCGGTCATGAAAACAGTCCCCCGACAGCTTTGACGAATCCGACACGGTTCAGATCGTTCCACGCCGCAAACAGCATCAGCCCTAATATCAGCACCACGGCGATCCGAAAAGCCACGTTCTGAACGGCGGGCGAGATCGGCTTACGCGTTATGCCCTGCCAGGCATAGAAGGCCAGATGTCCACCATCCAGCATGGGCACGGGCAGCAGATTGAGGAAGCCGACACCGATCGAAATCGTGGCGGTGAGAAGCAGGAAACGCAGGAACAGGTTGATCAGCTGAACCCGAAGCGGCAGTTGCGCCATTTCCGGGTCGAGGGTCAGATCTCCGGTTACCTTGGTCATGCCGATGACGCCGCTCAGCTGGTCGCCGTTTTCCTTGCCGACAAAGATGCGGCCCAGATAGGTAAAGGTCCGGTCAAGCGTCGACCAGGTTTCGACATTGGCGCGGACAAAGGCCTCCGCCGGGTTGAGCGGACGGCGATCGACCTTGTCGTCGATCTTTACGCCGATGCGGCCGCCGCGAACCTCGTCACCGGACTGGCCAAGATCGAGCCTGGCGCGCTCGGGCGTGACCGTCAGGACGACAGGTTTGCCGGCGCGCTCAACCTGTACCGGGAAGGTGCTGTCGGCGCGCAACGCCACCAGCATGACGACATCCGAACCATTGCCGATGTCACGGCCGTCAATCTTGCGAACCACGTCGCCCGGCATGAAGCCGGCGCGTTCCGCCGGGCTTTGCGGCAGGACCTCTGCGACCGTCGGACGACCGACCTGATCGCCGACGATCGAGAACATCACCGTAAAGAAGGCGATGGCCAGGATGAAGTTGAAAACCGGCCCGGCCACGATGATCAGGGCACGCTGCCACAGCGGCTTGAAATGGAAATAGTCGGTGACGGCGGCGGCGCCTTCGCGCGCGGTAATTGCGGCCCGCGCCGCCTCAAGCTCATCGGCCGAGGGCGACATGGACGTGACGTTTTCGTCGCCGGCGAATTTGACATAGCCGCCGAGAGGCAGGGCGCTCAGGCACCATTCGACGCCGCGCTTGTCCTTGCGACGCAGCAGAATCTTGCCGAAACCGATGGAGAAGCGTTCGATGCGCGTATTGAACAGACGCGCAATGCTGTAATGGCCGTATTCATGGAAGGCCACGATGATCGAAATGATCACCAGAAACAGCGGTATGCCGACCAGAAACTGGGTCAATAAACGGTCTCCCTCGTGCCGCGACGGTAAGGCGTTGCAACCTTATTGATCCGGCCATTCGTCAATGCCAGGCCGGTCGTCATGCGCCCAGGGTGGCGGTGGCGAACAGGCCCTGGACCAGCTCCCGGACACCGGAATCGATGTCGAGCGCCAGCACCATGGCGGCATCCCTATCACGACTTGTGTGATGGGGGGAAGGCATAGACGGTAA
>CBFGPQ010000345.1:0-1983 GCA_965650705.1 uncultured Asticcacaulis sp. | reverse complement strand
AGTTTGCTTTTTCGCAAGCGTGTCTGCTTGTTTTTATGTATTGTTTTTTTACGGTTGCAGCGGCCATCAAAAAGACGGACGCCGGGTATAGCATAAGGTTGAGCTTGTGGCCTCGCGGCCCATTTGGTAGGACCATGAAGCCGGAGCGTACAGGGGGAAATGTCATTAGAGTCCTAGTCGTCGCTTTTTGCGCAAGTCTTGTGCTTGGCGCCTGTTCCTCGAACCGTCCTGACTATGACGTGGCCGAAGGCGCGCGTGGTCCCGACGAGCGGTCTGAAAAGATGCGCCAGTCGACGGAAGACAATAATGACTGGGGCGATGCGGTGACCGCGCCGCTCGAAGACCTGAATCTCAAGCGCACCCATATCCCGCAGATCCTTTTGGACGCGATGTCGCGACCATACGATCTGGCTGGGCTGGATCAGTGCGAATCCATTGCCGGTGAGGTGCGCAAGCTTGATGCGCTCTTGGGGCCGGATCTGGACGAACCGCCACCGCCGCCCGATGATTCGACAATGCGCGAGAAGGGTGGGCGGATGGCCAACAAGGCCGCCGTCGGCGCCGTGCGCGGCGCGACCCGCAGCATCATCCCGTTCCGCGGCCTGATCCGTCAGATGACCGGCGCCGAGAAGCACCAGAAACTTGTGGACGAAGCCATCCAGGCGGGCAAGTCGCGCCGTGCCTATCTCAAGGGCGTCGGCATGAACAAGAACTGCGCTCCGCCGGCGGCGCCATCGTGGTTCAAGCCGCGCGTCTATATCGACACCTATGAAAAGGCCCCGGTCCAGACAACGACCAAGAAGAAGCGGCCGACCAGCCGCCGCGGTGGCAGGAAATAAGAAAAGGCCCGGCGTTCGCACCGGGCCTTTTCTTATTTTGTCCAGCGTGTCAGCAAATCGCGCCGCAGAGCCTGGAAGCTGCCGTCGGCGATCGCCGCGCGCATGCGGATCATCAGTGCCTGGAAAAACGCGATATTGTGCCAGGACAGCAGGACCTGGCCCAGGATTTCCTCGGCCCGCACCAGGTGATGCAGATAGGCCTTGGAATAGTCACGGCTGGCCGGGCAGTCGCTGGTCGCATCGAGCGGCGTATCGTCCTCAGCAAAGCGGGCGTTTTTCATGTTGATCGGACCGTCCCAGGTCCACACCTGGCCGTGGCGGCCCGAACGAGTCGGCAGGACGCAGTCGAACATGTCGACGCCGCGCGCCACGCCTTCCAGCAGATCTATGGGCTTGCCAACGCCCATAAGGTAGCGCGGCCGGTCCCAAGGCAAGAGCGGGGCGCAAAAATCGAGCGTGTCGCACATGGCCTGATGGCCTTCGCCGACAGCAAGACCGCCGATGGCGTAGCCGTCAAAACCGATATCGAGCAGGCGCTCGGTCGATTCGCGGCGCAGGTGTGGATAGGTTGAACCCTGCTGAATACCGAACAGGGCCTGCGTGTCGCGCGTGCCGAAGGCGCCTTTTGAGCGCTGGCCCCAGCGCGCCGACTGTTGCAGAGCCTTTTGCGCGCGCGATTCCTCGGCCGGATAGGAGACGCATTCGTCGAGTTGCATGACGATGTCGGCGCCCAACAGGTCGGCCTGGATCTCGATCGAGCGTTCCGGCGACAGGACGTGCTTCGAGCCATCGATATGGCTGGCGAAAGTGACGGCCTCTTCCTTGACCTTGGAAATATTCGACAGGCTCATGACCTGGAAGCCGCCGGAATCAGTCAGGATCGGCCCGTCCCAACCCATGAACTTATGCAGACCGCCCAGTCGCTTCACGCGCTCGGGCCCCGGCCGCAGCATCAGGTGGTAGGTGTTCCCCAGGATGATCCTGGCGTGCGACTGGCGCACCATGTCGAGCGTCAGCGCCTTCACGGTGGCCGCCGTGCCGACGGGCATGAAGATGGGGGTAGGGATATCGCCGCGCGGCGTTTTCAGGACGCCGGTACGCGCCTGGCCGTCATGGGCATGGATTTCAAAGGGAAAAGCACTCA
>CBFGPQ010000344.1:0-1997 GCA_965650705.1 uncultured Asticcacaulis sp. | reverse complement strand
GCCTCGTGATTGAGAAACCGCACGGCGTGAAAGACAAGCCCTCCCAAGAAGAAGCTGGGCACGCCACGCGAAAAGTCGCTGACCGGTTCGGCCTGGATGTGTTTGAATGCCAGCCCCACGACGACGATGGCGGCAAGGACGATTGGCCGGTTGCCGCGCCAAAAAGCCACGGCAAAAAAGGCGATGTAGAGAAACAGCTCGACCGACAGCGACCACGACGGCCCGTTCCAGGTTTGCTCGGCGCCCGGCAGCCACTGCTGGACCATGAACAGGCTGAGGACGAAATCGCCGACTGTATTGTGCTTGTAGATAAAGGCCGCGCCGTAAAGCGCGCTATGGGCCGACTGAAGCACCACGGCCGCAATCAACATCGCCAGATAGAGGGGATAAAGCCTGGCGAAGCGCGCCGTGAAAAAGCTGCGCGCGCTCAGGCGTCGGTCGGAGACGGCGTCGCCATAAAGCCAGAAGAAGACATAGCCCGATATGGCGAAGAAAAGCTCAACGAAATACTGGCCATAGACATAAACCGGCGTCAGCAGGACGCCGAACGGCAGATGATCGTAATCGAACACCTCGGTGTCGCTAAGCAGGAAGTGCTTGTAATGAAAGACAACGACCAGGATCGCCGCTAAGCCGCGCAGGATATCGAGCTCGAAGAAACGCGCCTCCTCGCTACGGACCGCATCCACGGGCGGCGGTGGCGAAGGCTGAACGACGGCTTCGGCCCGCACGCCTATTTTTCGCGTTCAACGCTGTAAAGGGCCAGGCTTTCCAGGGCGTCGCGCCACGGGCCGGGCTCGAAGATAGACAACGCCGTGCGCGCCTTGTCGGCGTAGGTTTCCGCAACGGCGCGGGCGCGATCCAGAGCGCCAGAGGTGCGCATCAGGGCCTGTGCGCGCTGGAAGTCGCCATCTGCCTGCTGGCGCTTGCCGATCGTCCGCTCCCAGAAGGGCGCTTCTGTAGCGCGCGTCGCATCCATGGCAAGAAGCAGTGGCAGGGTCGACTTGCCTTCGGCGAAGTCGTCGCCGGCATTCTTGCCAAGATCCGCGGCGGCGCCCTGGTAATCCAGCACATCGTCCTGGATCTGGAAGGCCAGGCCGAGATTAAGGCCATAGTCGTAAAGCGCCTGCACCTTGGCTTCGGGTGCATTGGCGGCGACGGCGCCGGCCTGGGACGCGGCCGAAAACAAGGCGGCGGTCTTGGCCGAAATGATCTCGATATAGTCGGCCTGCGACAGGTTGAGATCGAAGGCCTTCATCAACTGCATCACCTCGCCCTGGGTAATCACAGCCGAAGCCTTGGACAGGATGTCGAGGGCGCGAAGCGAACCGGTTTCGACCATAAGTTCGAAGGCGCGGGCGAACAGGAAGTCACCGACCAGGACCGAAGACGGCGCGCCCCAGATCAGGTGGGCGGCGACCTTGCCACGGCGTAAGCTTGATGAGTCAACCACGTCGTCATGCAGCAGGGTGGCGGTATGGATGAATTCCACGGCTGCCGACAGCTTATGGTGATGGGTATTGTCTGTGCCGCACAGGCGCGCGGCGGCGACGCACAGCAGCGGACGCAGACGCTTGCCGCCGGCAGCGATCAGGTGGTCGGCCAGGGCGGGAATGGTCGGCACGTCGGACTGCATGCGCTCGGTAATCAGCGCGTTAACGCCGGCCATGTCCGGATCGGTCAGGCTTACCAGGGCGCGTACATCCGCCTTCGGGGGAGACACCACCCGCGTCGCGCTGAGTACCGTGTCGAGATTGGCCGAATCCAAAGCGTTAACTCCTGACATATGGCAAGGCCATAAACCGCCTTTGCGGCATAGTCCATGCCCCGCGGCTTTTATTCGTCACCAGACGTGATAGAGGTGCACGCTTAAGCCTTAGGGCAAACATTTAGTCATCGAAGACCGCATGACAACCGAAAGCCGCGACGACGCGCTACAGTTTGACACATCTGAGGCTTTTACGCATCTCCTGGGGCAGCGCGTCAAAGTGATGCAG
>CBFGPQ010000343.1:0-2027 GCA_965650705.1 uncultured Asticcacaulis sp. | reverse complement strand
GCAGGCCGACGATAGCGACTTTAAGGGCCATGAAAGAGCGGTCCTGAGAGGGAAACAGTTGGCGCTTCCCTAACACTGGCCCCGCGCAAAGGAAACGTTTTTATCGGGTGAGTAATTCCGCGGCGGCCTGCGCGCCGTCTTCATTGACGATGAGCGGCCGGCAGCGAGCGGCCCGTTCGGCAAAGCGGGTATCCCGCAATAGCGACCTCAGGCGCGAGACCGCACTGGAAACGCGCCAGTTCGTATAGGGCAGGACCTTCGCCAGGCCCAACTCAACGAGGCGGCGGGCATTGTCGAACTGGTCGCCGAACACTGGCGTCACCAATTGCGGCCGGCCGCTGGCCAGGGCCTGGGCGGTTGAACCCACGCCGCCGTGGTGGACGACGATGCTGGCGCGCGGGAACAGGAGCGAGTGGGGCGCATAGGCCGCGACAAAAACCTGTTCACCGAAGTAATCGTTCAGCAGGGGGCTTTCCGGACCGGCCAGCACGACGCAGCGCATCTTCAAGCGTTTTGCCGTGGCGATGGCGCGGCGGAAGAAACGTTCACCGCCGTAGACGACAGCGGTCCCCAGGCTGAAGACGACCGGCGGCGGCCCGGAAGTCAGAAAGCCCTCCAGTTCTGGAGCAAGCGCGGTTTCCTGGCCGCTTTCGCTGTCGAAGAATGGAAAGCCGACAATATGGGTATTGGGCGGAAAGTCGGGCTGCGGCGTAGCGAATTCCGGCGAATAAAGCGCCAAGGTCCGGTATTCCGAGACGATGCCGCCCAATCCGATATGTGGCTCCAGGCCGTGCCGGTGATAGATCTCGCGGACGCGGTTCTGGCTGGCGGCCATGAAGGTTTCGCCAATCGACATCATGGCGCGGTTCCACACCCGGGCCGCCGCCGTCTTCGGATGAAGGATGAAGGGCGCCTTCTTGACCTGGGGCGGGTCCCAGGCTGACATCATCACGGTCGGTTGCAACGCTACGCTGGTGAACGGCTTGCCGGCCAGGCGCGCGGCGATATCGGCGCCGTAGGCGAAGGACGAGCCTATCACCTCGTCCGCCTGGGCGACCACCGCCTGAATGTCCTGAATGGATTTTTCGAGATAGGGCGCGATAAGCCGCTTGATCATGAAGCTGTGGTCGCCGGACAGTCGGCGAATGATTTCCTCAGGCTTCAGACGCAGATCCTGGACATAGTCTTCGCGGCACGCACCGTAGTCGACGAAGTGGAGGCCGGCCGCCTCAACCTTGGCGCGATAGTCCGGATGCGAGGCCAGGACGACGCCGCAGCCACGCGCGACAAGTGCCTGACCCAGCGCGATGAAGGGATGCAGATCACCCAGCGAACCGTGTGTCGCAAGCACGAAACGGCGGACAGGCGTTTGCGTCGTCGCTGTATCTGCCTTTTGGTTGAAAGTTGCGTCCCTGGCCACCGGATGTCACCTCTATTACCACCCCAAGCCCCAGCAATTGCCGGGAATTTGCGGGAGGTGGCGAGGAATTCCAATCAGGCAGGACATGCGCCTTCGTTGGTTTACCGTAAAGGTATTTGCGCGATGGGCGCAAACCGCGCAAGACGACGTCAGACCGCGTCCGGTCCCTTGGCCGCCAGTTGCCGGGTGTCGAGCTTCGGCGCCGGCGCCAGCCGCATGACTTCGGCCTGGTAACGGTCGGCGGCGTCGGGCGCGCCGGAGTATAGCATGGGCAATGCGCGTACGCAGGCGTCGTTGAGCGCGGTCAGCCAGGTTTGGTCGGCCTTGGCGAAGTCCGAGAGCACCCAGCCGTGCACCATTTCCTTGGCGCCGGGATGGCCAATACCCATGCGCGCGCGCATGAAGTTCGGGCCCAGGTGCTGCATGATCGAGCGCAGGCCGTTGTGGCCGGCATGGCCGCCGCCCATCTTCATGCGGAAACGGCCGGGGGCGAGATCGAGTTCGTCGTGGAAGACGGTGATCTGCTCGGGCTTCAGCTTATAAAATTGCAGCGCCTTGGCGACGCTGAGGCCCGAGACGTTCATGAAGGTCTGCGGCTTGAGCGCCA
>CBFGPQ010000342.1:0-2046 GCA_965650705.1 uncultured Asticcacaulis sp. | reverse complement strand
GTTCGCAATGTTAGGGAATCCATCCCGATTCAATTAAACGTCATCCCGCTCTAGCGGCACTTGGCGGCAACGATTAAGCCGCGTTTGAATCGGCGATGTCGGTTAGCAGGGCATATATGGCATCGTTGCTATCGACGGCGCGCAACTGTTCGCGCAGGTCTTTCTGACGCAGCACGCGCGACACCTTGGCCAGGGCGCGCAGATGCTCGGTGCCGGCCTCTTCGGGCGCCAGCAGCGCAAAGATCAGATCCACGGGACGATCGTCAATGGCTTCATAATCGACCGCTGCGTCAAGGCGAAGAAACACGCCATGCATCCGGTCAAGACCTGCCAGAGCGGCATGGGGAACAGCAACGCCCATGCCAACGCCGGTCGAGCCCAGCTTCTCCCGTTCCAGAAGCGCGTGATGGATCGTCGCGGCATCAAGGCCGAGCTGTCGCGCAGCTATATCTGCGATGACCTGCAGGGCCTGGCGCTTCGAATTTACGCTGACATTGCCATTGATACCGTGGCGATCCAGCAAACTCGTCAAAAACATAACAAATCCAGTATGCGCGGCGTTATTGTGCTTCAGCCCCCCGGCTTGCCGGGCAGGCATTAGCCGGGCGCGCTGTCCGCGTCAACCCGCCCGGCCGTGAAGTCTTTGTTACATGACCGCCGCGGACTGCGCCGGCGCGGAGGTTTCGGCCTTGCCATGACTCTTGCCGTTGACGGTGCGCTCGGGATCGATCCAACCGATATTGCCGTCTGGACGGCGATACAGTACCGACAGGCCGCCATGAGCGGCGTTGCGGAACATGATAAGCGGATAGTTAGACAGCTCAAGCTCGGCAACTGCCGCCGGCACCGACATGGTGCGCAGAGCCTGCTCCGTTTCGGCAATGATCATGGCCTGGGGCGGGGACTCGTGGTCCATGCCGTCGTCCAGTTCCTCTTCAGCGTCGATATCGGCGGGCGCGCTGCGCAGGACGGTGACATTGGCCACCTCTTCCTTTGCGGGTGTGCCGTGGTGGTGCTGCTTCAAGCGGTTCTTGTAACGGCGGACGCGCTTTTCCATGTGGTCGAGTGTACCGGTAAAGGCGGAATGGGCGTCACCGCCGAACGCATGCGAGACAAGTACCTGGCCGGACGCGAGGCGGACGAAACAGTCCGCTCTGAACATATATCCTTCCTTGGAAATGGTGACTTCCGCCGTGGTGCCGCCACGGTCAAAATACTTGGCGATGCCGGCATTCAGTTCGTCCTGAATGCGCTGGGTGAGGGCTTCGCCGACTTCACACTGTTTTCCACTGACTTGAATTTGCATAGCGTAACACGCTCCGTTCTTCATAAGAACCACGGCCTGCAACCGAAGATGTCCGGTTCCTGTAGGGATAAGCAAGCCGCCCTAAACCCCCGGGAAAATGCCCGAAGGCCCATTTAATGTACGCCCTTCCAACTAATAAAAAAGGGCCGAGTGCTGAACATCACTCGTTTGTGTTCATGTAAAAATGACGACATAAAGATGCCATGCCGAAAGCGCTTTGTTTTTATTATTCAGTCGCTTGTGAGACGGTATCAGCGCGCCAATTAACGCGTCTGGCGCTTACGCTCGACCGACGACGGGATGCGCAGGGCCTCGCGATATTTTGCCACAGTGCGGCGCGCGATATCGACACCGGCCTCTTTCAGGATCTCGACGATGCGGTCGTCGCTGAGGACTTCGCCCGTCGCCTTTTCGCCGTCGATCAGGCTTTTGATCTTGTGACGGACGCTTTCGGCCGAATGCGCCGCCGTGCCGTCCGAAGAGGCGATCGAAGAGGTGAAGAAAAACTTCAGTTCGAACACGCCACGTGGCGTCGAGATATACTTGTTCGAAGTGACGCGGCTGATGGTCGATTCATGCATGCCCACAGCTTCGGCGACCGTCTTGAGGTTCAGCGGGCGCAGATATTCGACACCGTGGACGAAGAAGCTGTCCTGCTGGCGAACGATCTCGGCCGACACCTTGAGGATGGTGCGGGCGCGCTGGTCCAGGCTCTTGATCAGCCAGTTGGCCTGGCTCAG
>CBFGPQ010000341.1:0-2052 GCA_965650705.1 uncultured Asticcacaulis sp. | reverse complement strand
TAATTTCGGCGGGCGTCCAGCGTTTTCCGGACGATGTGTCAGTGAGAGGACAAATCATGTCTACAGAGAAAACGGTCAGTGTGGCCCGGGCGGTTCAGACCCAAATTCGCGCCGCCGAGGAAGCCATCGATACGGCGCTTGGCGAAGCGGCGCACCTGATGGAAACCTATATAACCTCAAGGCGCGCGCTGGAGCTGTGCCCCGCGCGTGCGACAGAGGTCAACGAGAATACCCTTAAGGCGATGCAGGCGTTGAATGAAGCGCAAGGCTACATGGCGGAGGCGCATCGGGGCCTGACCCGCATCCGCAAGCATATTGGTATTCCCGCGGCGATGATGCCAATTGACGACAGCCCTAAGGACGGGGACAAACCCAAGGACGACACGTCGCTGGCCGCAGGCCTTGCGACGACTTGACCCGGGGTCAAGGTTTAGCCTTGTCAGACATGTCCTTTCCCTGTTCTATCCGTCCCTGACGAGTCGGGCGAAAAGCGGGGAACGGGCATGTTGCAGTCATGGGTGACACAACTTGGCGCGTGCGCAGTCGCCTTAGTATGTCTTTATGCGATTGTTGTCGGGACATGGCGCGAACGCTTCGGCGCGTTCATATACTTATCGGGCTATCTTCTGACCATGGGATTTTCCCTGGTTTCGAGTGATCACATCGCCGCCTATATGCTGGTCGCCGACGTCATCTGCCTGCTCGGTTTCTATATTGCCTGCTGGAACACTCAGCACCCCTGGCCGCAATGGGCGCTGCTGGGGCAGATCGTAAGCGTGGCCATCGATATTATAGTTTTGCTGAATATCGGCGTCGGCGTTACCGCGTTGCTGACTGTCCAGACTGTTGCGGCGTGGAGCGTCCTGCTGGCATTGCTTATCGGTACGATGGCCGTGACACAGGCGCGACGGGCTGCACGTAAGGCCGGTGTGAAAAAAGGGCCGCTGGCCAAATCTGCTCTTACAAAGTCGTCGTAAGAAGGCGCTCCACACAGCTTCTTTATTTTGAATGCGTTACAGTCATGGATACCGCCGTCCGCCGGTATCCCCAAAACTGAAATGCTGTCTATGTCCCATTCCTCTGCGCTTACTGCGGAACGTGTGTTCGTGCCTTCGTCCTCGTCGCAGGACAACCCTTTGCGTATCCTTGTCGTTGACGACAATGTGCCATCGGCCATGACCCTGGCCTGGGCAGTTGAGTCGCACGGCTATACGGTGGAGGTGTGCCACGACGGCCGCTGCGCGCTCGAGGCGGTCGAGCGGTTTCAGCCGGACGTCATCCTGCTCGATCTCGGCATGCCGGGGCTAAACGGGCTGCAAGTCGCGCGCGCCCTGCGCGCCGACAAACGTTATTCAAGTCTCAAGATTATCGCCCAGACCGGCTGGGGTGATTCGGAAATGCGCCGCCGCACAGCCGAGGCAGGCTTTGACCTGCACCTGGTCAAGCCGGTCGACCTGGTCGTCCTCGAAGACATGCTGGCCCTGCTGGGGCGGAAGCCATCGTCTAAATAAGTCCCGCCAGCGGCGATGACGGATCTGCGTAGAGCTTACGCGGCATCCGCCCGGCCAGATAGGCTTCGCGACCGGCGATGACGGCGTGCTTCATGGCACGCGCCATGCGAATCGGGTCCTTGGCTTCAGCGATGGCAGTATTCATCAGCACAGCGTCGCAACCCAGCTCCATCGCTTCGGCGGCTTCGGAGGCCGTGCCGACACCGGCATCGACCAGTACGGGCACCTTGGCGTTTTCGATGATGATGCGCAGCGTCACGGGGTTCTGGATACCAAGGCCCGAACCGATGGGCGCGGCCAAGGGCATGATGGCGGCGGCCCCCGCCTCTTCCAGCTTGCGGGCATAGACCGGGTCGTCCGAGCAGTAGACCATGACCTGGAAGCCGTCCTTGACCAGCAGTTTCAGCGACCTCAGCGTCTCTTCCATATCTGGATAAAGCGTCTTGGGGTCGGACAGGACTTCGAGCTTGACCAGGTCCCAGCCGCCGGCTTCGCGCGCCAGGCGCAGCGTGCGGACGGCGTCTTCGCCTGTAAAGCAACC
>CBFGPQ010000340.1:0-2099 GCA_965650705.1 uncultured Asticcacaulis sp. | reverse complement strand
AGGCGATGCCGGCGGCGATACAGGCGAACGGATTGGCGCCCGACGAACCGGCCAGACGGACGGTCGAGGTCGAGGCGTTCTGCTCGTGGTCGGCATGCAGGATGAAGATGCGGTCCATCGCCTTCACCAGGACCGGATCGACGACATACTCTTCGGCCGGTACGGCAAAGCACATGCGCAGGAAGTTGGCCGAATAGCTCAAATCGTTCTTGGGATAGACGAAGGGCTGGCCGACGCTGTACTTGAAGGCGCGGGCAGCGATCGTCGGCATCTTGGCGATCAGGCGGTGCGCCGAAATCTCGCGCTGCTTCAGATCGTGGATGTCGAGGCTGTCGTGGTAGAAGGCCGACAGGGCGCCGACGGCGCCAGTCATGATGGCCATCGGGTGGGCGTCGCGGCGGAAGCCGGAGAAGAAGCGGTCGAACTGCTCATGCAGCATGGTGTGGCGCGTGATGTTGCGCTCGAACACCTCGAATTCCGCGGCGTTCGGCAGTTCACCGTGCAGCAGCAGGTAGCAGGTTTCCAGGAAGCTCGACTTTTCGGCCAGTTGACCGATCGGATAGCCACGGTGCAGCAGCACGCCCGCGTCGCCGTCGATAAACGTGATCTTGCTTTCGCAGCTGGCAGTCGAGGTAAAGCCCGGATCATAGGTGAACGCGTCGGTTTCCGCATACAGCTTGCGGATATCGATGACGTCGGGTCCCAAAGTGCCCTTCTGGACCGGCAGGGAAACGGCCTTGCCGCCGACGTTGAGGTTGGCAGATGTATTCTGGGTCATGTTACGCTCACCCCTTGATGTTTGTGTGCGACGCAACCGAAATCGCGTTGCGACTGCTATATAAAGTCGCGGATCAAATGAAAAGGGCCGCGTTCAAACGATTGAGGGTTTCGGCCCGTCCAAGGCTCGTCAAAACCTTCGAAATGTCCGGCGCGGGCATGCCGGGCGAGAGAACGCCTCTTAAGGCAGGACCTATCTTTCCAAAGCCAATGCCTTCATTTTCAACGAATTTTTTTAAACCGGCATCGGTTGATTCCGCGCTCCAGTCCGACCAGGCGCTCACAGTGTCGTGAAACCGCAACAGTCGCTGGCGCGTTTCGTCGGTAAGCAGCCCCTTCGTCTTCTCGTCGAGCTCGTGTGGGCCTTTGGCAAGCGCGAACTGGACGGCCTCGGCCAGTTGGATCAGCGTCTGGGCGCGTTCCTTGACCAGCGGGATGGTGCGGGCGAGGATTTCGCGCGTTTCCGGTGTGTCCGCATCGACCTGGCCCTGGTGGCGCAGGGTCTTGACCGTCAGGTCGACCAGGCGATTTTCGTCGCAGGCGCGAATCCAGTGCGCGTTGACAGAGCCCAGCTTGGCGAAGTCGAGCCGCGACGGCGCGCGGTTAATGTCCTTGATGTCAAACCATTCTATGGCCTGCGCATCATCGAAAATCTCGTCGTCGCCGTGCGACCAGCCAAGGCGCGCCAGGTAGTTGCGCATGGCTTCGGGCAGGTATCCCAGATCCTGGTAATCGCCGACGGCTTGGGCGCCATGACGCTTCGACAGCTTGGCGCCGTCAGAGCCGTGAATCAGCGGGATATGAGCGAACGTCGGCACATCCCAGCCCAACGCCATATAGATCAGGCTTTGGCGGGCAGCATTGTTGAGGTGGTCGTCACCGCGGATGACATGGGTGATTCCCATGTCGTGATCATCGACGACCACGGCCAGGTTATAGGTGGGCGTGCCATCCGAGCGCAGCAGCACGAGGTCGTCCATGTCCTTGGTGTTGAAATGGACGTCGCCCTGGACGGCGTCGCGCACGATCAGGGGCTCATCGAGTGGGCCCTTGAAGCGGATGACGTGCGGTTCTTCGAGTTGGGCTGCCGTTGGCGTCTTGTCGCGCCAAATCGAACGCAGGGCGTGGCCGGCTTCGCGGGCCTCTTCGCGCGCGATGTCGATCTCTTCGGCGGTCATGAAGCAATGATAAGCGCGGCCATTGGCCAGCAGCGCGTCGACGGCCTTCTTGTGGTGCTTTTCGCGGGCAGCTTGAAAGACGACCGTATCGTCGGGCTTCAGGCCCAGCCAGTCGAGACCTTCGAAAATGGCGTCGACGGCTTC
>CBFGPQ010000339.1:0-2132 GCA_965650705.1 uncultured Asticcacaulis sp. | reverse complement strand
AATCAACTAGGGCAGCGGCAACGACAAGAACGGTTTTCATCTAGCTTCTATAATCGCCGTTGATAGAGATATATCCGTGCGTGAGGTCACAGGTATAGACATGCGCGGACGCCCGGCCGACCCCGACATCGACGCTGATTTCCAGTTCCTGGTTCTTCATGTAGGCGCTCATGGCCGCTTCGTCGTAGTTCAGCGACACAGCACCGTGTTCGGCAGCCACCAGACTGCCGAACTTTATCCCTAAGCGTTCGCGCTCGACCGGCTCCTCGGTCTTGCCGACGGCCATGACGATACGGCCCCAGTTGGCGTCTTCGCCGGCGATCGCCGTCTTGACCAGCGGGCTTTCGGCGATCGACTTGGCGATCTTGCGCGCCGAAGCCGGGTTCGAAGCCCCTGTCACGTTGATCTTGACGAATTTGGTGGCGCCTTCGCCATCGCGGATCAGTTGCGTCGCCAGCGAATGCATGACGCGCTCAAGCTTTTCCTTGAAGTCGGCCAGGCGCTTGTCGCCGGCGCGTGCGATGCGCGGCGCGCCGGCCGCGCCCGTGGCGAATAGCAGGCAGGTGTCGTTGGTCGAGGTGTCGCCGTCGACCGTCACCGAGTTGAACGTGGTGCGGGTATAGAGCGCCAGCAGGCTTTGCAACACACCCGGCGACAGGGTCGCGTCGGTGACGATGAAGGCCAGCATGGTCGCCATGTCGGGCGCGATCATGCCAGACCCCTTGGCGATGCCGGCGATGCGCACGCCGACACCGTCGATCTCAGCAGTCTCATAGGCACCTTTCGGGAAGGTGTCTGTGGTCATGATGGTCTGGGCGGCGTCGTGCCAGGCATCGGCGCGCAGGTTCTTTTCCAGCTCATACAAACGCGCAGAGATCTTGGCGTCGTCCAGCACCACGCCGATCACGCCGGTCGAGGCCAGCATGATATCGCGCTGGCGGCAATCGAGACGGCGCGCCAGGGCCGAGGCCGTGCGCCGTGCCGCATCGGCGCCCAGCTTGCCCGTAAAGGCATTGGCGCAGCCGGCATTGACGACCAAGGCACGGATGTCCTCGCCGTCATTGGCTTCGAGCTGCTTCTTGCACCAGTCAACCGGCGCCGAGCCAATGCTGTGTCGCGTAAAGACGCCGGCGCAGGTCGTGCCCTCGACGAACTTCATCAGCAGCACGTCCTTGCGCTCATGTTTGTAGAAGCCGGCACGGTCGGTCGCCATGACGACGCCAGAGACCGGCGGCATGTCCGGCAGCGGCACGGCCAAAGGCGATACGGCCAGGCCAGGCTTACCCGGGGCAGCGACGGGCTTGGTCCCGTCGGCATGGGGCGCAAGCGACGACACCAGTTCCGCCCCCTGCTGCACGGCGCTCTTGATGGCATTGGTCAGGGGATCGAGCGCGCGTTCCAGCTTCGGCGATTTATCGCTCTTCGAGGGTGTCTTGGCCATGTGCGCTTCCCGTCAAAATCCAGCTTCCGGCCTTAATCGCGGTTCGCCGCCTTTGCAACCGCGCGGACAAAAAAAGACCGCCGGTTGGAGGCGGCGGTCTTTGTATTCTTTAGTTGCCGTTCTTCTTTGGCAGCGGCGGGGTCGCCGCCAGAAGTTGCGATGTGCCGGGCTTGGAGGTGCCCAGCGGCTGCACCACGGCAACGCCATTGGCCGATGCGCTCTGCGAGGCTTCCGCGGCCGCGTCCGAAGCCTGGCTGTCGGCGGTGACCGCCGCGGCGCCGGCCGGCTCCTGGTCCTCGCCGCCGCTCAGGCCTTTCGGGATCAGGTAGTCGACCTTGGACTTCTTGCGCAGGTTGGTCAGCAGGCCCGCGACCTGGTTGTAGATCAGGAAGCGCATGATGACGGGACGTTCTTCCTCAAGCGTCGGCAACTGCTCCGGACGGCGATCCTCGACGCGCAGGAGCGCCCAGCCGCCTTCGGCCTGGACCGGACCGACCGTATCGCCGGTCTTGGCGGTGGCCAGCACCGGCTTGAACGAGGACGGCATGATGTCGGTGGTAAAATAGCCCATATCGCCGCCGTTAAAGCGCGTCGCCTGGTCTATCGAGCGTTCCATGGCCAGGGCTTCGAATATGCCGCCCCCCTGGATCTGCTTCAGGATGGCTTCGGCGTCGGCCTTGCTCTTGACCAG
>CBFGPQ010000338.1:0-2135 GCA_965650705.1 uncultured Asticcacaulis sp. | reverse complement strand
CCAGCCGAAACGAGGATATAGGCGCCCAGAACCAGAAGCGCGCCGAGCCAGCCGACGAGTTCGATGAAAATTGTCATGCTGACCCATTATCAGCGACCTCGGCAAGGCGTGAACAATTTTCACTCAGTGCGGGAAGGGACGCAGGGATGACCAAAAAAAAGGCCCCCTCCTTTCGGAGAGAGCCTTCTTCTTTAGCAATTATCCCGGCTGATCAGGCAGCCAGCTTACGCAGAACGTACTGGAGGATGCCGCCGTTCATGAAATATTCCAGCTCGTTGACGGTATCGATCCGGCAGAGCGCGGTGAACGTGAAAGTCGAGCCATCGGCGCGCTTGACGATCACGTCCACATCCTGACGCGGCTTCAGGCCAGCGACATTCTGGATGGTGAAGGTTTCATCGCCGGTGAAGCCGAACGTGTCCTTGCTCTCGCCATTCTTGAACTGGAGCGGCAGCACGCCCATGCCGACCAGGTTCGAACGGTGGATACGCTCGAAGCTTTCGACGATCACGGCGCGGACGCCAAGCAGGTTGGTGCCCTTCGCCGCCCAGTCGCGCGACGATCCGGTGCCATATTCCTTGCCACCGATGACAACCAGCGAAGTGCCGTCGGCCTTATGCTTCATCGCCGCGTCGTAGATCGGCATGACTTCGCCTTCATAACGGGTCATGCCGCCTTCAACGCCGTCCAGCATCAGGTTCTTGATGCGGATGTTGGCAAAGGTCCCGCGCATCATCACTTCATGATGGCCGCGACGCGCGCCGTAGCTGTTGTAATCAGCCTGCGCGACCTGATGCTCGCTTAGCCACTTGCCAGCGGGCGAGGTCGCCTTGATCGAACCGGCCGGGGAAATGTGGTCGGTGGTGATCGAGTCGCCAAAGATCGCCAGCGGCTTGGCCTCGACAATGTCGGTGACTGGCGCCGGGGTCATGCTCAGCCCTTCGAAATAGGGCGGATTGGCGACATAGGTCGAACCGGCCTGCCAGCTGTACGTGGCCGAACCCGTCACGTCGATCGCCTGCCAGTGCGCATCGCCCTTGTAGACGTCGGCATAGCGCGCCTGGAACATCGGACGATCCATGCAACCCGCCATGGTGGTGGCGACTTCGTCGTTGGTCGGCCAGATGTCCTTCAGGAACACGTCCTGACCGTCCTTGCCCTGACCGATCGGGGTGGTGATGAAGTCCTCGATCACCGTGCCCTTGAGCGCATAGGCCACAACCAGCGGCGGCGAGGCGAGGAAGTTGGCACGAACGTCCGGCGACACGCGGCCTTCGAAGTTGCGGTTGCCCGAGATCACGGCTGCGGCGACGAGGCCGTTTTCGTTGATCGCCTTGCTGATCGGCTCAGCGAGCGGACCCGAGTTGCCGATGCAGGTGGTGCAGCCATAGCCGACGAGGTTGAAGCCGACGGCGTCGAGGTGCGACTGAAGCCCGGCCTTTTCAAGGTAATCGGTAACGACCTGCGAACCGGGCGCGAGCGAGGTCTTGACCCAGGGCTTGGGCTTCAGGCCCAGCTCGTTCGCCTTCTTGGCGACAAGGCCGGCGGCGACCAGAACGCCGGGGTTTGACGTGTTGGTGCAGCTGGTGATCGCGGCGATGGTGACGTCGCCGTCGCCAATGTCGAAATCCTTGCCCTCGACCGGAACGCGCTGCTGCGCCTTCTTGTAGGTGTTGGCCATGTCGGCGTTGAAGACGTCATCGACTTCGGGCAGCGCGACGCGGTCCTGCGGGCGCTTGGGACCGGCAAGGCTGGGCACGACGGTGGCAAGGTCGAGTTCCAGCGTGTCGGTGAAGACCGGCTCGACGGCGGGGTCGATCCAGAAGCCCTGCTCCTTGGCATAGGCCTCGACCAGCGCGATATTCTCTTCGGTACGGCCGGTCAGGCGCATGTAATCCAGCGTCTTGTCGTCGATGCCGAAGAAGCCGCAAGTCGCGCCATATTCCGGCGCCATGTTGGCGAGCGTCGCGCGGTCGGCCAGCGACAGCGAAGCAAGGCCGGGGCCGAAATATTCGACGAAACGGCCAACCACGCCCTTCTGGCGCAGCATGGCGGTACAGGTCAGCACGAGATCGGTCGCGGTCACGCCTTCCTTCAGCTCGCCGGTCAGCTTGAAACCGACGACTTCCGGGATG
>CBFGPQ010000337.1:0-2144 GCA_965650705.1 uncultured Asticcacaulis sp. | reverse complement strand
GCGCGGATGCGTGGCAAGGCCTCGCCAAAAGCCAGGATATGGTTGAACTTGGTGGCATCACGCGCGGCGCGCCAGTCGGGATGATAGCGGTATTGCTTGCGCCCCTTGGCATCGAGCGCCGTCGCCTGGATATGGCCGTTCTTATGTGGACAAATCCAGACATTCCGGTAAGCCGGCGGAATGGCCAGCTTGCGGATGCGAATGATCTCGTCCTCGTCACGGATGCGTTCGCCCATGGAATCGAAGTATGCGAAATGCTTACCGAAGCGCCGGCGCGTGTAGCCCGGCCGTGTATCCGAGACGTAGCGCAGGCCCTGCTCGCGGGCCTGTTGACGGTAATCGTGGCTGTCGAAACGGATGACGTTCATGGTCCGACGCTAAGCCGCAATGCCATCGCAAGACGATGAGGAAGGCCGGAACATCGTGTAAAAAATTCGTGACGCTCGCCATTTCCGAATGCACCTACGAAATTCTTCGTTGACTCGTTACGAAGCTCTTCGTATAAACATCTTATGACATTATCTTCTTCCATTGCCGACGCACCGCTGAAAAAGCCGACCGAGGCCGAGCTGGACATCCTGCGTGTGCTTTGGGCCAAGGGGCCCGCCACCGTACGCGACATCCACGACGTCCTCAGCGGAACCCGCGCCACGGGCTACACAACCGTGCTCAAGACGCTGCAAATCATGACCGAAAAAGGTCTGGTCGCGCGCGAGGAGGCCGGCAAAGCGCACATTTATTCGCCGGCGATGCGCGAAGCGGACATGCAGACGCAACTGCTTAAGGACCTGAGTGAGAAGCTGTTTTCCGGCTCGCCGGCGCTCCTGGCCATGCACGCTCTGTCGCTGCAGCCGGCCAGCGAGGACGAACTGGAACAGATACGCGCGCTTATCGCCGCGAAGTCCAAGTAAGATCAGTACCAAAATCAATACGGTCAAGAGAGGCTGACCATGGTTGAACAGGTTCAAATTCTATTCCAGGCGCTGGGCCTGACCCTGCTACACTTCTGCTGGCAGGGCGCCATTATCGCCCTGACAGCGAAACTGGTGTCCGCCGCCCTTCCCGGCCTCCGCCCGCGCATTCAGTATGCGATCAGCCTCGCCGCCATGCTGGCCATGGCAGCCGCTGCGACAGCAACCTTCGCCTGGGAGCAGCTACGCCTTAGCCGGGGCGAAACGGCGCTCGGCCAGGAGGCTGTCGCGATTGGCGCCGCCATCGTGCCGCAAGGCCTGGACCCGATGAGTCTGCTGCCATGGATCGATGCCGCCTGGGCCTTGGGAGTTCTATTCTTAGCCTCACGCACACTCAGCGGCCTGTGGGCCATCCACCGACTGAAGGCGCATGCTCAACCGGTTCCGGAAGCGCTGGCCGGCCGCTTTGCCCGCGCTGCCCGCATCCTTGGACTCAGCAACGTCCATATCCGCATGCACCCTGGCATCGACAGCCCGTTCGTCGTCGGTATCTTCCGCTCGATCGTCTATCTGCCGGTATCCGCCGTCATGACGCTGTCACCCGACCAGATCGATGCTGTCCTGGCGCACGAGCTGGAGCATATCCGCCGCGCCGACTTCGCCTGGAACCTGCTCCAGACCGTACTTGAAACCCTCTTTTTCTATCATCCCGCTGTCTGGTGGCTTGGCCGACGCTTACGTGAACAGCGTGAACTGGCCTGCGACGACGCCGCCGTGCGCACGTGCAGCGACCCCCTGACCTACGCCACCGCCCTGCTGCGTTTGGAAGAACAACGCCGCACAACACCTCATCTCGCTGTCGCCCTCAATGGCGATGGTTCCGGCCCCACCCTTCTATCCCGCGTCCGACGTATCCTCGGCGATACGCCGAAAGGAGCTCAACCCATGTCCCCGCGTAAAGTCTCGCGCCCGGCCTTGTTGGCCGCCCCTGTCGTCCTGATCACTCTTGCAGCTCTGGCCATCCCCGCCGCCCAGGTTGTAGCCGGCACGGATGGCGCCCTGGCGAAGATCTGCAATATCAAGTCGCGCGAATCGGTCACAGGTTCATCTGGCCTGGCGTCGAGCCTTGCCCTTGGCGACACCTCCGAAGTCACGGGCCCCGAAACGCCTGCCGCCGAGGCGACCGCCGGCGATGTCGAGCCCAAGGACTTCTGGTCGGGCCTGATCATGCCC
>CBFGPQ010000336.1:0-2203 GCA_965650705.1 uncultured Asticcacaulis sp. | reverse complement strand
CCTGTCGCCGTGGGAGGGTGCCGAATACATCCTGCCGGGCGACGAGAAGGCCAAGGCCGGTTAATAAGTTACTTGTCGTAGTGATAACAAGAGTTTGATGGGTAAAGGTTTTGTCGATGGCGGATGATCTGACAACGCAAGTGCAGCCAAAGGGCGAAGATGATCGTAAGTTCACGATCAACTTCGGGCCCCAGCACCCGGCCGCCCACGGCGTCCTGCGCCTCGTGCTCGATCTCGACGGCGAAATCGTCGAGCGCGTCGATCCGCATATCGGCCTGCTGCACCGTGGCACCGAAAAGCTGATGGAAAGCCGCACCTACCTGCAGAACATTCCGTACTTCGACCGCCTCGATTACGTGGCGCCGATGAACCAGGAACACGCCTTCTGCATGGCCATCGAGAAGCTGCTTGATGTTCAGGTGCCTAAGCGCGCCCAGTATATCCGCGTCCTGTTCTGCGAAATTGGCCGCATCCTCAATCACCTGCTGAACGTCACGACCCAGGCCATGGACGTTGGCGCGCTAACCCCGCCGCTGTGGGGCTTCGAAGAGCGCGAGAAGCTGATGGTCTTCTACGAGCGCGCCTGCGGGGCGCGCCTGCACGCCAACTACTTCCGTCCGGGTGGCGTCCACCAGGACCTGACGCCCGAGCTGATCAACGACATCGAAGCCTGGTGCCGCTATTTCCCCAAGGCGCTGAAGGACATCGAAGACCTGGTCACCGAAAACCGCATCTTCAAGCAGCGCAACGTCGATATCGGCGTTGTCTCCAAGGAAGAGGCTTACGACTGGGGTTTCACCGGCGTCATGTTGCGCGGCTCGGACGTCCCGTGGGACCTGCGCCGTTCGCAGCCCTACGAGTGCTACGACGAACTCGACTTCGACATCGTCGTCGGCAAGAACGGTGACTGCTGGGATCGTTATCTCTGCAGAATCGAAGAGATGAAGCAGTCCGTGCGCATCATGGAACAGTGCGTTGAAAAGCTTAAGGTGACACCGGGTCCGGTTCTGTCGACCGACCATAAGGTAACGCCGCCGCGCCGCGCCGACATGAAGAACTCGATGGAAGCCCTGATTCACCACTTCAAGCTCTACACCGAGGGCTTCAAGACGCCCGAAGGCGAGGTCTATGCCTGCGTCGAAGCCCCCAAGGGCGAATTCGGCGTCTACCTGGTCTCGGACGGCACCAACAAGCCCTATCGCTGCAAGATCCGCGCGCCGGGCTTTGCCCACCTGCAGGCCATGGACTGGATGAATCGCGGCCATCTGCTGGCCGACGTCTCGGCCATCCTGGGCTCGCTTGACATCGTGTTCGGGGAGGTCGACCGATGACCGGCTTGACCATGGCGCTTATCATGGCCGGGCTCGTCTTCGCCGTGCTGGGCCTGACCATCTATATCTCGCGTCCGAACTGGCCGTATCATCCGGGCGGCCCGGCCGGCTATATCCGCGACCTGGTGATCTATACCTTCCTGCCGGCCTTGCCCGCCTTCATCGCCGTGATCGGTTTCCGCGTCTACACCATGATTCAGCCCTTGAGCGTCGACCAGAACGTCAACTATGTGCTGATCGCCGTGGCGCTTCTGGGCCTGGTCGTCATGCGCCGCATGCCGTTCGTCAAGGCCGCGCAGGATCGCGTCCGCGCGGCCCGGTCGGCGCGCTATCAGGCATTGGGGTCGTGATGAGGGGTGGATCGATTGTTTTTTCCCTGTTTTTTCGCGGCAAGCGGTGTAAAGCCCCTGTCGCTGACATGTGTATTGTGAGAGGCGCCTGATGGGTGTTCGTCGTCTAGCCAAGGAACAGCCGGCCAGTTTCACCTTTTCGGCCGAGACGCTGGAAAAGGCCAACTGGTGGATAGCCAAGTATCCGGAATCGCGCCGCCAGAGCGCGGTGATCCCGATCCTGTGGCTGGTCCAGAAGCAGGAAGGCTGGGTCTCGGAACCCGCCATCACCGCCATCGCCAAGTTGCTCAACATGGCCCAGATCCGCGTCTTCGAAGTCGCGACCTTCTATACCATGTTCATGCTGGAGCCGGTGGGCTCGGCGGCCCTGATCCAGGTGTGCGGTACGACGCCGTGCATGCTGCGCGGCTCGGACGCGCTCATCAAGGTCTGCAAGGACAAGATCGGCGCAAAGGACAAGCTGTCGGCCGACGGCAAGTTCACCTGGCAGGAAGTCGAATGCCTGGGCGCGTGCTGCAATGC
>CBFGPQ010000335.1:0-2209 GCA_965650705.1 uncultured Asticcacaulis sp. | reverse complement strand
GCTGGCAGCAATGGTCGGCCGCTATCAAGGAAGCCACCGGCGCCAAGGGCAAGGCCTTGTTCATGCCGCTGCGCCAGGCCCTGACCGGCATGGATCACGGCCCGGACATGGGTGCCTTGAGCTTCCTGATCGGACGTGACAAGATCGCGAAAAGGCTTCAAGGCTCTTAATAGGATGAGGGTGGAAATGCGTAAGGTCTTCAGTGGGTTTTGCGTATTTCTTCTGATGGCGGCATCTCATGCCCATGCCGATGGAGTCGATGAGCTCGACTGGCTGGCCGGCTGCTGGACCATGAGCAAGGACGGCCGGGTGACCGAGGAAACATGGCTCAGGCCGGCGGGCGGAATAGCTGTGGGCGTCGGCCGGACCCTGCGCGATGGGGTTTTGCGTCAGTACGAATTCATGCGCATCGACGTACAGAACGGTGTACCAACCTTTACTGCCCTTCCGTCGGGCCAGGCCCAGGCCAGCTTTCCGGCGAAAAGCCAGACGGCCAGCGAAATCGTCTTTGAAAACAAGGCGCATGACTTCCCGCAGACCATCACCTACCGGTCGTCCGGGCCGGATACCCTGTATGCGGCAATCCACGGGCCGGTAAACGGCAACCTGCGGACTATCGAATTCACCTACAAACGCTGTGAGAGCAAATGATCAAGCACCTGTCCATCCTCGCCCTGTGCCTGGCCGCGTCCAGCGCCCATGCTCAGACCGATTATGAAAAGTCGCGCGCGACCGAAGTGTATAACCCGATCCCGGCGGCGGTAGGCTTCGCCAACGGTGTGCCATCGGACGCGGTGGTGCTGTTCGACGGCACCGGCCTCGATAAGTGGGAAGCGGTCAAGGGGGGCGCGGCCGGCTGGACGGTTGCCGACGGCGCTGTTGAGGTCAAGGCTGGCGCGGGCGACATTCGCACGAAGGAGTCGTTCTGCGACGTCCAACTGCACGTTGAATGGCAGACGCCGACGACCATTACCGATAAGGATGGCAAGCCATTGGAAGGCCAGGCGCGCAACAACAGTGGCGTGTTTCTGCAGGAGCGCTACGAGGTTCAGGTGCTTGATTCGTATAAGGCCGACACCTACACCAACGGTCAGGCGGGCTCGGTCTACAAGCAAAGCGTCCCGCTGGTGAACGCCTCGAAGGCGCCGGGCGAATGGCAGACCTACGATATCATCTATACCGCGCCGAAATTCGACGGCAAGGCGCTGAAGTCGCCCGGTCGCATTACGGTCCTGCACAACGGCGTAGTGGTCCAGAACAATGTCGAGATCAAGGGACCGACCGCCTGGATCGGTAAGCCGCCCTATGAGGTCCACGGCTGCGCGCCGATAAGGCTTCAGGACCACGGCAATCCAGTGAAGTTCCGCAACATCTGGGTGCGCGGCCTGTGAGCGTGGTCATCTACCACAACGGCGAATGCGGCACGTCGCGCAATGTTCTCAACGCCTTGCAGACCGCCGGATACAAGCCTGTCGTGATCAACTACCTGACCGAGGGCTGGACGCGGGCGCAGTTGCTGGGCCTGTTTGCCGCCGCCAACCTTACGCCGCGGCAGGCACTGCGTGAAACCAAGTCGCCGGCCGAAGATCTCGGCCTGCTGGACGTCGGCGTGAGCGACGAGACCCTGCTGTCGGCCATGGTGGCGCATCCGATCCTGGTCAACCGGCCGTTCGTCTGTACGCCGAAGGGCGTGCGGCTCTGCCGGCCGTCCGAAAAGGTTCTGGAACTGGTCGACGTGCCGCCGGGCGTTACCCTGACCAAGGAAGACGGCAGTCCGATGGGCTAGGCCGGTCGCGTTTTCCCAAAACCGCTGCACGCTTTGGGAAAGCGCTTAGCCCACCCGGCGGGTGTCGATCTGCAGGTCCTGGCTGTTCATCCGCACCATGGCCGGCAGGACGTCCTCGACGCGGTCTACGGATGTATAGGTGTGCCGGAAGTTTGGCGGCGTGAACTGGGCCGTCAGCGTGTGCTCGATCAGGTCGAAGAAGGGCTTCCAGAAGCCGTTGACATTCAAGAAGACGATCGGCTTCTTGTGCAGGTCCAGGCGCCGCCACGACAGGAGCTCTATGACCTCTTCCAGCGTGCCCACCCCGCCCGGCAGGACGACAAAGGCGTCCGATTCCTCGAACATCATCATCTTACGTTCGTGCATCGACGTTACGACGCGGGTTTCGACCGTGTCGTAGAGGATTTCGCGCGAGCGCAGGAA
>CBFGPQ010000334.1:0-2267 GCA_965650705.1 uncultured Asticcacaulis sp. | reverse complement strand
TTTGTCGGCAAACAGGTCGTGCGGGCGCTTGCCAAGCAGGGTTGGCGGATTCGCGTGGCCGTGCGCCGCGCCGTCGAAGCTTATGATCTCAAGCCGGCCGGCGATGTTGGCCAAATCCAAATCATGCGCTGCGACATCCGCAAAGAATCGGACATTGCCAGGGCGCTGGAAGGCGCCGATGCCTGCGTCAATCTGGTCGGCGTGATGTACCAAAAGGGCGGCCAAAGCTTTGACGCCATTCACCGCCACGCCGCCAGCAATATCGCCTCGGCTTGCGCGGCGCGCGGCATTCGCAACCTTGTGCAAATGTCGGCGCTGGGGGCCAAGCCTGACTCGTCGTCGAGCTATTATGCCAGCAAGGGGCGTGGCGAAGAGGCCGTGCGCCGTCACGTCCCTACGGCTGTGGTGCTTCGTCCGTCGGTGATCTTCGGCAATGGCGATAGCTTCTTCACCATGCTGGCGCATCAGGTGAAAATGTTCCCAGTCTTGCCGGCGATCGATGGCGCCAACACGAAATTCCAACCCGTCTACGTCGCTGATGTCGCGGCCGCTGTCGCGCGTACGCTCGGCAACGAAAAGGCCTACGGCCAGACCTATGAGCTGGGCGGCCCCGAAGTCTTCGCCTTCAAGGACCTGCTGCGCTATGTCGGCAATGAGGTGATGAACCCGCGCCCGCTGGTCTATCTTCCGGGCTTCGTCGCCAGCCTGATCGGCGTCGGTGGCGATATCCTCGGTGCGATCACGCCGCTCACGCCATTCCTGACCTCGGACCAGGTGCTGATGCTGCAGGCCGATAACACGGTGTCCAAGGGTGCCAAGGGCTTCCGCGATCTCGACATCGCGCCGACCGCGGTGGAATCGATCGTGCCGACCTATCTGTGGCGTTTCCGCAAGAACGGCCAGTTCGCCGTTCCGGCTTAAGTGTCGGGTGCGCGGGGCCAAAGAACGTTTTTGGGACCCCGCACCTTCTGATGTCTAAAGAAAAAGCCCGGCCTAAAGGCTGGGCTTTTTCTTTAGACATTGGAAAGCCCTGGGGCCTCAGGCCCCAGACCCCGTAAGCTTAAAACCCGAGCTGCAACAGCACCAGGCCGATCACGCCGACCGCCACGCGCCACACCGCAAAGATGCCATAACCGTGCTTCGAGACAAAATCGAGCAGCGCCTTGACGACCAGCAAGGCCGTCACGAACGCGGCGATGAAGCCGACGGCCACCAGGCCAATATCGGTGAAATCCATCTGCTTGTAGGTTTTGAAGACGTCATAGGCAAAGGCGCCGGCCATGGTCGGCATGGCCAGGAAGAACGAAAACTCCGCGGCCGCCTTCTTGTCGACCTTGCAGAGCATGGCGCCGATCAGGGTCGAGCCCGAGCGCGACATCCCGGGGATCATGGCCAGGCACTGGAACAGGCCGATGGTCAGGGCCGTCTTCCAGTCGAGGCGCATCGCGTCGTCCTTGGTCGGCGTCGGCGCGTACTTGTCGACCGCCCACAACAGGATGCCGCCGATGATCAGGCTGATACAGATGACCTGCGGCGTTTCGAACAGCACGCCCTTGATGAAGTCGTGCAGCAGCACACCCAGGACCATGGCCGGCAGAAAGGCGACGAGAACTGAAATCACGAAGCCCCGCGATTTCGGCTCGGTCGGCAGGGTGACGACGACATTCCAGAGGCGGTTAAAATAAAGGCTGAGCAGAGCCAGGACGGCGCCCAACTGGATCAAGACTTCGAAGGTCTTGCCCGTCGTGCCGAACTTGAGGAAATGGGTGAGCAGGAGCAGGTGGCCCGTCGAGGACACCGGCAGGAACTCGGTCATGCCTTCGACGAAGCCTAAAAACGCCGCAATCAGATAGTCCATGCCGACCCCTTCAATTATACACTCAGGGTCTTAGCGCAGAACCGGCCCGATGTTAATTAGCAACTGCAATATTTTCGTCGAACTCGGGATCGGGCAGGGCGGGGGCGACACCGATATAGCGCAGGCGGGCCTTGGGCGCGGCGCCGGTGTGAACCTGCTCGATGGCGTGGGCCAGCCAGCCGGCGCTGCGGCCAAGGCCATAAAGTGTCACGGGGGCCTCGCGCGGCAGGTCGAGGTGGCGGCCAATTAGGGCGAGCGCAAGCGACATACCAACCGGTTGACCCGTCATGTCCTCGCCGACCTTCAGTATGGTTTTCAGGTCTTCGCCCATGTGCGGTGCAGCATCGATCAGATTGCGCGCGCGTAAATATTCCGATGGCGCCGGGTCCTTTTCAAAGCCCGGCAGCTC
>CBFGPQ010000333.1:0-2309 GCA_965650705.1 uncultured Asticcacaulis sp. | reverse complement strand
GACCGCCGAAGCCTGATTGACGTTTTGATGACCATACCCCATATGGGCTGAGGGCCGGGCAGGGGGCGTAATCGTAGATTCGCCGTCCAACTGATGCCGTCAGCCCGTGTGGGACAGGATGCCAGGCTTGTTAAGTCTGGCTGAATTCGAGGATTTTAATGGCATCAGCTGCTGAACAATTAGCCGCAAATATGAATTTCGGCGCCTTCGCCAAGGCGACTGACCTGCACAAGCGCCTGCTGTTCACGTTGGGCGCCCTGATCATTTACCGTCTCGGGACCTATATCCCGCTGCCCGGTATCGATTCGGCGGCCTTCGCCCAGGCGTTTTCAGGCCAGGCCAATGGCATTTTCGGCATGATGAACATGTTCGCCGGCGGCGCCGTCGAACGTATGGCTGTCTTCGCTCTGAACCTGATGCCATACATTTCGGCGTCGATCATCGTTCAACTGATGGGCTCAGTCTATCCGCCCTGGGAAAAGCTCCGCAAGGAGGGCGGCGAAGCCGGCCGCAAGCAGCTTAACCAGTATACCCGCTACCTCACCGTCATCCTGGCGCTGGTTCAGTCATTCGGCATCGCTTCGGCTATGTTCCAGAGCGGCATGACCATCGACAAGCAGAACGGCGTCTTCTTTATCGTCACGGCGATGACGACTCTGACGGCCGGCACGCTGTTCCTGATGTGGCTGGGTGAGCAAATCACGTCGCGCGGCATCGGCAATGGTTCGTCGATAATTATCTTCGCGGGCATTATTGCCGTCCTGCCGAAGACGCTGACCCTTCTTCTGGGCCAGGCGCAGCAGGGCCAGATCGCCCCCTTCGTGCTACTTCTGCTCCTCCTGGTCCTGGTGGCGACGATCGTCTTCATCGTCTTCATGGAGCGCTCGCAGCGCCGTCTGCTGGTGCAGTACCCCAAGCGCCAGGTTGGCAATCGCATGATGGGCGGCGAAAGCTCTTTCATGCCGCTGAAGGTCAACACAGCGGGTGTCATCCCGCCGATCTTCGCCTCGTCGCTGCTGCTGATGCCGACCTCGGTCATGGCCTTCGTCGGCCAGAACCCGGACAAGATCCCGTCCTGGCTGAGCTGGTTGCCGTCGCTGTCAGGACAACTGACCCACGGTCAGCCCCTGTTTATGGCGCTCTACGCTGCCATGATTATCTTCTTCTGCTTCCTGTACACCTCGCTCGTGTTCAACCCGGATGAAACCGCCGAGAACCTGCGCAAGTACGGCGGCTTCCTGCCGGGCATCCGTCCGGGCAAGCGGACGGCCGAGTATCTCGACTATGTGCTGACCCGTATTACGGTTGTCGGTGCTGCCTACATTACCATCGTCTGTCTTCTGCCGGAAGCGCTGATCGCCAACCTTGGCAACAGCTTCTATTTCGGCGGCACCTCGATCCTGATCGTTGTGACGGTGACCATGGATACGGTGGCGCAAATCCAGTCGCACCTGCTGGCGCACCAGTATGACGGGCTGATCAAGAAATCGAAGGCTCGCGGCGCTGCCAAGGCCACTCTGCCGCGGGGGGCCGGCCGATGAATATCATTCTGTTCGGACCGCCGGCCGCGGGTAAAGGCACCCAGGCCAAGATTCTGGTCGAACAGCGGAGCATGGTGCAACTCTCTACCGGAGACATGCTGCGCGCCGCCATCGCCGCCAAGACGGAACTGGGCCAGCGCGTCGAAGGTATCATGCAAAGTGGCGGGCTTGTCTCCGACGGCATCGTGATTGCCCTGATCGAAGAGAACCTGCCCCGCGCTGAAGCGGCCGGTGGCGCCATCTTCGATGGCTTCCCGCGCACGGTCGCGCAGGCGGAGGCGCTCGACACCATGCTGGGCGCGCGTGGCGCCATGATCGACCGCGTGGTCCGGCTCAAGGTTGACGACGATGCTCTGGTCGAACGTATCGCCAAGCGCTTCGCCGAGCAGGGGCGTCCTGACGACAACCCCGAATCCTACAAGGTGCGCCTGGCGGCCTATAACGCCCAGACCGCACCGCTTCTGCCCTACTATGCCGCTCAGGGGAAACTCCATGAGGTCGACGGCATGGGCCCGGTGGAAGACATCGCTGCCCGCATCGCGGGCGCGCTGAACTGACTTTTGGAGAGTCCTTCCTGTTGTCTCTAAAGGGCGTTTGAAAGGACCGACCGTCCGCTTGGGCGTGATGCGAAAGCCTCGCGCCGCCAAGGCGGAAATAACAGTGTAAAAAATGTGTGAGAGCATGACATTTCTCTTGCATTTTTCCACGCTGAGCCATTGACGGGAGCGAAAACCCTTCTATAAGGGGCAGCTTCCGCGAAAACACGCG
>CBFGPQ010000332.1:0-2315 GCA_965650705.1 uncultured Asticcacaulis sp. | reverse complement strand
TACCAGATACTGGTCTATCCCGGGCCGCTGTCGCTTGGGACCTATTCCGGCTGGGCGGGCGCCGTGGCACTGGCCGTTCTGGCGACGCCGATCGTGACGCGCACGACCGAAGACATTTTGAACCTCCAGCCGAACGCTCTGCGCGAAGCCGGCATGGCTCTGGGCGGCTCGCAATTCATCACCATCCGCCGCATCATCTGGAAGGCGGCCGGCGGTGGCCTGCTGACTGGCGGCCTGCTCGGCTTCTCGCGCATCTCCGGCGAAACCGCGCCGTTGCTGTTCACTTCGCTGAACAACAACTATCTCGACTTCAACATGGGCCACTTCATGGGCAGCGTGCCCGTGGTCATGTACAATTTCGCGCTCAGCCCCTACGAAAGCTGGAACAAGCTGGCCTGGGCCGGCGCGCTTCTCGTCGCCGCCGCGGTCCTGGCCGTCAATATTATCGGGCGCTGGATGGCGCGCGAACAAACCAAGTAATCTTTTATCTCTCGGACCGAAGGCCCGTCATGAGCACCGATACCACCTCCGCCGACTTCAAGAGCGTCATCACGCCGCCACCAGCCGACAGCCTGGTGCTGGAGGTCAGGAAGCTCGACTTCTTTTACGGCACGCATCAGGCGCTGTTCGGCGTCGACCTGCCGGTCAAACGCAACGCCATCACGGCGCTGATCGGTCCATCGGGCTGTGGCAAGTCGACCCTGCTGCGCACCGTCAACCGCATCTACGACCTCTATCCGGGCCAGCGCGCCGAAGGCGAGATCCTGCTCGATGGCGAAAACATACTGGGTCCCAAGGTCGATGTGGCAAGCTTGCGCGCCCGCGTCGGCATGGTGTTCCAGAAGCCGACACCGTTCCCGATGTCGATCTACGACAACGTCGCCTACGGCGTACGCCTGCACCAGTCGAAGACCAAGGCCGAGATGGACGAACTGGTCGAGACCTCGCTGCGCCGCGCGGCCCTGTGGGACGAAGTCAAGGACAAGCTGAACAAGTCGGGCTTGGGTCTGTCAGGCGGCCAACAGCAGCGTCTGTGCGTGGCGCGCGGCATCGCCGTCAATCCGGAAGTCCTGCTGCTGGACGAGCCGGCCTCGGCGCTCGATCCGGTATCCACTGCCAAGCTGGAAGACACGCTCGAAGAGCTCAAACGCGACTACACGATCGTCATCGTGACGCACAATCTTCAGCAGGCCGCCCGTCTGTCGGACTACACAGGCTTCATGTTCCTGGGCAAGATGATTGAATTTGGCCCGACGGAAGAAGTATTTGTGAAGCCGAAAGTGGCAAAGACCGGCGAATATATCGGTGGCCGCTTCGGTTAATCTTTCGCGTTACAGACATATTATCGGTTATACTTTGCACTCGCCTCACCTGTGGGGCGAGTGTTTTTATACTTCCCTTGATCCTCGCGTGACTGAATAGACACACGACTCCTGTGTGGCTGCGCATTACACAAAAGCGTCATACAAGTTTGGCCGTTTTGTCACATGCCTTGCCTAATAGGCTCTTCCAACAGTGCAGGCCGTAATGAGAGAGGGGGCGTCGAATTCGCCTTCAGCGGTCTGTCCGGAATTGTTGGAGATATGGACATGATCAAATCGAAGAAACTGCGCATGGCCCTGATGGGCGTTGGCGCTGTGACCGCCATGGCTGCCGTGCTGGCCTCCTGCGGCGGTGCGGATAACGTCGCCTCGCCGGGCGAAGGCGTCATCATCGGCGGTCCGGGCGGCTCCAGCTCGTCTTCCTCTTCGTCGTCTTCCGGCGCGCCTGACTCGTGCCCAGCGGGTACGCTGAACGGCGGCCTGGTTGCCGGCCTGCGCAACTGCCAGCTGCCGAACCTGATCACCGGCACGCTCTCGCTCGATAAGGTTCCGGGTGTCGTCTACTCGATCAACGGCCGCGTTCAGGTTGGTGATGACCTGGGCGCTAACCCATCGGCGCCGCTGGCCGGCGCCAAGGGCGTCCTGAACATCGCGCCGGGCGTCAAGCTGTTCGGTTCGGCCGGCCTCGACTACCTGATCATCAGCCGCGGCTCGCAGATCTTCGCCACCGGCAGCGCCACGGACCCGATCATCTTCACCTCGAAGGCCGATATCGAAGGCACGACCAACGACAACTCGATCGGCCAATGGGGCGGTCTGGTCATTACCGGCCGCGCGCCGACCAATGTCTGCCCGGCTGGCGTCACGCCGCCGAATGTGGCCTGCTCGGAAGGCCAGGTCGAAGGCACCAACGCATTCTACGGCGGCAACACGCCCACCGACAATTCGGGCATCCTGAAGTATGTCCGCATCCAGCACTCGGGCTTTGAAGTC
>CBFGPQ010000331.1:0-2318 GCA_965650705.1 uncultured Asticcacaulis sp. | reverse complement strand
GGCCGTCGACTTCAAGGAGCGTTGCAAATGCTCCGGCCGGTGTCATGATCCGTCACATCACAGCGAAAAGACGATTCTCATGCCGCTCGATCACTCCCCCAAAAACCAGATGAAATCCAAGAAGCGTAAGAAGGCGTTTTCCCGCCGCGGCGTCGATAACGTCGAAGACGCCAAGGAATGGCTGCAAAGCCAGAACATCGAGGAGATCGAGTGCCTGATCCCGGATCTCGCCGGCGTCGCACGTGGCAAGATCATGCCGGCCAAAAAGTTCTTGACCTCGCCCTATATGAACCTGCCGCTGGCCGTCTTTTATCAGACGATCGCCGGCGACTATCCCGACCTCGAAGGCGTGGTCGGGACAGTGCAATCTGACACTGATGTTTTCCTGAAGCCCGATTTCCGTACACTCGCCGCCGTGCCGTGGGCGCACGACCCAACCGCCCAGGTCATCCACGACGCCTTCCACCCCGATGGCCGCCCGGTCGAGGAAAGCCCGCGCCAGGTGCTGCGCCGCGTGCTCGGCTTCTATGAGGCCAAGGGCTGGAAGCCGATCATCGCGCCTGAGCTCGAATTCTATCTGGTCGAAAAGAATGTCGACCCGGACTATCCGCTCAAGCCCCCAATCGGCCGTTCGGGAAGACCGGAAACCGGCCGTCAGGGCTATTCGATCTCGGCGGTCAACGAATTCGACGCCCTGTTCGAGGACATGTACGAATATTCCGAAAGTCAGGGTCTTGAGATCGACACCCTGATCCACGAATCCGGCGTAGCGCAAATGGAAATCAACCTGCGTCACGGCGATCCGCTGGAACTGGCCGACCAGGTCCTGATGTTCAAGCGGACCATCAAGGAAACGGCGCTGGAGCACGACATCTACGCCACCTTCATGGCCAAGCCGATGGCGCAGGAGCCGGGTTCGGCCATGCACATCCACCAGTCGATTATCGACGCCAAGACGGGCAAGAACCTGTTTTCCGATCCACAGACCGGCAACCCGACCGAACTTTTCTTTGCCTTTATCGCCGGCCAGCAGAAATACATGCCGGCCATCACCTCGCTGCTAGCCCCCTACGTCAACTCCTACCGCCGCCTGGCCAAGGGCTCAGGTGCGCCCGTCAACACGCAATGGGGCTATGACAACCGCACAGCCGGCCTGCGCGTACCGCCGTCCGACGCCGAAAACCGCCGCCTGGAAAACCGCATTCCGTCGTCGGACGCCAATCCTTACCTGGCCATCGCAGCGGTTCTGGCTTCGGGCTATCTCGGCATGATCGACAAGCTGAAGCCCGCCGATCCGGTCGATATCGACGCCGCCACCCTGCCGCAGGGCGACCTGCCCTACTCACTGGTCCAGGCGATCATCAAGCTGGAGCGCGCCCAGCCGATCATTGATATGCTGGGGCCGCAGTTCGTCACGGCTTACAGCCGTGTGAAGCTCTACGAGTACGAGACCTTCATGCAGACGATCAGCCCGTGGGAGCGCGAATTCCTTTTGCTCAACGTATGACGATCATGGGGGAAACGGCGTTTCCCCCATGTGCCCCCTTGCCAGAGTCGTAACCTATGCTGAACACAGGGCACCCGGAAGGCTCATGGTATCGCGCTTCGATCGCCCAGGCCCCGCGCTATCCCGCGTTGGATGGCGATTCGCGCGTTGATGTCGGCATTGTCGGGGGTGGCTATACTGGTCTGGGCGCTGCTTTGGAACTGGCCCAAAAAGGCGTCCGCGTCGCGGTTCTCGAAGCCGCGGAGATTGGGTCCGGCGCGTCGGGGCGCAATGGTGGCCAGATGCATATAGGCCAGCGCCTCGATCCGGAAACGCTGGAGCAGATGTTCGGCGAGGATATCGCACGCCAGTTCTGGGACATGGCCATGGACGCGCGCCACAGCCTGGATGCGCTAATGGCGGACCACGGCATCGACTGCGACGTGCGCGGTGGCCTGATCCATGCCTGGCACAAACCGCGCTTCGAAGCCGATGACCGGGCCTATGCCGACTTCGTCCAAAGCCGCTATGGTTACGACCAACTCTCCCTGCTTTCGCGCGAGGCAGTCAATGCAGAACTGGGCACTGATGTTTACCATGGCGGCCTGTTCGACGCCGGCGGCGGGCATCTGCACCCGCTGAAACTGGCCATCGGCATGGCGAAGGCGGCGGCCGCGAAAGGCGCTCAACTGTTCGAACACAGCCAAGTTCAGCGCATCGAAAATGGCGCCATATCGGCCCTGCATACGGCGCGCGGCCGTGTCACCTGTGACACCATTCTCCTTTGTGGCAACGGCTATATGGAAGGCTTAAGCGAACGCGTCGACAGCCA
>CBFGPQ010000330.1:0-2371 GCA_965650705.1 uncultured Asticcacaulis sp. | reverse complement strand
ACGTTCTGCTTCATCTGCGCCGGATCGATGCGCTCGATGACGTCATTGGCCGTATGGTGGACGTCGAAATAGTCGTAGCCGTCCTGTTCGAGATCGAACGCCGGAACACCCGATTCGTGCAGCGGCCCGCTATCGACGCCACCGGTCGGCACGGCTTTCGCGTCGATATAGACAGCCAGCGGATAAAGCACATTGCCGAGCTTGGTCAGGAAGGCCTTGTCCTCGGTCGGCATCAGGCTGATCGCGTAAACCTTGCCGGCGCCGAAATCCGATTCGCCCGCGGCGATGAAGTTCGAAAGCTTATCACGATAAACATCGCGGAACTTACCGCCGCCGGCGTCGCCGAAGCCTTCGGGTTGCGAGACCTCTTCCGAACCCCAGAAGACGACGCGGATGGTGCGCTTCGGCTTCAGGCCCGAATCGATGATCGTCTTGGCCGCGGCCATGGTGATGCCGAGGCCCGACGCATCGTCGATGGCGCCGGTGCCCAGGTCCCAGCTGTCAATGTGCCCGCCCATGACGATGACTTCTTCAGGCTTTTCGCTGCCAACAACGTCGGCGACAACGTTCTGCGATTGCCCCAGCCCCAGGAACTTCGCGCCACTGGCCATGCGCAGGCGCAGCGGCCCCGCCTCACCCTTTTTCTGCAGCTTGAGGATACGGCCAAGCGCCTCGGCGTCGGGCGGACTGATGGCCATGGACGGGATACCCTTGCCGTCGGTCCAGGTGGTGGCTCCGGCATGGGCGAAGCGGTCGGTCTCGGTCCCCAGCGAGCGCATGACGAAGCCCGCGGCGCCACGCTTCTGCGCCACGCCCGGTCCGGCGGATCGGACCGTGCCCGACATTCGGCCGTAGCCTGAACCATTACTGGCGCGCGCCATCGGCTGCAGGATCACGACGATCTTTCCGGTCAGGTCCATCTTGCTGTCGAGGAATTCCTGGTAGGTTTCGAACATGACGGCTTCGGCATCGGCGACGCCGGCCGTCGAACCGCCGAGCGCCGTGCCGACCAGCTTCTGCGGGAACGGCGCGGTAATTTCGATGCTTTCCGCGCCGCGTTCCCAGCCATAGAGCGGGAAGGTCTGAAGGTGGACGTTCTGGAACCCCATCTTCTTTAGCTCTTCGACCGACCATTCCGACGCCTTGCGTTCGGCCTCGCCGCCGGCCGGGCGGGCGCCGAAGCGCGTCGTCATCTGGGCAACGAAGTCATAGGCGACGTCGGATTTCAGCGCTGCGTCGCGCAAAGCCGCAGCCTGAATCTCGACCGGTTCCGAGGCCAGGGCGGGCACGGCGGCGGCCGCAGACTTGGCTTTCGGTTTCGGCGCGGCGGCGGCAGCACCGGCACTCAGGGCTAATGCAGCCAGCAGGCCAGCGGTTACGGTTTTCATGATATGCGTCCTCTCACACGTCTATCCGGCGATTTCTTCGAGACTGGCCTGCGAATTGCGCTTGCGCCCCTCTTCGACAACAGGCTCTAGCGCCGCCTTCAACTCGGAAACGGCAGCATCAAGCGTTTCCGGGTTCTGGCCGCGCACCACCAGCTGCGTGCCGAACTCTCCGGGCAGCAGGCCGAAGGGATAGCTGCCCAGCGACAGGTCGGCATAGCGCCGGTCGATGTCGCGGAGGGCGTCTGCCGCCCAGCTTTCGCCGATGAAGTTGAGGCGCAGCGTCCGCGACAGCACCCTGCGCCCGGTCTTAAGGCGCGGCGCAACGTCGGCCAGCATGCCTTCCATGATCTTTGGGACGCCCGCCATGACGAAGACGTTGCCGATCTGGAAGCCTGGCGCCGCCGATACCGGATTTGCGATCAGCTCGGCGCCATGCGGGATGCGCGCCATGCGACGGCTGTTGTCGTTCAGCGTCCAGCCGGCCTTTTCGGCGCGCTCCTGCAGCATCTTGAGCGCTGCCGGGTGTTCGCTGATGTCGACGCCGAACGCCTTGGCGATGCAATCGGCGGTGATGTCATCGTGCGTAGGGCCTATGCCGCCGGTCGTCAGTACATAGTCGTAGGTCTGGCTTAAGCTGCGCACCGCCTCGATGATCTGGGTTTCATCGTCGCGCACCATGCGCACTTCATTGAGGTCGACACCCAGCGCGCCCAAAAAACGGGCGATTGTGTTGACGTTCGAATCCACGGTACGACCCGACAGGATTTCGTCGCCGATAATCATGATGGCGGCGGTCGGATTGGGATTTGTCGTCATGGATATAGCTCCGGAAGAACCGCTGATCCGCTTCGCCAACCTGAAAACAGGGCGGCTGCGTATGCGATACAAGCGATTCTTCGCCGATGTCGAATTGGATGAAATGATTTCGGGTGAGACCAGTACAGCACACTGCCCCAACCCGGGCAAGATGCTGGGGCTGCTTG
>CBFGPQ010000329.1:0-2404 GCA_965650705.1 uncultured Asticcacaulis sp. | reverse complement strand
CTGACCTGTTGAAACCGTTGAAGAAAGCCTGAATCGGATGTTGCCCGGTATCGGCGGCAGCGAAATTGTCGTCATTGCTGTCATCGCTCTGCTGGTGGTAGGTCCCAAGGACCTGCCTAAACTGCTGCGCCAGATCGGCCGCTTCGTCGGTAAGATGCGCGGCATGGCCGACGATTTCCGCTCATCGTTTGAAGACATGGCGCGTCAGAGCGAGCTCGACGACCTGCGCAAGGAGGTCGAGGCGCTGCGGACCAATAGTGTGCCGGTGCTCGACGACGTCCGCACTGAGATCGACAAGGTGCAGTACGACGTCAATGAGAGCCTGACGCCGACCACGCACTTCTATTCCGGTTTCGAAGACGTGGCGTCGCCCGACGCTGAGGATTTCAGCACCCAGGAACCGGAAGTGCCCGTGACGACCGTTGCCGACGATGGGCCCGCCGTTTCGCTGGATAAGCCCGCACCGAAGAAAACCCGCAAGGCCCCGGCCAAAAAGCCGGTCGAGCCGCCAATGAAGATAGCCGGCAAGCCTCCCGCAGCCGCGGCCGCCCAGGTCGACGTCGCTCCGGTCGATTCCGCCCCTAAACGTACCCGCAAGAGCAAGGCGTCATGAGCGACCTGCCGCAAGTCA
Source organism: uncultured Asticcacaulis sp. (assembly GCA_965650705.1). Taxonomy (GTDB): domain Bacteria; phylum Pseudomonadota; class Alphaproteobacteria; order Caulobacterales; family Caulobacteraceae; genus Asticcacaulis. Next base: position 1,773 of record CBFGPQ010000329.1, on the reverse strand, counting down.
TCGAAGACAAGTCAAAGCGCAACCTTCTGACCAAGGAAGAGCAGGACCAGGCCGAGATCGAGGCGTCGCGCGCGCCTTTGATGGAGCATCTGGTCGAGTTGCGCGGCCGGCTGATGATCATGGTCATCGCCTTTGTCGCCGCCTGCATTGGTTGCTACATCTTCGCAGAACCGATCTATGAATTTCTGCTGCATCCGTTCAAGGTCGCCAATGCGATGTTGGAAGAGCAGAAGATTTCAGGCCACCACGGCAATCCGTTCGACCTGATGTTCGTGCTTCTCGGCCTCAAGGAGGTCGTGATTTCCAAAGACGTGTCCCTGATCTTTACGGCGCCGCTGGAGTTTTTCTTCACCAAGCTGAAGATGGCCATGTTCGGCGGTGTGATCGTCAGCTTCCCGGTCCTGGCCTTCCAGCTCTATCGCTTCGTCGCGCCGGGCCTGTACCGCAAGGAACGCAATGCTTTCCTGCCGTTCCTGTTCGCCGCCCCCGTCCTGTTCGTCATTGGCATGGCTCTGGTCTACTTCCTGATCCTGCCGATGGTGCTCTGGTTCTCGCTGAGCCAGCAGATTGCAGCACCTGGCGTCAATGTCACGGCCATGTTCAAGGTGTCGGACTATCTGTCGCTGATCACCACGCTGATGCTGGCCTTCGGCTGCTGTTTCCAGTTGCCGATCATCATCACGCTTCTGGGCCTGGCTGGCATTGTCACCGCCAAGCAACTCGGGCAGTTGCGCCGCTATGCCATCTTGGGCATTGTCGTGGTCGCTGCCGTGGTGACGCCGCCCGATCCGATTTCGCAGGTCATGCTGTCGCTGCCGATCTGGCTGCTCTACGAAATCTCGATCCTGTGCGTGCGGGTTATCGAGTTCCGGCGTCCGAAGACCGCTTAACAAGGCAAGGGTGCCCAAGTTGGGGTGCTCAGCACCCTTGACCCGTAACGCGACGGCGCTTATGCCCTCTGCCTCAGGCCCGTCGTTTCCGGCGATGCGCCGTGTATTCTCACATCGAGGGCAGAACCATGCACGATATCAAGGCATTGCGCGAAAATCCTGAAGCCTATGTGCGCGGCTGGTCGTCGCGTGGCCGGGATAGCGCGCAGTCGGATGTCGATGCCCTGATCGCTCTCGACAAGGATCTGCGCGCCGCCAAGACGGCTTTCGAGACCAATCAGGCGCAACTGAAGAAGCTGTCGGGCGAAATCGGCAAGGCCAAGGCGCAGAAGGACGAGGCGAAGGCTTCGGAACTGATGGCCGAGGTCGAGGCGCTGAAAGGCGCCATTGCCGCCGCCCAGGAGCAGGAGCGCCTCAAGGAGGCCGAACTGCGGGACGCGTTGGCCGCTCTGCCGAATGTGCCGTTCGAAGATGTCCCGCAAGGCGCCGACGAACACGGCAATATCGAGGTGCGCAAGCATGGCGCGCCGAACATCCTGAGCTTTACCGCCAAGGATCACGCCGACCTGGGCGAAGCGTTGGGACTTATGGACTTCGAAGCCGCGGCCAAGATGTCCGGCTCGCGCTTTGTGGTGCTCAAGGGCCAACTGGCGCGCCTGGAACGCGCGATCGGCCACTGGATGCTCGACACGCAGACAACCGAGCACGGCTACACGGAGGTCAATCCGCCGGTTCTGGTGCGCGGCGACGCCTTGTTTGGCACGGGGCAGTTGCCAAAGTTCGAGGAAGACCTCTTCAAGACGACGGACGATCGCTACCTGATCCCGACCGCCGAAGTGACGCTGACCAATCTGGTCCGTGAAGCGATCACGGCCGAGGAAGA
>CBFGPQ010000328.1:0-2430 GCA_965650705.1 uncultured Asticcacaulis sp. | reverse complement strand
CCGATCCGCTCGGGCGTACCGATCATGCTGGTCGATCAGGCCCGCAAATTCGATCCGGTCAAGGCTTGATTCTGGTCGCGCTTTTTATCAGAAAACCGCGTTGCACTTTTCTGAAAGCGCTTAAATCCCCTGCCCGCGCAGGAGTTTCGGCAGATCGCCCGTGGCCGCACCGGCGTCTTCCATGACGAACTGGCGTAGCGCCGGGATGCGGTTGAACATCCCCATGCCGACGTCGCGGACGGTCCTCAGCAGTGGATTGCCGTTGGAAAACAGCCGCACGAAGCCGTCCATCACCACCGAGGTCGAGACGTTGTCAAAGCGCCGCCATTTGGCGTAGCGTTCCAGCACCAGGGCAGAGCCCAGGTCTTCGCCAAGACGCGCCGCATCGACCAACACTTCGGCCAGGGCCGCAACATCTTTCAAACCAAGATTGAGCCCCTGCCCTGCAATAGGGTGGATACCGTGCGCCGCATCGCCCAAAAGCGCCAGGCGGCCTTTGTACATCTCTTCGGCCAGTCCCAGGCCCAGCGGATAGATGAACTTCGGACCGACCAGCTCGACCTTACCTAAAAAGTCGCCGAACCGGGTCATCAGGTGGTCGTGGAACAGGCTGTCACGCACATCCATCAGGGCCTTTGCCTTGGCGTGCGTTTCCGACCAGACGATGCAGGCGCGGTTTTCAGTCAGAGGCAGGATGGCAAACGGCCCCGACGGCAGGAAATGCTCATAGGCGACGTGGTTGTGCGGCCGCTCCATCTTCACCGTGGCAACAACGGCGCTTTGGTCATAGTCCCAGTTGATATGCTTGATGCCGGCCTTCTCGCGTAGTTTACTGTTACGGCCTTCGGCGGAAACAACCAGGCTGGCGCGCAGACGCTGGCCGGTATTCAGCGTCACCTCGGCAAAGCCGCCGGTTTCCGTCATATCGGTGACGCTGGCCGGAACGATCAGGTTGATGTGTCGTTCGCGGATGGCGTCATAAAGCGTCTGACGCACCAGCCGGTTCTCGACCATATAACCGAGCGGCTCATCGCCTGTGCGATCGGAAATTTCCTCGGCCTTGAAATTCAGGAAAAAGGGCAAGGGCTTGCGGCTGGCGGGACCCGGCAGGTGGCCGTCGGTGACCATGATCTCATCCATGCGACAGGCCGACGTTTCGAGCGCATCGCCCACGCCCAAAACCTTCCACTGCCGGAAACAGGCATAGGCGATCGCCGAGGCGCGGCCGTCAAAGCCGGTATCGAGTTGTTCGGAAAAAGGCTGGCGCTCGACAACCGCGACGTCGAGCCCCCCCGATTTCAGAGCGAGGGCGAGCGTCATGCCCGCCATGCCGCCACCGGCTATAATCACGTCGAAATGTTCCATGGCGAGTATCATAAAGCCGCACCCACAAAGCGCAATGCGGCTTTGTGTCCTTCCCGGCCTCTGCAAAAATCCCGCGCAAAGACCCATAGGGTAAACAGGTATTAACCCTTTGCATGGCACTTGGACGTCAGTTCCCACGCTTGCCCGGATCGCCATGTCCAGCCTGACTCTCGACCTTTGGAATATTTTTGAAAGCCGGATGCGCGCCGTCTGGCAATCGCCTTTGATGGCACGTATGCGCGGCGCCTTTGTCGCGCTCGGCGGTCTGGCGACCCTTGTGGCGCTGGCGACCTATCATCCGGACGATTCCAGCCTGAACGCCGTCAGTCATGCGCCGGTGCGCAATGCGCTTGGCCGCTTTGGCGCCATAATATCCGACTTGTCGTGGCAATCCATCGGCCTGGCGGCGTGGCCGGGCGCAGTCCTGATGGTCTATTTCGGCACGCTGCGCACCTTCCACCACGATCCGGACCAGACGCGTGGCGCCATCCGCCGGCACGCCCTGTTCGGCATTCTCTTCCTGCTGGCACTCAGCGCCGCTTTCGGCCCGGTCATGACCTCCAAGGACCCGATCATCGCCCAAAGCCTTGGCGGCTTCTGGGGTTCAGGCATGAACAACCTGCTGGCCTCGGTCTTCACCTTCATGCGCCTGCCGGAGGGCGGCATCATTGCCAGCGTCCTGTTTGCCGCATTAGCGCTCTATGGCTTCAACCAGACCCTGAACCTCAAGCTCCAGTCCTATCTTCGCTTCGCCCAGTTCCTGGGTGGTGGCCTTAAGGCCACGGGCCTCGGCGGTGTCGCCGGTGGACTGGCCGCGGGCTTGCGCGCCAATGTCGCCGCCAAGGCCAAACAGCCTCCGGCGCCGAAGGTCAAGAAGGCCAAAGCCCAGCCGGTGGTTGCCGACGAGGAGGATGACGGTTTCGAGACCGTGGCCGAGCTGCCGCCCGCCAAGGTCGCGCCGCGCATCCAGCCGACGGTGGCGCCGACGCGCCCTGCCCCGCAGCCCGAAATGGCCTTCGACGACGACGGCTTTGATGACGACGGCATGGTGCCGATCCAGCCGCC
>CBFGPQ010000327.1:0-2455 GCA_965650705.1 uncultured Asticcacaulis sp. | reverse complement strand
GCCGATCACCGTCATGACGCCCGCGGCGATCATTCCAAACACACGCTCGGACGACTTTACCAAACGACTTCCCTCACCTCTCGTGGCTTAACCTTTAGCAAAAGCCCGGGAATAGGCAAAGCCATTCGGAGAAATTTCCGAATGCATTCGCGGATGTGGCGAAATTGCCCAAAGGAAAGGCCCCGCCGGCGACAGCGGGGCCTTGTAAAAGCGGACTTGCCTGGAACCTTTAGGCGCGACTTAGCGGAAGCCGGCCAGCGAGGCGTAGCGCACATCGTTTTCGAAATACTTTTCGATCGCCTTGGCCACCTGCCCCATCATGGCGTCGCGCGACCGCGAATCGGTGAGCATGGCTTCGTCCTTCGCGTTATTGACGAAGCCCATTTCGAGCAGGACAGCCGGAACGTCGGGCGCCAGCAGGACGACGAAGCCGGCCTGGCGCAGGCTGGTCTTGAGCAGCGGCGTGGTCTCGCCGATATTGTCCATGACCAGTTGGGCGAAGGTCGCCGAACGGTTCTTGGTGGCGCGCTGGGTCAGGTCGACCAGGATGCGGCTGACGATGGCGTCGTTCGGCATGTCGTTGAGCGACCAGTCGCCCTTGACCAGGGCCTTCTTGGCGATGCGTTCGCTGCCCGAATCCGACAGCGTATAGATGCTGGCGCCGCGCGTGGTGCCATCGCCGCCCGAATCCGAGTGCAGGGAGATGAACAGGTCAGCGTCAGCGCTGCGGGCGATGCGGACGCGCGCCGGCAGGTCGACGAAGCTGTCGGTGTCGCGCGTCATGATGACCTTGTAGCGGCCGGTCTTTTCGAGACGATCGCGCAGGCTCTTGGCGGCGGCCAGATTGATGTCCTTTTCCCAGCTCTTGCTGCCGCGCGCGCCGGGGTCCTTGCCGCCGTGGCCGGCGTCGATGACGATGACTTTCTTGCGCTTGGCGGGCGCCACGGGTGCGGCCTGGGCCACGGTCGCGGTCACGACCGGCGTCGCCTTTGGGGCCGCATCCATCGGTGTGTCGCCCGGCACGACGTCGATGACGTAACGGTAGACGCTGATGCCATCGGCGGGCGGCAGGAGGAAGCGCTTATAGATACGCGCGCCGGTACGGAAGTTCAGTTTGAGGCGCGCGCTTCCCAGGTCGTTTTCGAGCGCCCAGTCCTTGATGATGCCTTGGCCCGCCCCCGACATCGGCGCGTCCATGCTTATATCTGCCAGGGCCAGGACATGGCGCGTCTGGTCGGCGCTGGTCGAGACGACCTTGCCGGCCGCGCTTTTGTCAAGTTCGATGACAATGCGCGTCGTCGACCCGGAACCGCCCATACGCACGCGGACGACATCGCCGGACGGCGCGGCCATGGCTGGCAGGCCGCAGGCCGCTGCCAGGCATACCATGCCAGCAGCGAAAAACGCTTTCAATTGCTTGAAATTGCTTACACCCTTGCTTTTCAGGGCATCAGCCAGAAGACGCATTCGGAACTCCACGCACCACATTATTCTATGTTTGCAGCAGTATTATCTGTGGCACCACTATGCCTGACCGGTGTAGAAATCCGATTAAAAGGCGTGGTTACTGCTACTTTAACCTGTTTCCTTACCAAAGCCTTAAGCGCGCGGACGCTTCGCCCGTTTTTCACGGCTTTGGTCTTTGGCCTTGATAAGTAAGGATTAAAGACTGACCCCGGCGTCCGTATGCACGCTTTTCGCGGAGCGCCACTGTCCCCGGACAGGTTCTGTTGGAACATCATCCGCATACTCCGGACAAAACGCTTACAGGGTCTTTATGTCCTATCTCTGGATACCGCATCGGCCAATAATTCGCCGTTCAGGAGGCAATAAGGTGGCGCAATCGCCTCAGGCGTCGAAAATTGCGTTGACGCACGATGCTTTTTCGCGCCATGTTGCAAACAGGTATCGCCACTTTCCCGAGTCCGGTACGGCGCCATCGGCGCTGGACAAAGAATACGGCGAACCTTGTCACGACGAAATTGCGGCACTATCTCGCAGCCTGTCATTCAGCGGTGGCTCTCCTGAGGCCATTTTCGCCGGATGGTCTGCACTTTCTGCCGCCTGACCGTCATGACGCCGAATAAGTTGCGCACCGCACATGGAGCGCAAATCCGAGTTGGAACAATATCTTATGGGCTGCGCCTTACACGTCCGCACTGGAATGTCCGTGAGCACTAACGTCGCACATGACGTTGCCGCTCCTAGCGCGCGCCCCAACACCCCCTATCAGCGCCCCGCTCCCGCCACCGCCCAACGCCGCCAAAGCGCGGCCTTGCGTGCGCCTGCGTGCCGGCGCTCCGGAGACCCCTTTAATGTCAAAAACCATGTTAATCGACGCGACGCACACGGAAGAGACCCGTGTCGTCGTGCTCAACGGCCAGCAAAACGGTAACCCCCGCGTCGAAGAATTCGATTTCGAAAGCCTCAGCCGCAAACAGCTTCGCGGCAACAT
>CBFGPQ010000326.1:0-2553 GCA_965650705.1 uncultured Asticcacaulis sp. | reverse complement strand
ATCGGGTTGGCCAGGTCCTTGCCGGCGATGTCCGGCGCCGAGCCGTGGATCGGCTCATAGAGACCCTTGCCCGTGGCGCCGAGCGACGCCGAACCCAGCAGGCCGATCGAGCCCGGCAGAACCGAGGCCAGGTCGGACAGGATGTCGCCAAACATGTTCTCGGTCACCACGACATCGAACGAGCGCGGGCGGGTGACCAAGTGCATGGCCATCGAGTCGACCAGGGCGTGCTCCAGCTCGACATCGTTATATTCTTCGCGGTGCAGGCGGATGACCGTCTCGCGCCACAGGCGGCTGGTCTCGATGACATTGGCCTTGTCGACCGAGGTCACCTTGTTGCGGCGCTTGCGCGCGGCGTCGAAGGCGACGCGGGCGACGCGCTCGATTTCCGCGACCGTATAGACGCATTCATCAATGGCCTGCGTTTCGGTGCGCGTCTGCTTGCCGAAATAGAGACCGCCGGTCAGTTCGCGGACGATCAGCATGTCCGAGCCTTCGACCACTTCGGCCTTGAGCGGCGAGCGGTGAACCTGCGACGCCTTGACATCCATCGGACGCAGGTTGGCGAACAGGCCCAGCGACTTGCGGACGGCCAAGAGGCCCTGTTCCGGACGCTGCTTGCCGAGGTCCCACTTCGGACCGCCGACAGCGCCCAGCAGCACGGCATCGGCCGCCAGACAGGCGCGGTCGGTGTCTTCCGGGTACGGGTTGTTGTCGGTGTCGATGGCGATGCCGCCGATGCGCTTTTCTTCGAAGTTGAAGGTATGGCCGTAGACGTCGCCGATGGTCTTCAGTGCGTTGACGCCGGCGGCGGCGACTTCGGGACCGATGCCGTCACCGGGGAGGACGACGATGTTGAAGCTTGCCATTACGCGGCCTTTCCGTGCGATTGTTCAAACTTTTCGATATCGGGCAGGCGCTTCAGCAGCCAGCCCATGGCGTCGACGCCTTCCAGCAGGCACTGGCGGGCAAAGGCTTCGATCTCAAACGTGATGACGGTGCCGTCTTCCAGGGTCAGGCTGTTCTGTTCCAGGTCGATCGAGACGCGCTGTTGCGGGTTGGCCAGCAGCTTGTCGTGCACGGCCTTGTCGACGACGATCGGCAGAAGGCCGTTCTTCAGGCAGTTCGACTTGAAGATGTCGGCGATTTCGGTCGAGATGACGGCCTTGAAGCCATAGTCCATCAGCGCCCACGGGGCGTGTTCGCGCGACGATCCGCAGCCGAAATTGTTGCCGCCGACCAGGACGCGGTGCTCGGTCGGGTCGATTGTGTTCAGGATGTGCGGCTTGTCGGAGCCGTCGGCATTGTAGCGCCAGTCATTGAACGCGACCTTACCCAGGCCGGCCTTGGTCGTGGTCGTCAGGAAGCGCGCGGGGATGATCTGGTCCGTGTCGATATTGGCTTCGGGCAGGACGACGATGCGCGATGAGAAGGTGTTGACGGGTTCCTGGTTGGACATGTGGATCAAGCCTCCTCAAGAGCCATGAATTGACGGGGATCGGCGACGTGGCCGGCGATGGCCGAAGCGGCCGCGGTGGCCGGCGAGGCCAGCACGGTTCGCGAGCCCGGACCCTGGCGGCCTTCGAAGTTACGGTTGGAGGTCGAGACGGCCAGTTGGCCCGGCAGGACAAAGTCGCCGTTCATGGCGATGCACATCGAACAGCCCGGCAGACGCCATTCAGCGCCGGCAGCCAGGAATATCTCGTGCAGGCCTTCCTTTTCGGCTTCGACGCGCACCCATTCCGAACCCGGAACGATCAGGGCGCGGACGCCTTCGGCGACCTTGCGGCCCTTCATGATGGCGGCGGCGGCGCGCAGGTCGGCCATGCGGCCGTTGGTGCACGAACCGATGAAGACGACGTCGACCTTTTCGGCCTCGCGCTTCTCACCGCCGGTGAACTTCATGTACCTCAGCGCGCGTTCGTCGTCCTCGCCCTTGGGCATGGGCACGCCCTTGGCGATGGCGGCACCCTGGTCGGGCGAGGTGCCCCACGTGGCCATGGGTTCGATGGCCGAACCATCGATGGTGATTTCCTTGTCGAACACAGCGCCTTCGTCCGACGCCAGGGCCAGCCAGCCCTTGGCCGCTTCGTCAAAAGCGGCGCCTTGCGGCACGTACTGGCGGCCGCGCAGCCATTCGACTGTCTTCTGGTCGGGGGCGATCATGCCACAACGGGCGCCGGCTTCGATCGACAGGTTGCAGACCGTCATGCGGCCTTCCATGTCGAGCGCTTCGATGACCGGGCCGGCATATTCCAGCGCGTAGCCGGTGCCGCCCGAGAAACCGAGCGTGGCGATGACGGTCAGGGCGACGTCCTTGCCGGTGACGCCCGGCTGGAGCTTGCCCGTGATATTGATGCGCATGGTCTTGGGCTTGCGCTGGGCCAGGCACTGGGTGGCCAGGACGTGGCCGACTTCCGAGGTGCCGATGCCGAAGGCGATGCAGCCGAAGGCGCCGTGGGTCGAGGTGTGGCTGTCGCCGCAGACGACGGTGAAGCCCGGCTGGGTCAGGCCCATTTCCGGCCCGATGACGTGGACGACGCCGCGGTTTTC
>CBFGPQ010000325.1:0-2564 GCA_965650705.1 uncultured Asticcacaulis sp. | reverse complement strand
AGCGGCTTGCGGAACGGCCGGTGGATCTGGCGGCGCAGGATGTGGAAGTAGTTCGACGGTGTCGTGCAATTGGCGACCTGGATATTGTCCTCGGCGCACTGCTGCAGGAAGCGTTCGAGGCGTGCGGACGAGTGTTCCGGCCCCTGCCCTTCGTAGCCGTGCGGCAGCAGCATGACGAGGCCAGACATGCGCAGCCACTTGCGCTCGCCCGAGGTGATGAACTGGTCGATGATGACCTGGGCACCGTTGACGAAGTCGCCGAACTGCCCTTCCCACAGGGTCAGCGTGTTCGGATCGGCCAGGCTGTAGCCATACTCATAGCCCAGCACCGCTTCTTCGGACAGGGCCGAGTCGATGCCTTCGTACAGGGCCTGGCCGTCACGAATGTGGTTGAACGGGAAGTAGCGTTCTTCCGTTGTCTGATCGACCCAACCCGAATGGCGCTGAGAGAACGTACCGCGGATCGAGTCCTGGCCCGACAGGCGGACCGGGAAGCCTTCGTCGAGCAGCGAGCAGAAGGCAAGGCTCTCGGCGGTGGCCCAGTCAAGACCTTCACCGGTGGCGATCATCTGCTGGCGCGCCTCGATGACGCGTTTCAGCGTCTTGTGGATGTCGATGTCGTTCGGGATGGTCGTGATCTTCTTGCCGAGTTCGACCAGCTTGGCGCGCGGAACCGAGGTGGTGCCACGGCGCTCGTCTTCCTCCGGCAGCCCCAGGCCCTGCCACTTGCCGTCCAGCCAGTCGGCCTTGGTGGCGCGATAGGCCTTGCCGGCTTCGAACTCTTCGTCGAGGAACTTGTCGAACTCGGCGACGAAACCATCGACTTCGGCCTGCGTCACGACGCCTTCCTGAACCAGACGCTGCGCGTACAGTTCGCGCGTCGACGGATGGTTCTTGATCTTGGCGTACATGATCGGCTGGGTGAACGTCGGGTCGTCGCCTTCGTTGTGGCCGAAGCGACGGTAGCAGAACATGTCCACGACCACATCCTTGGCGAACTTCTGGCGGAACTCGGTCGCCATCTTGGCCGCAAAGACGACGGCTTCGGGGTCGTCGCCATTACAGTGCAGGATCGGCGCCTGGGCCATCAGGGCCACATCCGACGGATACGGCGTCGAGCGCGAGAAGCGCGGAGACGTCGTGAAGCCGATCTGGTTGTTGATGACGAAGTGGATGGTGCCACCGGTCTTGTAACCCTTCAGGCCCATCAGGGCGAAGCATTCCATGCCGACGCCCTGGCCTGCGAAGGCGGCGTCGCCGTGGATCAGGAGGCCGACCGCGCCACCACGATCCGGCGACGCATCATTCTTGCCCTTGTTTTGGAAGGCCTGCTTGGCGCGCGTCTTGCCGAGCACGACCGGGTTGACGATTTCCAGGTGCGACGGGTTGGCCGTCAGCGACAGGTGGACATTGTTGCCGTCGAACGAACGATCCGACGAGGCGCCCATGTGATACTTGACGTCCGACGAGCCTTCGATGTCCGACGGCAGAGTCGAGCCGCCCTGGAACTCGTGGAAGATGGCGCGATAGGGCTTGCCCATGACGCCGGCCAGGACGTTCAGGCGGCCGCGGTGGGCCATGCCGAAAATGATGTCCTTGACGCCGAGCGCGCCGCCGCGCTTGATGATCTGCTCCAGCGCCGGGATCATGGCTTCACCGCCATCGAGGCCGAAGCGCTTGGTGCCCGGGAAGCGGCGGTGACAGAAGCGTTCGAAGCCTTCGGTTTCGACCAGCTTCTTAAGGATGGCGATCTTGCCTTCCTTAGTGAAGGTGATTTCCTTGTCGCGGCCTTCGATGCGCTCCTGCACCCACGCCTTTTCGGCCGGGTCGGAGATGTGCATGTACTGGACGCCGACATTGCCGCAATAGGTGCGGCGGACGATGGCCAGGATTTCCTTCAGTGTCGCCGTCTCAAGGCCCAGCACACCGTCGATGAAGATCGGGCGATCCTGGTCGGCGGCCGTGAAGCCCCAGTATTCCGGCGTCAGCTCCGGGTTCTGGATCGGCGGCTCGATGCCCAGCGGGTCGAGATTGGATTGCAGGTGGCCACGGATGCGGAAGGCACGGATCAGCATCAGGGCGCGGATCGAGTCGCGCGCGGCGCTTTGGGTATCGGCGGTGGAGGCTTGCGGGTTACGCTGCTGGATGCCTTTTTCGACCTTGGCGGCAACCGCCGGCCAGAAGCCGTCCATGGCAGAAATCAGTTCGTCGCGCGGTCCCTGGCCCGGATTGGCCCAGCTGCCGGCGGCGGCGTTGGCTTTCACATTGTCGGGGCGGTCGAGCAGTTGATCGAAGAAGGCCCGCCATTCCGGCGGCACGGAGTTGGGATCTTCGGCCCACCTCTCCTGCATCATTTCGATGAACACGGCGTTTGCGCCGTAGAGGAACGAGGTCTCCGCGAAGACCTGATTGAGCCGGCCGGAATCGTCCGCCATGGTGTTTGCCTGTCAGACGGCCAACTACGACACCGCCTGCCTTTCACACAATTTGTATGCACGCGTTGTCCGTGCAGATGTTTCAAGGTCTGGACGGCCAATCACGACACCGTCCGTTCTTGCTCCTGT
>CBFGPQ010000324.1:0-2604 GCA_965650705.1 uncultured Asticcacaulis sp. | reverse complement strand
TGACACATCTGAGGCTTTTACGCATCTCCTGGGGCAGCGCGTCAAAGTGATGCAGCCCGCCAAGGGCTATCGTATCGGCATGGATGGCGCATTGCTGGCGGCAGCCTGTGCGGGCGCGATCAACGAACGGCGCAAACCCTTGAGAGCGCTGGAACTGGGCTGCGGCGCGGGGGGCGCTTTGTTGTCGCTGAAAGCCCGCTGTCCGGACCTCGACCTGACCGGCATCGAGCGCGAACCGGTCTACGCCGCCCTCGCCCACCGTAACGTGGTTTTGAATGCAATGCACAATATCGCGATCATCGAGGGCGATGTCGGGACAGGCTTTAAAGCGTTTGAGCTGGAACGCTTCGACCTTGTCTTTTCCAATCCGCCCTATTTCGACGATCCATACACCCTGCGGCCGCCGCATGAAGCCAAACGTCCGGCGTGGATCGCGGATGACGGACTTGGCGCATGGCTCGATTTTGCTTTGGCGGCGGTGAAAGACGGCGGCGACATCGTCTTTATCCACCGCGCCGACCGCCTGAGCGATATTCTCATCGGTCTGTCTGAAAAAGCCGGCTCATTCGCGATCCGCCCGATCCAGCCCTTTGCCGACAAGGAGGCCAAGCGTGTCATCGTCCGCGCCAGGCGCCTGGGCCGCGCGCCCTTGCGCCTGCTGCCGCCGCTGGTCCTTCACGACAATGGCGTGCGGAAGCATACTGACGAGGTCGAGGCGATGCTGAGGGGGGAGAAAGAACTGAAATGGTAGGTGCATCAGGCCGCAACCCCGCACGGCGCAGCCGAAACATCGGCACGACCGCGCAAGGGTTCAAAAGCCGGAGCACTTTTGCCATTCCCTCGCCACAACAGGGTGACCACCGTTTCTATGAACGGCTCGTCAATCCGGTCGAGTCATCAATGATGCTCGGACCACATGAATTTACAGTTCTGATCGAGCCCACTCTTGACGGCTCCTTCTATTATCTCTCCGTGCCTGATGTTTTAGAGGTCCTGAAGCTTATCCCCGAGATCGACCGACATGGCATCGACCTGATCGTATTTCGTCAGCCCAAACGCAAGGAACGCATATTTAGTCCTGTGCGGGGCCGCATGGCTTATTGGGCAGATTTCGGCAAACATTCTGGCACCAGTGTCGTTATCGAAGCCATCGCACACGATTACAGCTACAAGATCGATAAGGATATCGGCCCGGTCTTTGCTCGCGAACTGGAAGATTTAAAAGCCGATGGTCATAGGGTTATGGCCGGCGCCAAGAATATCGAGATAACCTGCCCGCCAGACGCTATACGGAACACGCAGCTGTTTCGCACATTACCGCATGAAATTGGTCATAACGTCGATTTCACGCAAAAAGTCAGGAATGTCAAAGGCGATTGGGAAGAGTTGCGGAACTTGTATTTCGCCCGTCCGCAAAGGGAACGCGAACAGTTCGCTGACCGATATGCGGCAACCGTCATGGCACCTTATCGGGCAAACGCCATTGTCCCTTTCCCGCCCCTACCAAATTGGGAACCGAGACCGGCCTGGTTCTACTTCGACAATCCGTCCAGATAGCCCTTGGTCCGGTCGAGCAGATTGTCCTTCAACGCCTCGCGCCGCGCCAGCAGGTCGGGACTGCCGGCATTATAGTCGGCCATCAGCCGGCGGACAAAATCACCCGACTGGACATCTTTCAACACGTCCTGCATGGCGGCTTTCGACGCGTGGTTGATAACGCGCGGGCCGGTCAGATAGGCGCCGTATTCGGCAGTGTTGGAAATCTTGGCGAAACCGCCCGACATGCCCAGTTCCCACAAGAGATCGACGACCAGCTTCAGCTCGTAACAGGTTTCAAACCACGCCACCTCGGGCGGATAGCCGGCATCGACGAGCGTCTGGAAGCCAGACATCACCAGTTCGCGCGTGCCGCCGCACAGCACGACCTGCTCGCCGAACAGGTCGCTTTCGCATTCGGCCTTCATGGTGGTTTCCAATATGCCTTTGCGACCGCAACCGAGCGCCGCCGCGAATGACAGCCCCAAAGCCTTGGCGTTGCCGGTGGCGTCCTGCTGGACGGCGAACAGGCAGAAGACGCCCTCGCCCGCCACATAGATGTCGCGGATGCGCGGGCCGATGCCTTTCGGCGAGACCAGCAGCACATCGACATCGGATGGTGGCGTGACCAGGCTAAAATTAACCGACAGGCCGTGGGCGAAGACCAGCGCCTGACCGGCGCGCAAGTGCGGCGCTATCTCGTCGCGGAACAGCGACTGGTGCGCTTCGTCGGAGGTCAGGACGACCAGGACATCGGCCCATTTGACGCCGTCTTCGACAGTCACGACCTCAAAGCCATCGGCCTCGGCCTTGGCCCGCGTGACCGAGCCGGGTTTCAGCGCCACTTTGATCTTCGTCACCCCCGAGTCGCGGGCATTGAGTGCCTGGGTCCGCCCCTGCGAGCCATAGCCGATGACCAGCACCTTCCGGTCGCGGATGATCGACAGGTCGCAGTCGCGGTCGTGATAGACGGGCAGGGTCATGACGGGTAAACTCTCAGCGTAGAATCGGTTCCTCTATAAAGTGCGCGGCATGTTTGATCACCCCGAATATCAGTACCTCAACCTG
>CBFGPQ010000323.1:0-2606 GCA_965650705.1 uncultured Asticcacaulis sp. | reverse complement strand
CCGAATGCGGATAGTGCGACAGCCGGACATAGTTGCCGTTCAGCCCGTACTTGATATCGCTCAGCAGGGCTCGCGACGCTTCCGGTGTGATGATCCGCGCCGGGTTCAGGCCGAACTCCTCTTCATGCAGCGAAATGCCACGCAGGAAAACCGGCTTGCCGTTGAGCACGATCTGCGTGCCCTTGACCTCGATCGTGCGGAAACCGATCCGGTCCTTCAGCGCATCGGCACCGGCCCTGACCGTCACATTGTAAAGCGTCGGCGTTTCCGGCGACCATAGCTTGAGGCCGCGCGGCGCCTTGATGCTCAAAGCGACGTGGCCCTCGGCATTGGTTGAGCCTCTCAGCGTCAGGTTCAGGCCTTCTACGACAACCTCTACGGCCTGATTGGCCTTACCTGGACCTTCGATGGCGATATCTGCCAGGATGCGGCCATCCTTGGTGTAGCGGACGAAACTGTCATCGATCCAGGTCTCGGGCGTCTCGACCAGCAGCACATCGCGCAGGATTCCGCCATAGGTTTCCCAGTCGGTGACCGTCGGCGGCACCGTATCCGCATTGCGCACCGAATCGACGGCCACGACCAGGTTGTTGTCCTTCTCCCTCAGCACGTCCGTAACATCGAAGGCAAACGGCGTGAAGCCGCCTTCGTGCTGACCGATCGACTGTCCGTTGAGGTAGATGCTTGCCTTGTAGTCGACGGCGCCGAAACGCAGGAAGACGCGCTTGCCGGCTTCCCTGGGCTTGCGGTCGAAGCTCTTCTGATACCAGACAAGTCCGTTGTAATAACGCATTTCCGGGCTGTGGCCGATCCAGGACGACGGGACCTGGGCTTCCGGCGACCGGCGCAGATCGTATTCGAACAGGGCGTTCGGGTTTTCCTTTGAGGTCTTTTCGACATTGGTGTCAGAGCCACGTGCATGACGCGGATTGACCGGGCGGCCCATGAAATCCGCCTGGCCGTCGCGGTAGGGATCGACCGAATAGTGCCAGGGTCCTGACAGGTTCTGGCTGTCGCGGCGGTCGGCATTGACCAGTACGTGCGCCGGCACAATGGATTGCAGCTCAGGCGCGTTGGCCGGTGCGGCGGGACCGGCCAACGCGGGCAAGGCAATAAGGGTCGACAGCGCGGCGGCGCTCATAAAGCGTTTCAGCATGGGGTTACCTCTCCTGTTCGCCACACCTTAGCGGGATAAAATTGGCCTGACAATTTGGCGCACAATTTTGTGCTGCGACAACTGCGTCGCTTTGCCATATCCTTGTCCGGCCAAAGGAGACGCGCCATTCCTAAGCTCAGCCCCGATCGGATAGCCAGCCTTGCCCGCGATTTGCCGGAATGGACAAGTGATGGCGAAGCCTTGTCGCGTGACTTCACATTCAAGAATTTCAAGAAGGCTTTCGCCTTCATGACCGATGTGGCGGCGAACGCGGACAAGATGGACCACCACCCGGAATGGTCGAACGTTTACAATCGGGTGTCCGTCCGCCTGACGACACATGACGTTGGAGGGCTTACGGAAAAAGACGTCGCTCTGGCGCGTCATATCGACTCTGCCGCGCGAAAACAAAATGCGGAAAAGTAATAAGGAATGCGGTAACTTAGTGCCATTGGTATCGTTTGTAGGCGGCGACCTCCATATTTAATTTTTATTTTTGCAAACCTACATCCTGTAACCGAGACTTGAACCAGAGAGGACCACGAGTCACGCACATGCTCGAGAAAAAGAATACGATCCTGATTGTGGATGACGAGGAAGAAATCCGCAAAATGCTGAGCATTTTTCTGGATGCGGCGGACTTCAAGGTCTGCGAGTGCGACAGTGGTAAACAGGCGTTGCGGCTTTCGGCTTCGGTCAGGCCCGATCTCATTCTGCTCGACCTCGGCTTGCCGGACATCGACGGCAAGGAGGTGATCACCAAGATTCGCGAATGGTCGAACGTGCCGATCGTCGTGCTGACGGCGCGCTCCGAGGATTCAGATGCGGCGCCGGCGCTGAATACCGGGGCCGACGATTATGTCACCAAGCCGTTTTCGGCCGAGGTCCTGCTGGCGCGCATTCACGCCAACCTGCGCAAGTCGGCGGTCAAGGAGGTTGGCGAGCCCGAGATCATCCACGGCCCGATCCGTATGGACCTGGTGCGCCACGAAGTCTTCATTGACGGTGAGCGCGTTGGCTTCACGCCCAAGGAATACGACCTGCTGCGCTACTTCCTGGTCAATCGTGGCCGCATGCTGACGCACAAGCAGATCCTGAAGGAGGTCTGGGGGCCGGCGCACCTGGAAGACACCCAGTATCTGCGCGTCTATATCGGCCAGGTCCGCGACAAGCTGGAAACCCGCGAGGGGCTGGGCAAGTCGATTGTTTCGGAGTCCGGCATCGGATATCGCATGGACCTTGTGGAATAGCGTCCGGCGACAGTCTGATGGGTTTAGGCCGCGTCCTTTGGGCGCGGCCGTTTTAATTTCATTCTTACAGGAAGCGTTACACTCGTCTTTGTATATTTATGGTGGCGCACTTAGGATCAAGAAGATCGGTAAACGCCGGTAGCTCATTGGTCCAGTCCATTCAGGAGAATGTCATGCTTAACTGGATAGTCACCTTCTTT
>CBFGPQ010000322.1:0-2633 GCA_965650705.1 uncultured Asticcacaulis sp. | reverse complement strand
TGGCTGGTCAACGCCGCGCGCAAGCGTGGTGAGAACACCATGACGGAAAAGCTGGCCGGCGAACTGCTGGACGCGGCCAACAACCGCGGCACCGCCGTCAAGAAGCGCGAAGACACGCACAAGATGGCCGAAGCCAACCGCGCCTTCTCGCACTACCGCTGGTAATTTACCGGCGGTTTGCAGTCGCGAAAATTTTGCTTTGAGGCGCGGGCGGTTTGAGCTAAACCGCCCGCGACTTTGCAACTGAGACAAGCGTCCTGATGCTGCAAGGCAAAAGGACTACTTTCCATTTATCCGTACGTTTTGAGGCTTCCCTATGCCCCGCACACACAAGATCGAAGATTACCGGAATTTCGGTATCATGGCGCACATCGACGCCGGCAAGACCACGACCACCGAGCGCATCCTGTACTACACGGGCAAGAGCCACAAGATCGGCGAAGTGCACGACGGCGCTGCCACCATGGACTGGATGGAGCAGGAGCAGGAACGCGGCATCACGATCACCTCGGCCGCCACGACCGCCTTCTGGCAGGGCAAGCGCCTGAATATCATCGACACCCCAGGGCACGTTGACTTCACCATCGAAGTCGAGCGCAGCTTGCGCGTCCTCGATGGCGCCGTCACCGTTCTCGACGGCAACGCCGGCGTTGAGCCGCAGACCGAAACCGTCTGGCGCCAGGCCGACAAGTACAAGGTGCCGCGCATCGTGTTCGTCAACAAGATGGACAAGATCGGCGCTGACTTCGACAAGTCGGTCCAGTCGATCCGCGACCGTCTGGGCGCCAAGGCTGTGCCGATCCAGTTTCCGATCGGTGCGGAAAACCACCTGACCGGTTTGGTCGACATCGTCCGCATGACCGGCGTGGTCTGGGACAATGACGGCCTGGGCGCGTCGTACAAGGACGTGCCGATCCCGGCCGACCTGGTCGAAAAGGCCAACGAAGCCCGTCAGTACCTGATCGACAACGCCGTCGAACTCGACGACGAAGCCATGGAAGCTTACCTGGAAGGCAACGAGCCCGACGAAGCGACCATCAAGAAGTGCATCCGTAAGGCCGTTCTGACCGGCGCCTTCTACCCGATCCTCTGCGGTTCGGCGTTCAAGAACAAGGGCGTCCAGACGCTTCTCGACGCCGTCGTCGACTACCTGCCGGCGCCGACCGACATCCCGGCGACCAAGGGCATCGACTACAAGACCGAAGAAGAAGTCACCCGCAAGGCTTCGGACGAAGAGCCCCTGTCGGTTCTGGCGTTCAAGATCATGGACGACCCCTTCGTCGGCAGCTTGACCTTCTGCCGCCTGTACTCGGGCAAGATGGAAGCCGGCATGGGCCTGCTGAACTCGACCCGCGACAAGCGCGAGCGCGTCGGCCGCATGCTGCTGATGCACTCGAACAACCGCGAGGACATCAAGGAAGCCTACGCCGGCGACATCGTCGCCCTGGCCGGCCTGAAGGACACCCGCACCGGCGACACCCTGTGCGACCCGATCAAGTCGCCGGTCATCCTGGAGCGCATGGAATTCCCGGCCCCGGTTATCGAAATCGCCGTCGAGCCCAAGTCGAAGGCCGACCAGGAAAAGCTGGGCGTTGCCCTGGCCAAGCTGGCGTCCGAAGATCCGTCCTTTACCGTTTCGACCGACCACGAGTCGGGCCAGACGATCCTGAAGGGTATGGGCGAACTGCACCTCGACATCAAGATCGACATCCTGAAGCGCACCTACAAGGTGGAAGCCAATATCGGCGCGCCGCAGGTTGCCTATCGTGAATCGATCACCCGCAAGGCGGAAATCGACTACACGCACAAGAAGCAAACCGGCGGTACCGGCCAGTTCGCCCGCGTCAAGCTGGTGTTCGAACCGGGCGAGCCCGGCACGGGCTTCGTGTTCGAGTCGGCCATCGTCGGCGGCGCCGTCCCCAAGGAATACATCCCGGGTGTCACCAAGGGCCTGGAATCGGCCAAGGAAAACGGTCTGCTGGCCGGCTTTCCGCTGATCGACTTCAAGGCAACCCTGATCGACGGCGCCTTCCACGACGTCGACTCGTCGGTCCTGGCCTTCGAAATCGCCTCGCGCGCCGCCTTCAAGGAACTGCGTGAAAAGGGCGGGCCGAAGCTGCTCGAACCGATCATGAAGGTCGAAGTCGTCACGCCGGAAGAATACCTGGGTTCGGTCATCGGCGACCTCAACGGCCGCCGTGGCATGATCCAGGGCCAGGACATGCGCGGTAACGCCATCGTCGTGGACGCCTTCGTGCCGCTGGCCAACATGTTCGGCTACGTCAACACCCTGCGCGGTATGTCGCAAGGCCGCGCGCAGTTCACCATGGTGTACGACCACTACGAGCCCGTGCCGCAGCACGTCGCCGACGAAGTGATCAAGAAGTACGCCTAAGAGGGCAGCGCACCCCTGAAAACATTGGGATTTCTATCCCGTGTTTTTAGATTAGGTGCGCGCTTCAAAAAAGGACCTTGGCGCGTAACACAGACTGTGGTACGCGCCGCCAACCCAAAAGATATTCTTTAGTTTCAACCCCTAACCGAATGAAGGTCCGCTCGAAGACAGCGGAAGTGAAAAATGGCCAAGGAAAAATTCAACCGTTCGAAGCCGCACTGCAACATCGGCACCATTG
>CBFGPQ010000321.1:0-2635 GCA_965650705.1 uncultured Asticcacaulis sp. | reverse complement strand
CGCTGCGGTACATGGCTTCGATCAGCCGCAGGTCGCGCCAGCCCATCTCGCCCGGTGTCCGGTGTGGTGTGTTGCCGAGCGCCGCCAGGGAGAAGCCGTCGATCTGCGCAACGAACTGCTGGCGTGAGTCGCCCGCCGATATCGCCTGGGAGGCAGCGCCGGCCTTCTGGAGGCTGGCCCTGACGCCATCATAAGATGACGCGGGGTCAAGCACGATCCGGCCCCCTGCCCCGTTCACTTCCTGGCGCGTCACGTATGCGCCCGTATAGAAGGACTGGCCCTTGACCTCGAGGCCCGAGGCAAAGCCGATCTTCCAGTCGATGCCGCCTTCGACCTCGGCAAAGCGCGGGTCGTTCTTGTCGTAGGTATAGACGGCCGACACGCTCTGAGGCGCCTCGTCGACGAACATCAGGCCGCCGTTCAGGGCATAGATGCCGATGTCGTACATCGAGCCCCCTCCCCCGATCTCCTTGTCCAGGCGCCATTTGTGCGGCCCGTACTGCGGATTGATCTCAAATCCGGCCTTGCCGCTGATATGCTTCAGCGCGCCGACCTCCCCGGCTTTGAAACGCTTCAAGGCCTCGACATTGTTGGGCTCGAAATGCACGCGGTAGCCGACGCCCAGCTGGCGGTTGGCCGTCTTGGCCGCGGCGACCATCGCCTCGCATTCGGCGGCCGTGGACGCCATCGGCTTTTCGCACAGGACGTGCTTGCCGGCTTTGAGCGCGCGGATGGTATATTCGGCATGCAGGCCCGGGGGCAGCAGTATGTAAACGCAATCGATATCGTCGTTCTTGGCGATATCATCGAAATTATCGTAACTGTAATGTTGGGTTACGCCGTACTTAGCGCCCTGCTCCTTCAACTTGGCGGGCGTTCCTGAGACGAAGGCAGTCATTTTCGAATGCTTCGTATGCGCGAAAGTCGGCATGATCTGGTCGATGGCGAAGGAGCCCAGGCCCACCATGGCCCAGCGCGCCTGCGTGCCTGAAGACGTAGCGGCACAGGCCGATCCCACAAAAGGCATGGCGCCGGCAGCCATGAGTAGCCCGCGCCGGCTGATATCGAATTGGCTCATCATTCCCTCCATATGTTCTTTCGGTGCATGATAGCGCTAGCACACGCGCAGGCAAGGCGCATATGGACACGTCTTCGTGCAGGACACGCGGACATGCCGTCTTTGGCCCTCCCCGGCGCGCCTCAGTCCTCCATCGAATCGATGAATTCCAGAGCTTCGGAAATAAGATGCCGCATGGCGTTTTCCGCCGCTTCGCTGTCGCCACGTTCGATCGCCGTCAGCACGGCGGCGTGGTCGCCGATATCGGCAGTATGGCCGGCGATCCGGTTGGTCAGGCCGATCGAAATGGTCAGCGCCGTGTGGATCAATTCCTTGAGCTGAATCAGGAACGGGTTGCCCGACGCCTTCAATATCGCGACGTGGAAGTCGATGTCAGCCAGCAAGGCCAGGTCGTGGTGCGGCGCCTGGTCCTCCATGGTCTGGAGCGCGCTGCGGATAGTGCGTAAGTCCGCCTGGGACGCCCGCTTAGCCGCCAGTGACGCCGCGATCGGTTCGATGGCCAACCGGACCTCGGTGTAGTCGCGATAGACCTTGGAACTGAACGGACGCTCGGTCATCCAACGCGTGACGTCCGGGTCCAGCAAGTTCCAGCGCGCGACCGGCTCGACCCGCGTACCCTGACGCGGCCGAGACGTTAGTAGCCCCTTGGCCGACAGCATCTTGACGGCTTCGCGCGCGACCGTGCGGCTGGCCGAATATTTCACCGCCAGCTCGGCTTCGGTCGGAAACGGCGAATTGTCGAATTCACCCGCGACGATCGACTGGCCCAAGGTTTCAAGCAGGCCAAAGGTGAGACTCATTCCGTGGGTACGGCGCATCAGGTTTCCGACAATCTAAAACGCCAAGCGGCGCAATTTTTACATTTGAAACACTTAAGTGCCGATCGTGCAAGTGCCCGTGCCTTGCACGCGATATCTGCGGCATACAGACTTTCGGCAATCGGCTAGCCTCGCCCCACTCAACCACGGCTAGCCATGCCGGTCTTCAGGGGGCTTAGAATACGGGTCGTCACCGGAGCCGCCGGTCAGATTTTCGCGGCCCGCCTCTCCAAACAGCAGAGGCAAGTTAGCTGCGCCTAATACGGACCATCGCCTGCCAATTACATCCAGAAAGCGCCCAGCAATCAAATTGACTTACTTCCGCCACCGTGCTTGAACTACGTTCATTCGCGCTTTGCAAAGCGCGTCCCTCTGGGTAGGGTGGGTAGTCTGCTTCCTGTGAAGGCTTCACGAGTTGGTATACGACTTTAAAAAGACTTATTCCAGATAGGTCTAGTCAAGATGACCCAGTGCCCGTTCCATCCTCTGGATCTCGTTTCAGCGCTCGAAGGCAAGCTTCGGCTGACGGCGGAACGCGCGCGGCTGTTCGATCGGTTTCTGTACGACGGCACGTACGATGGGCGGCCCGTGCTGGTGCACGAATTTGCCCCGCAAGGGCTGGTCCGCCGCACCAAGGGCGGCAGTATCGTTCCCGCGGACGCGCGGTTTGACGCTGCATACGCCCAGGCCCGAGATGATTATCAGTCGGCCATGCGCAGCGCGCATCCGCATTTGCTGG
>CBFGPQ010000320.1:0-2659 GCA_965650705.1 uncultured Asticcacaulis sp. | reverse complement strand
CGGCAGCTTGCGGCGGGCGGCTTCGCGGTAGTCGGTCGGGGAGGCAATGATCATTAAAGTGTCACTCTAAGAAGCCTAACGCTGGAACGATCTTCTCCTCCCCATGCAATGGGGAGGGGGACCGCGAAGCGGTGGAGGGGTATTCCTCGGACAGAGTCGCCCCCTCCGGCGCGACAAGCGCGCCACCTCCCCACCCTGTGGGGAGGGGAAACTACCCCGCCAGCATATTGCCATAGCCGATGATGACGGTGGACGCCACTAGGGCCAGGACACCTGTCCACACATAGGCCTTGGTCCTAGCCGATGTACCCCTCCATTCCTTGAGTGCAAAGCCCCAGAGAGTCGAGAACAGGATGATCGAGGCCATGTGCAGCGTCCAGGACGAAAAGCCGTAGGCGCCCATCTGGCTTTCACCCATGGTGTAGAAGAAGAACTGGAAGTACCAAAGGGTTCCGCCGAACGCCGCCAGCAGATAGTTGGTCAGCAGTGGGATCCTGTCGCCCGCCACTTTGGACTTACCTACCCATTCTCCGGCACTCTTGTTCTTGAAGATCAGGTAGCCCGACCAGATGAGGTTGGTCAGGAAGCCGCCGATCAGCACCACGCACAGCACCGGCAAGCCGGCCCACAGCGGTCCGGTGCCGGCGGCCAGGCTGGCATCCTTGATCGGCGTGCCGCGTTCCAGGCCAAAGGCAAAGAAAGACGACATGACGCCACAGAAGACAGCGACCATCAGGCCCTTGCCGAGATTGAATTCGCTTAAGCCTTCCTTTTCCCCCGGAAGTTCGATCTCCTTGCGGTGACCAGCCATGGCGACGATAACGATGGCGATCAGCACGATGGCAATGCCGATAAAGGTGTAGACCGCGCCAGGCTTGGTCGCGACCTCTCCAAGCGTACCATTGAACATCGGCGGTCCAAGCGTACCGATAACGGTCGTCAGGCCCAAGGCCACGGCCATGCCGAGGCTGAGGCCCAGATATCGCATGGTCAAGCCGAAGGTTAAGCCTCCCATGCCCCACAACGCGCCGCACCCGATACAGGCCCAAAGCACGTCTGGCGAAGCGGAACTGATGACGCCCAGCAGGTCCCTGGTCTGGATCGAGGCGAAGAGCCAGGGCGCGAACACCCAAGAGAAGATACCACCTGTCAGCCAGAAGATTTCCCACGACCACAGGCGGATGCGCTTGTAGGGCACATAAAAGCTGGCTGAGGCAAGGCCGCCCAGCCAATGAAAGAATACGCCGAGCAACGGATTGGGTGTCATGCTGTTCGTCCCCTCAATCGCTTATGTTCAGATGAGCGGACTCATTGCAGGTTCACAAACAGGCCGCCATCAGTCAGCACCGAGGCGCCGGTGACGTAGCCGGCCAGGTCCGAAGCCAGGAAGACGACGACCTTGGCGATATCGTCCGGACGGCCGAGGCGGCCGAGTGGAATGCGCTTTTCCATGTAGGCGCGCTTGGCGGGGTCGGCGAGATCTTCCTTGTTGATGTCGGTGGCGACGGTGCCGGGCATGACGGAGTTGCAGCGGATGCCGTGCCGACCCAACGCAATCGCTGTCGACTGCATCAGCGAGTGCACACCAGCCTTGGTCGGCGTGTAGTGGGTCTGAAGCTCGCCGCCGACCAGCGCCGAGATCGACGACACGGCAATGATCGAACCGCCACGGCCCTGCGAATCCTTGCCTTGTCTTACCATCTGCCGGGCCGCGGCCTGGCACATGAAGTAGGCGCCAGCATAGTTGACGTTCAGCGTCCGCGAAAACACGTCCTGAGGCATGTCCAGGAAGCTGTGGAACGGGCAGATGCCGGCATTCGACACGAAGGTATCTACACGGCCAAGGCCCGCGACTGCTGCCGCGACAAAGGCCGGCGCAGACGCCGGGTCGGCGACATCGCCGTCGAACACCACGGCCTTGCGGCCCAGTGCTTCGATCTCCCTGACCAGCGACCGCGCCATCTCATCGTCATTGAAAACGTTGAGCGCGACATCGGCGCCATGCTTTGCGCATTCGATCGCCGTCGCCCGGCCGATGCCGCGCGATGCCCCCGTGATCAATACCTTCTGTCCTTCGAGCAGCATAGCCACCATCTTCCCTGTTAGTCTGTTGTCCTGGTCCAGCCGAATTCGGCGGAAATCGCGTGTGCGGTATCGAGTACCTGAGCGGCGAGCCCGTTCATGCGGATATCGTCCATATATTGCGCCGCGCTCGATACGCTGATCGAGCCGATGATGCAGCCTGCCGCATCGCGGATGGGCGCCGCCACACAGCGGATGCGGTCTTCGTTTTCTTCGAGGTCGAAGGCATACCCGGCTTGGCGATAGTGGCGCATGCGTTCCATCCAGATCGCTTCGCTAACGCCATAGTTCGGCCAATCGGGCGCCTCGCGGGCATAGATTTCGCGCAGACGCGCGTCGGTCTCATCGAGCAGCAGGGCCTTGCCGAGGCCAGTCGAGCGCAGCGGCTGGCGCTCGCCGATATGCGAGCTGATTTCGATGCGGCGGCGGCCGGTGACTTTATCCAGGTAAAGCGCACGATCGCCGTCGAGAATGCCCAGGTGGACGGTGTCGCCCGTCTGCTGTGACAGGTGGACCAGATGGTCGTGCGCCAGGCGCGGCAGGCTGATCTGGCGCGCCGCCAGATGGCCCAGTTCCA
>CBFGPQ010000319.1:0-2670 GCA_965650705.1 uncultured Asticcacaulis sp. | reverse complement strand
CCCCTTCCTGCGCGTGCTGCTGCTGGCCAACGATTCCCTGCGCGCGGCGCAGTTGCGCGACCAGCTCGAGGAGATGGGGCATCGCTGCCTGACCTCGACGTCGCGGGAACGCGCACTGGCCCTGGCGAAAAAGGGGGGACTGGATGCCTGCGTCATCTCGACCGGCAGTTTCGAGAACCTGCAAGAAGCCTCCAACCGGCAGACGCTCGATACCTTCCTGTCGAACCTGCGCGCGACGCAGGAAGAAGCGCGGCTGAAGATCGTCGCCCTGCTGCCGAACGGTGATCAGGCGGAGGACCTTCAATCATTGGGCGTCAAGCCGCTGCTGCTGCCGCACAATCGCGAGGGGCTGTATCGCGCCCTCGTGTCGGATTAGCCATTGTAACCGCCGGTCCCGCCGAAAGCCTTCATCAAGGCTTCGCGTTTCCCCTCACCGCCTTCATCCTCCGGCCCGAAGGCCGACAGAAGCTGGGCATTGAAGAGCATGCCCGGTTCATTTTCGCCATTGCCGAACACAAGTTGCAGGATGGCGGCATCGGCGCGCAACTTGTCGAGACGCGCTACGATCTGCGGGTTGCCGAAGACCTCATCGGCAGGTTTGGGTTCGGCTGCGGCCTGGAGCGTCATGGGTTCGCTGCCGCCTGTCCTGGTCAGCCGCGCCGTCACCTCGGCGACGCTCAAGGGCTGGCCTTTGCGATAAAATATGGTCGGATTGGCACGCGCAGCCGCCGGAAACAGGGCCGCGGCAGACGCGCCCGGACGATTGACATTGGCGGTAATCAGATCCGCCGCGCCATCGGGCCCCAGGAAGTGCGCGACATAAAGCTCACCCTGTGTCGCGTCGCGTCCGATCCGTCCCTTCAGATACGCGGCGTGTCCGGCCGTCATCTCTGCCGCCATGACGGCGTTGGCGTCAGCGTTATAACGCAGGCCAAGCACCTGCTTGCGCATGTCAGCGGCAACGTGAAAACGCCCGTCCCGGCCGCGCGTTATGTGTTCGGCGAAACCGCCGTAGCCGTGCTTGGCGCCCTTGGATTTCAGGACGCCAAGCCAGGTCTGCTCGATGAACTGGAACAGGCCAGCGGCTGACGAGGTCGGCGCCTTGGCGTGCGGATTGAGCGAGCTTTCGCGCTTGGCCGTCTTGACGAGGTAGCTGAAATCGACGCCGGTGGCTTCGGCCGCGCGTTGAATGGAGCCCATTACACCTGACGCGACTCCGCTCGCGCCCGCTTCCGCGGCACGCCCAAGCTGGCTCATAACGGACGGGTTACTCGGCAACGGCATGGGCAAATTTTGCCCCATGCATGGTTAATATCGGTTTAAACGAGCGATATGTCGAAACGAAGTTCGGCGCAGCCAAAGTGTGAAACGGTTTTCGACTAAAATATCGCGATAAATTAAAACCGGTTTGGGTCATAAAGCGCGGCGTCCGCGTCCATGGCCTCGCCCGTCATCATGGCCAACAAAAGCCTGGCTGCATAGGGTCCGAAGATATAACCATTGCGACGCATGCCCACCGCGACATAGACGCCTGTAGCATCCCGACCGATCAGCGGCCACGAATCCGGCGTCGCCGCCCGGACGCCGGTTTTCGGCATGGCCCCCGTCAGGTCGACCGAGGGCATCATGCCGACCGCCCTTGCCTTGAGGTCCGCAACGACTTCTGGCTCGATCACCAGATTGTCCTGGCCAAACTGCATAGTGGCGCCGAACTTGGCGATAGCGACGTGATCGGCCAGATAGCCACCCGACCAGCGCACCACCCCCTGCCCGCCCTGGCCCTTCAGATCGAGCAGATGGCCCTTTACAGGCTCAAGCACGGCGAGCGACGGAACTGACGACGCCAGTGCCCTGGCGCCGAACCCGGCGGCCACAGCGACATGATCGGCGCCCAGTATCTCACCTGAGGCCAGGGTCACGGTCGTCGCCGACACGGCCTTCACCTCGGCGGACAATACCTCGCCGCCCTGCGTCAGAACAAGCGCCTTCAGGCTTTCGAGCACCTCACGGCCCGGCAGCAGCCAGTCACCCGTCACTTCGACCCCGTCCATGTCGCTGGCGATTCCCTTAAGCTGGTCATCGGTCAGGGCGGCAAACGATACGCCCATGGATCTAAGGCGCGGTGTGGTGATGTCGCTCAGGTTGTCGCTCTGATACCAGACATAGCGGCTACGCGCCTCGATTTGCGTCTTTTTCAGCACGGCGCGAACGTCGGCTGGCCACACGTCCATCAGGTCGATCCAGACCCGTTGCGCGCGATGCAGCCGGGCATAGGCGACCTCCGGCTCGATCTCCAGAAGCCCCTCCAGGGCCGGAGCGATCATGCCGGCGGCGATGCCCGAGGCGGTATCGCCGATATCATCCCGCGCAATGAGCCGGACCTTACCCCCCCTCGCCTGCGCCGCCACGGCCAGGCACAGGCCGGTAATGCCGCCACCGACGATATTCAGGGTTGTTTCGGAATTCGCCATGGTATGCGCCGGCAAATGAAGGACCTGCCACCGCCTGACCAGTTCCGGCGGAGCGAGGCATGCGGCATGTCGGCTAGAACAATCTTGGGCCCGATGGGCCGCCAATCTGGCGATGGTACCGTCTGCTGGTTTCGAACCAGCTACCTCCAGAGCCACAATCTGGCGCTCTACCAAGTGAGCTAAGACGGCACGTCATCGC
>CBFGPQ010000318.1:0-2679 GCA_965650705.1 uncultured Asticcacaulis sp. | reverse complement strand
AACGGCCTGGCGCCCAACGCCTCCTTGCGCATCGGCCAGAAGATCCTGTTGCCGGCCAATGCCGTTGACAAAGGCAAGGAAGAGCACGCCAATGGCGCGGGGATGGTGCGGCTTGACCAGGCGCTGGCTGCCAAGCCCGCGACGCCTGCGCCCGTGGCTCCTGTGGCGGCTGTCAAGCCTGCGGCCAAGCCCGCCGTCACCCCTCCGCCGGCGACCACCACCACGACCACGACAACCACCAAACCGGCCGTGGCGCCTCCGGGCACCAAGCCTGCGACCACGACAACAACGACCACCACGACTGCGACAGCGCCGGTGAAGCCCGCGACGTCAGGCGGTTTCCCGAGCAATGCGCAACTGGCGCAGATGGGCAAGGGCCTTTTCACTTGGCCGGTCAAGGGCCGGATCATTGTCCCATTCGGCCAACTGGCGCCGAATGTGCGCAATGATGGCATCAATATCGCCGCTGACGCCGGCATCGAGGTCAAGGCCGCATCCGACGGCGTCGTCGTCTACCAGGGCGACCAGGTCAAGGAACTGGGCAATACCGTCTACATCAAACACCCGAACGGCTGGTATACCGGCTACTCGCATCTGCAGACCATGGCGGTGAAAAACAATGAAAAGGTCGCCAAGGGCCAGGTGATCGGCAAGGTGGGACAAAGCGGCGTTATCGACCGTCCGCAGCTTCACTTTGAAATCCGATATACGCCTTCGACGGATATCGCCCGTCCGGTCGATCCAACCCTGGTGCTGCCATAGCTTATTTGTCATAAGGCAGTGCCCGGTGCGTCAGGACGGGCAGGGGGCGTGGATAAATCCATTGACCTTTTTTAGCTTGCTCTTATGTATGGCAAACATTTCAGGGCCGGGGGGCGCATGAACGCGTGCGACCGCCTGGCCTGACCTAAAAGCTTCTGAGGAGAACGCTCTTGTTCGCTACGCCCGCTTTCGCCCAGGCCGCCGGTGCCGCTCCGGCCCCCGGAGGCGACCTTTTGTCGATGCTGCCGATGCTGATCGGCTTTGTCGCCATCATGTACTTCTTCATGATTCGTCCGCAGGCGCAGCGCGCCAAGCAGCACAAGGCAATGCTGGGCGGCCTCAAGCGCAACGATACGGTTGTGCTGTCGTCGGGTCTGATCGGCAAGGTGACGCGCATCGAAGAGACCGAGGTCATGCTGGAAATCGCCACGGGCGTGAACGTTCGCGTCGTCAAGGCGCTGATCACCGAGGTCCGCTCCAAGGGTGAGCCGGCGCCGGCCAACGATTCCAAAGCGGCGTAATATTGCCAATTACGGCTCCGGATTCCGTCCGGAGCCCTTTTTTGTATCCAGGTTGCTAAGACCATGATGAATTTGTCGCGCTGGAAGGTTGGGCTTGTGCTCATCGCTACCCTTCTGGGCCTCCTCTATTCCTTGCCGAACCTCCTGTCCGCCGACCAGCGCGACAGTATCAAGAGCTTCCTCCCGTCGCAGGTCCTGAACCTCGGGCTCGACCTGCAGGGCGGGTCCTATCTGCTTCTGGAAGTGGATACAGCGGCGCTGATCAAGGAGGAAACCAGCAACCTGGTCGAAGACGTCCGGACGCGTTTCCGTGAAGAGGGCATCCAGTTCAGCGGCCTGAATTCTCAGGGCACGACGGTGTCGGTGCGCGTCAACAATGCGGCTGACAGCGACAAGGCGTTCAAAATTCTCAATGAGATCACAGCGCCGCCCGTCAATGCGCAGCAGACGACGCGCGACGTCGTCGTGCAACGCAAGGCGGACCAGACCTTTAACCTGGTCTATACGGACGAAGGTATCCGGACGACTTCGGCAGGGGCGGTGGACGCCGCGCTGGAAGTCGTGCGCCGCCGTGTGGATGCGTTGGGCACCAAGGAGCCATCGATCGTTCGTCAGGGTGTCAACCGTATCGTCGTCGAAGTCCCAGGCGAGAGCGATCCTGAGCAACTCAAGCGCGTGATCGGCCAGACCGCCAAGCTGACCTTCCAGATGGTCGACGATAGCGTGTCCCAACAGGACGCCATGGCCGGCCGCATTCCGCCAGGATCAGAATTGCTGCCCTACGAAGAAGGCGGCGGCATGATCGTCGTGCGCAAGCGCGTCCTGGTGTCGGGTAACAACCTCAAGAAAACCAATGTCGGCGCGGACCAGTATCAGCGCCCGGCCATCGAATTCAGCTTTGATGGCGACGGTGCCCGCAAGTTCGGTGAAGCGACCGCCCAGAATGTCGGCAAGCAGTTCGCCATCATTCTCGATGGTAAGGTCGTCTCGGCGCCACGTATCAACAGCCCGATCACCGGCGGTTCCGGCATTATCGAAGGCAATTTCACCGTTCAGAGCGCGTCGGAACTGGTCAACATCCTGAAGGGCGGCGCCTTGCCGGCGCCCTTGAAGATCGAACAGCAACGGACCGTCAGCGCCGAACTGGGCGCGGATTCGGTACAAAAAGGCGCTCTGTCGACCGTGATCGCCTTGGCTTCGGTCGTCATTTTCATGCTGCTGGCCTATGGCTTCCTGTTCGGCGGCGTGGCTGTCGCGGCGCTGTTCGTCAACCTAGTGCTACTGATCGGCGGCATGTCGGCGATGCAGGCGACCCTGACCCTGCCGGGTATCGCGGGCCTTATCCTGACCCTGGCCGTGGCGGTTGACGCCAACGTGCTGATCTATGAGCGCATGC
>CBFGPQ010000317.1:0-2704 GCA_965650705.1 uncultured Asticcacaulis sp. | reverse complement strand
TCGAGCGCACCGAGGTCATATTGCGGCCGAAGTGCAGGGCCGAATAGTTGGCGGCGGTCGTTTGCTGTGGGGCATTCAGCGCATTGTCGAGCGACAGGGCACCGGCATTGCGCTGTGCGACATCGTTGCCCTGAAGGATCAGGCGTATGCTGCGGCCCTCGCCGAAGGTGCGGCCGACATTGAACGTGACGCGTTTGGCCTCGCCCTGGCTGTTCGGGCGCCAGCCGTCGGTCTTGCTGAGGGTCGTCGACAGGTAAACATCGTAGTCGCCAATGACGTCGGCATAGGCGGCGTGTCCGCGCAAGGTGCCGAACGAGCCGCCGTCGACGCGTAAAAGCGTGCGGTACCCAGCGTTTTCACCCGTTGGCGTCACATAGTTGACCGCACCGCCCAGTTGCGCGCCGCCAAAGCGCAGGGCGTTGGCGCCCTTGTAGACTTCGATATAGCGGGCGCTTAAGGGATCCATCTCCTGGAAGTCGCCGGAACCGTCCGCCTGGTTGACTGGTACGCCGTCGATCGCCAGCCAGGCGCCGCGGTTGTGGATGTTGTTGCCGATGCCGGAACCGCGGATCGAGAAGCGGCTGTCTTCGCCAAACTTCTTCTGCGCGAAGACGCCGGAGACATTCTTCATCGTATCAAAGAGACCGAGCGCATAGCTGTTGTCATAGCTTTCGCGGGCGACGACGGCGACGGCGCCCGGTGTGCGCGATAGGCGTGTACGGGTTGATTTAACGGCTGGCGGATCGAATGGATCCGGGCGGGCGGTGACGATGACGGTCGAGGGATCGTCTATTTCTTCTGCGTCGGCGGCAAACGGGATGAACGGCAGGACGGAGGCTGTGACAAGCAGGGCGCCAACGAGGACGCGGGAAGACAGTTTGGACATAGAAAGAATCCGAAATCAGAAAGCGGTCAGGCGCGCCGGATCACATCCGGCGCAGGCGAAAGGCTTTTAGATTTCAGATGGAGGGCCGCAGGAGTGCGGGCGTCGCAGTGCGCGGGCGCGGACGGTTACAACATTTGCGGCGGGCGTCAGGCTGACCTGTTCGGTCGCGTAGATGACCGGAACGATCTGTGGTGCCGGTGTCACGACGGCGGTCAGTGACGCTAGGGCGCAGTCGACGCATTTCAGGCCCTGGTAGGCCTTACCCTTAGTTGCATCGGCGATCTTTTGTGCGGCAACCGTGTCGACCACGGCCGGGGCGTCGGCCTGTTCCACACACAGCATGAAGCCGGACATGGCTTGCGCCGACGCCTGGACCGGAAACAGGAAGGGGCAGAGCAGGGCCATGACCACGGCAAAGCAAGCCCAGAAACGGACCTCTGCCTTGGCTGCCTTGTATGTCATTGCGCCCATTTCCCGCGCTTACGGTGCGGGGCGTGGACTGTCAAGCCGCGCAATTTGTCGCAAGCGGTCCTACGCCGCCTGAACCTCGACTTCAGCCAGCTTCTGAAGCGCCACATAATCGGTCTTGCCCGAGCCCAGGACGGGCACGGCGTTGACCTTCAGTATCTTCTTCGGAATGGCCAGGGCGGGCGTACCATTTTCCTTGGCCCAGGTTGTCAGGCGCGACATGTCCGCGTCCGTGTTATCCGTGATCAGCACCAGCCGCTCGCCCTTCTTGTCGTCTGAAACGGCGACGACCGCGTGGCGATTTTCGGGCCAAACCTCTTCAGCGAGGCGTTCCACAGCGGTCAGCGAGACCATCTCGCCGGCGATCTTGGCGAAGCGCTTGGCGCGGCCGAGAATCTTGATGAAGCCCGAATCGTCGAAGGTGACGATATCCCCCGTGTCGTGCCAACCGTCCTTGGGAGCCTCAATCACATCCGGATTTTCTGGATTAATATACCCGGCCATCACATTGGGGCCTTTGACAAAAAGGCGTCCACCTTCCTTGATGCCTTCTACGGCGTCGAGGCGCGTTTCGATGCCGGGCAGGACCGGTCCGACCGTGCCGTAATGATTGTCGTCGGGATAGTTGACGGCCACCACCGGCGAGCATTCGGTCACGCCATAGCCTTCCAGGATCGGTACGCCCCCGAACTGGGTCTTGAACAATTCGTGCGTCTCGTTGCGCACCTTTTCAGCGCCGCAGACGACAAATTCCAGCGATTTGAAGTCGTCGGGCTCGGCCTGACGGGCATACTGGTTGATGAAGGTATCGGTCGCGAACAGCAGCGATGCCTTGGATTCGCGCAAGAGCGGCGGAATCTGCTTGACGTGTAGGGGCGACGGGTACTGGAAGCTGCGCAGTCCCGCCAGGAGCGGCAGGATGACGCCGCCGGTCAGGCCCAGCGAGTGGAAGATCGGCATAGGATTGAAGGCGACCCATTCCGGTTTCAGAGCGATATGCGCCTGAATCTGGCGGCAATTAGCCACCAGGTTGCGCTGGCTCAGGACCACGCCGCGGGGGCTGCCGAAGCTGCCGGAGGTGAAGAGGATGACGCCGATATCGTCAGGCGTGGCCTTCGTGGCGAACAGGCGCGGCAGCTTTGAAGCCACAAAGGCATATACCTTGTCGGCCAGCGTGATCTCCTTGCGGATATCGTCGAGATAGACGAAGCGCACATAGCCGCGCATCGCTTCGACCAGCTCTTCTAACTTCGCATTTTCAATAAAGCGACGCGCCGTGATCACTGTTTTTATTTGGGAAACCTGAGCGGCAGCCTTGATATTGGCCTGGCCGGCCGTGAAGTTGATCAT
>CBFGPQ010000316.1:0-2750 GCA_965650705.1 uncultured Asticcacaulis sp. | reverse complement strand
GCGATCGTCTTGCCGCGCCACGTCCAACCGTCGACCTTGCCGAAGCTGAGGCGCGGCGAATAGGTGGCGTCCGGATAGGTCGAGGTGCCGTAATAACGGAACCGGACCTTCGCGATTTTCTCCGACGCAATCCGTACCGGGCTGTTGACGCGCGCATCATACGCCTGGCGCAAAGCCCGCGCAGCCGGATCGAGCTTGATGGCGTACTGGATCATCGGGTCGTCGGAGGCTTCTATCGCCGCCATGCCGCCTTCCCACAACTGGGTGCGGAACTCAGTATCATCCAGCCGCGTGCCGTCGACCAGCCGTTCGGCGAGGCTTTCGGGCGAGTCGTCCCCCAACAGCAACTGGGTTTCGGCGGCGTCATTGGTCAGGTATTCGCGCGCCTTCGACAGGCGGAATTCGAGATAGAGTTTTTCCAGCGGCTTTTCGATCGGCCACGGCGACAGCAGGTCGCGGCGCAATGTCGGCAGGCGCGGATCGGCGAATTCCGGCAGGCGCTCGGCCGACGGCTTTTCCATCTCGGCGGCGTGACGCACCAGCTTGCGGGCGATGGCGAACAGGGTGGAATTGTTCGGCGCCTGCTCGAGGAAGTGATAGGGCAGGTACAGTTCAGCACTGGCCTTTTGCGCCGCTGCGATCTCGGCCCACGGATCGCCGATCTCCTTTTTGAAGGCACCTTTGACACTCGCCCTCAGCGCGGCTTCTTCCTTGCGCTTGGCCGCCATGATGCGCGGATTGTGCAGCGCCAGGTCCTGGCCGGCCAAAGACTTGAAGCCGTTCTCAACGCCGAACAGGGCGTCCGATGAGATCCGCTTGGTCTCGTCATCGATGCGCGAATAGGCGATGAGGCGTCCACGCAGTTCCGACTTCATGGCCAGGCTGGGCGGATTGATGATGTCGCGCTGGGTCTCCAGTTGTGACACGGTCCACAAGCGCTGGGTCCAGCCGGGATTGCCGGCGACAAAGACCGGCTCGCCGGGTTTTGGCTCCACCGGTGCCCAGTTCAGGTGCTGGGGCGTCGCGGCCGGGGCGTCGTTCTCGTAGAGACGCATGAAGGCGACATCGAAGCCATAGCGCGGGAAGTTGAAATTATCCGGGTCGCCGCCGAAATAGGCTGACTGGAATTCCGGAGCGAAAACAAGACGCAGGTCGTTATACCTGCGATACTTGTAGAGCTTGTACTGGCCGCCCTGATAAAGCGTCACCATCTGGCAGCGGAAGGCCGGATCGTCGCCGCACCCCGCCGCTTCGATCTCGGCGAAACGGGCGTTCTGGGCCTTGAGAAAAGCATCGCCCTTGAGGCCACGCGTCACGCGGTTGACATCGGCGGTGTGGTCGGTAACGCCGAGCAGGATCTCGGCCGCCATGCCGGGACAGGCTTCCTCATCCTCACGCGCGCGGACAATGAAGCCCTCGGCGATATGGTCCTCCTCGGCTGACGACAGCGCCCGCAGGCATTCGAAGACACAGTGATGATTGGTCAGCATCAGCCCTTCGGCGGACAGAACCGTGCCCGTGCAGCCGCTGTTGATGCGGGCGGTGGCGGCCTGGAGACGGTTCAGCCACGGCTGATCGATATGCGTGCCATAGGTCTTGTTGATGCGCGCCACGGGCACATTGTCGAACGTCCACATGCCTTCTTCGGCCATGGCGGGTACCGCGCAGGCAAATGCGATAATCCCGGCAAGGAATGGGACGGTTCTAAGCAACTTCATCCGGCAATGTTACAGTAGCAACCTTAATTGAGAAAGAAATGAGCTATTACAAATTCGTAAGGTCTTCCCCGAGCGGCTTGGACAATACCAGACGCACGGCCTCCGGGTAAAGCTTGTGTTCTTCGGCCAGGACGCGCTTGGCCAGGACTTCGGCTGTGTCTTCCGGGAAGACCGGCACGCGCGCCTGCAGGATGGTTTCGCCTTCGTCGACGCCTGGCGTCACCCAATGGACGGTCGCACCGTGCTCCTTCACGGCGGCTTCGATGGCGCGTTCGTGGGTGTGCAGACCCTTGAAATCGGGCAGGAGGGCAGGGTGGATATTTATCATCCGGCCGTTCCACGTCTCGACCAGCCATGGCGTCAGGATGCGCATATAGCCGGCCAGGCAGATGAACTGGATGCCGTGCGCGGTCAAATGGCCGTGGATAGCGCGCTCATGGGCTTCGCGATCCTTCCCATAGGCTTTGTGATCCACCGCCACGGCTTTAATTCCACGCTCGGCGGCCCAGGCGAGGCCGGCCGCTGACGGATCATTGGAGACGACCAGGACGATTTCGGCCGGAAAGTCCGGCGCCTGCGCGGCTTCGACCAGCGCCATCATGTTGGAGCCACGGCCGGAGATGAATATGGCGGTTGGGATTCGTTGTGTCATGTCTGCTCTGAATATCCCCTCTCCCTGTTTGAGGGGTATAGCGCCAGCGAAAGTATAGCTTTCGCCAGCGATGGGTTAGGGTGAGGGGCAACATGCGATTGTGCACGCTCGACCGGCGGAATTGCCCCTCATCCGGTCCTCCGGACCACCTTCTCCCCGTAAACGGGGAGAAGGGATGTTAAGCCTTCTTCGCCAGCTGGCCGCAGATAAACGCGTCCTCGCCGGCGTTCAGCAGCGCCGCCAGAACCGCATCGGCGTTCTTCGGCGACACATACAGCACAAAGCCGACGCCGCAGTTGAATGTTCTGAGCATCTCGTGCTTGTCGATG
Organism: uncultured Asticcacaulis sp.; assembly: GCA_965650705.1. Taxonomy (GTDB): domain Bacteria; phylum Pseudomonadota; class Alphaproteobacteria; order Caulobacterales; family Caulobacteraceae; genus Asticcacaulis. The sequence goes on along the minus strand of CBFGPQ010000316.1, from coordinate 51 downwards.
CCGCCGGCTTCCATCAGCCATTTGAAGACCGGCGGGAACTCAAACCCGTCG
>CBFGPQ010000315.1:0-2765 GCA_965650705.1 uncultured Asticcacaulis sp. | reverse complement strand
ATCGAACGCAAATTCTGGAAAGCCATCCGCTCGGACCGCACCGCCATGCTGTGGGTCGAAGGCACGCCGGGCTCAAAGCCCATGACCGTGCTGCCCGACGGCGACGAAGACCGCGGGCCGTTCTGGATCTTCACCTCGACCGAGACCCACGCCGTCGAAGCGCTCAAGCCCGGCAATGCCGCAAGCCTCGCCTTCTCAAGCAAGGGCCACGACGTCTTCGCCAGCATCGATGGCCGGCTGACCGTCGATAACGACCGCGCCGTCATCGACCGGCTGTGGAACCCGTTCATCGCCGCCTGGTACGAAGAGGGCAAGGACGACCCCAAGCTGTGCCTGCTGCGCTTTGACCCGACCGAAGCCAAGGTGTGGATCGACGCATCGAGCCTGCTGGCCGGGGTGAAGATGCTGTTCGGCGCCGACCCCAAGAAAGACTTCAAGGACAAGGTCGCCGAAGTCAGCCTGTGACATCGGCGCCGTAGGATGTTACGATCGTCCTCATGCGGGGACGATCGATGCACCTCAAACTCTTGCTGACCGTGGCGGCCCTGGCCGGGCTGCCGCTGTCGGCGCACGCCACCGTCTATTCCAATGTCCGCGTCGATGATACCAACGGCGAGACGCATGGCATGCGCGTCGAGCTGCGCGAGCGGACCGCCATCGTCACGGACTGCGAGCGTCAGTGCGGCCCGCCGGTCGAGGTGCCGCTGAAACTCAACGGCAAGCGTATTACCTTCAGCGTCGACCTGGGGCGCGGCGCCGGGGGGCGCTTCACCGGTGAGCTGCGTGAGAACGGAACCCTGGTGCTCAGGAGCGAGGGGCGGCTGTGGAACGCCCAGATCCTGCGGCCCGAAGACGAAGCGGCAAGCGTCGATGCGCCCGCGCCCGGACAGCCGGTCGTGGTTCCAAGCCTGGCCGGCATGGACTTTGCGTCAGAAAAGCGCGACGCGCGGCTGATCCGGGTGGCGCAGGACAGCGCTGCGGTAGGCGGGCGCTTTGCCGGTTTTTACTCCAACATCGTCTACCGCGAAGGCGCCGAGGCCACCGAAGGCATGGCCATCGATTTCCGCCCCGGCCAGGCGCCCGTCGTCACCGTCCACGACTGCGAACGCTATTGCGCGCATATCGAGACCGTGCCGGTCAGGGTGCGCGGCAATCGCATCGCCTTTACGCTGGAAGAAGAGATGGGCGGGCTTCCGGGGCGGGGCAGGCGCTATACCGGCGAGTTCCGCGCCGACGGCACGCTGAAGGTGTGGGGCGAGGGGCATCGCGCCGCCGCGCAGGTCTTAAGGCCCCAGGCAAGGGAGTAGGGCGGGTACCCCACCACCACTCGCTCCGCTCGCGGTCCCCCTCCCATGCTTCGCACAGGGAGGAGAAGGGGGATTCGCCCCGCCGGGATGTGCGGCTCTCTTGCCTTGGCATATAAACGCTGCGAAATTTAGACCATGACCTCAGACGTGATCGGTGCCATCCTCAGTGATTTCCATGGCGAAGTTGAGCACGGCCGAGGTGCGACCGCCAAGGAAATTGCCGATTGTGAACAAAGCCTCGGCGTCCGGTTTGTGGGAAGCTTTGCGGACTATCTGACGACATTCGGATGGCTGAGCATCGGATCAGAGGAGCTCTACGGCCTAGGGGCGGATGCGGAGCCGTGGCGGCGGCTTAAGGACGTCACCTTGAGCGAGCGCACGGAAATGTACCCGCCGTTGCCGCCTTATCTGGTGATATTCTATAATGATGGTTTGGGCAACCAGTACTGCCTGGATACCCGCGCGACAGTGGACGCAGAACATCGGATCGTCTTCTGGAACCATGAGTTAGGTCCCGATCAGACGCCGGAACTCATCTGCGGCTCATTTGCGGAATGGTTGCGGCTTCTGGTGGCTGAGTACCAGAACGATCAATAGCAAAGGCGCGCTTGCCGGACGCCTACGCTCGGGCCATGTCGATTCTCGTCGAAGCCCTGGCTTGAGCCTCGGCCCGAACGGGTGGCGCGACAGACGCGATAAACCTCAGGAACCGTCCGCCCTGTAGGAACCTGAGGGTTTGGAAGATGGCCAGGGGGTGGAAGGTGATGTGGTCGTGTGTGGCCGGCACCAGGGTGTGGTCGGCCATGCCGTCGAGACGCGTGGTCTCGACCGACAGCCGGCCGTCGTGGGGCCACGGCAGGACCAGGTTGGCCAAGGGATCGCCCGATACCGTCCCGGCGATGATGCCCAGTTCATAGTCCGCCCTGTCGTCCAGGAAACAGGGAAAGCAGTGGTCGCCCATGCCGCATTCCTGTCCGGCGGGGCCGTACATCTCCTTGAACAGCCGCGTGCGGCGGTAAAGTTCAAGGATCTGGCTGCCATGGTGGCCGGGCGCCAGCATGACGACGCGGCCAAGATTGGCCGGCAACTGGTCCTGGAGCAGGTAGCGCATCATGATCCCGCCCAGGGAGTGGGTGACGAAATGCAGTTTCGGCACGTCGGCGAACCGTTCGAACACAGGCCGGACGAACCGCTCGGCCAGTTCGGCCGTGGCGGCTTCGGTCGACGGATAGCGCAGGTTGGTGACGCCGAAGCCCGCCGCCTTGAGCGCGCCTTCGATCAGCGCCATCTGCCACGGCGTTTCGCCGATGCCGTGCAGCAGCACGACGTGTTCTTTCGAGGTGGGTGTCATGCGATCATCAATACGCGCGCTGTGTGTGTTGCGGGTCGCAACCTAAACTTAGTGAAGTAAATAGTACGCAAGTATAACTATATGATTCATAAAAAAGTCGCCAATAT
>CBFGPQ010000314.1:0-2774 GCA_965650705.1 uncultured Asticcacaulis sp. | reverse complement strand
TCATTCCGCGCAAGTCGGTTCATGAGCCGATGTCGACCGGCCTCAAGGCCATCGATGCGCTCATCCCGGTCGGTCGCGGCCAGCGCGAACTCGTCATCGGCGACCGCCAGACCGGCAAGACTGCCATCATTCTCGACACCTTCCTGAACCAGAAGCCGATCCACGACAACGGCCCGGACAACGACAAGCTTTATTGCGTTTATGTCGCTATCGGTCAGAAGCGTTCGACTGTTGCGCAGTTCGTCAAGGTTCTCGAAGAGCGTGGCGCGCTGCAGTATTCGATCATCGTTGCTGCTACCGCTTCCGACCCGGCTCCGATGCAGTATCTCGCGCCGTTCGCCGGCTGCGCGATGGGTGAATACTTCCGTGACAACGGCCAGCACGCGCTGATCGCTTACGACGACCTTTCCAAGCAGGCCGTTGCCTACCGTCAGATGTCGCTGTTGCTTCGTCGTCCGCCGGGCCGCGAAGCCTATCCGGGCGACGTTTTCTACCTGCATTCGCGTCTCCTGGAGCGTGCTGCAAAGCTCAACGACGACCGCGGCGCAGGCTCGCTGACCGCTCTGCCGGTCATCGAAACCCAGGGCAACGACGTTTCGGCGTTCATTCCGACCAACGTGATCTCGATCACCGACGGCCAGATCTTCCTCGAAACCGACCTGTTCTATCAGGGCATCCGTCCGGCCGTGAACGTCGGTCTGTCGGTGTCGCGCGTCGGATCGTCCGCCCAGATCAAGGCGATGAAGCAGGTTGCCGGCGCCATTAAGGGCGACCTGGCCCAGTATCGCGAAATGGCCGCTTTCGCCAAGTTCGGCTCGGACCTGGATGCTGCTACCCAGCGCCTGCTGGCCCGTGGCGCCCGTCTGACGGAACTGCTGAAGCAGCCGCAATATTCGCCGCTGAAGGTTGAAGAGCAGGTCGCGGTCATCTATGCCGGTACGCGTGGTTACCTTGACAAGGTGGCTGTCGGTGACGTCGGCCGCTACGAAAAGGACCTGCTGTCGCTGCTGCGCACGCGTCATGTTGATCTGCTCAGCGCCATCCGTGACCAGAAGGCCCTGTCGGCCGAGCTGGAAGACAAGCTGAAGGCGGTCATCACCGACTTCACCGCCAGCTTCGCTTAAGGCCTAAGGGGAACCTCACTTCATGCCCAGCTTGAAGGACATGCGCAATCAGATCGGAAGCGTGAAAGCCACGCAGAAGATCACGAAAGCGATGCAGATGGTGGCCGCGGCCAAGCTCAAGCGCGCCACGGACGCGGCGGAAAACGCCCGTCCGTACGCCAAGCGCATGGCGGCCGTTATCGCCAGCCTGGCCAGCCGTATCTCGGGCGGTGACGCTCCGAAGATGCTGGCCGGCACCGGTTCGCAAACCAATCAGCTGGTCGTCGTCGCCACGGCGGATCGCGGTCTGGCCGGCGGTTTCAACACCGCCATCGTCCGCGCCGCCCGCGAATTCATCGACGGCCAGATTGCCCAGGGCCGCGACGTCCGCATCATCACGGTCGGCCGCAAGGGCCGCGACCAGCTGAAGCGCCTGTATGGTAACCGCGTTGTCGAATCCTACGACCTGTCGGGCACCAAGGTTCTGACGCTCGACGTCGTGGCGCCGATCTCGGAACAGATCACGGCGGAATTCACTGAAGGCCGCGCCGATGTGGTCACTTTGTTCTATTCGCAGTTCAAATCGGTCATCAGCCAGATCCCGGCGTCCAAGCGCCTGATCCCGGCCGAAATCGATACTGCGGCGGCTGCGGGCAAGAGCGAAGCCGTCTACGAATACGAGCCCAGCGAGGAGGAAATCCTCGAAGTGCTGCTGCCGCGCAACCTGTCGGTACAGCTTCTGTCGGCCCTGTTCGAAAACAATGCCGGCTTCTACGCCGCTCAGATGAGCGCAATGGATAACGCCACGCGCAACGCCGGCGAAATGATCAAGGCCCTGCAGCTGAAGTACAACCGCTCACGTCAGGCCCAGATCACCAAGGAACTGATCGAAATTATCTCGGGCGCTGAAGCCCTCTAGGAACTAAACCATGACCGCCCACCAGACGATCACGGCCAACAAGGGCCGCATCTCGCAGATCATCGGCGCCGTTGTCGACGTCGAATTTGACAGCGCGCTTCCGGCCATCCTGAATGCGCTCGAAACCACCAACACCGCTTCGGGTGCACGCCTCGTGCTCGAAGTCGCCCAGCACCTGGGTGAAAGCACCGTCCGCACCATCGCCATGGACGCGACCGAAGGTCTGGTCCGCGGCCAGGACGTGACCGACCTGGGCGCGCCGATCACCGTGCCGGTTGGCCCGGCGACGCTTGGCCGCATCATGAACGTCATCGGCGAGCCGATCGACGAAGCTGGTCCGATCGACACCCAGTTCTTCAACCCGATCCACGCCGATGCGCCGGCCTTCGCCGACCAGGCGACGGCAGCCGAGCTGCTGGTCACGGGCATCAAGGTCATCGACCTGATCTGTCCTTACGCCAAGGGCGGCAAGATCGGCCTGTTCGGCGGCGCCGGCGTCGGCAAGACCGTTACGATTCAGGAACTGATCAACAACATCGCCAAGGCCTACGGCGGCTATTCGGTGTTCGCCGGCGTCGGTGAACGGACCCGTGAAGGCAACGACCTGTATCACGAAATGATCGAGTCGAATGTGAACCAGCATGGCGGTGGCGGGACCTCGCGCTGCACCCTGGTCTACGGCCAGATGAACGAGCCTCCCGGCGCCCGCGCCCGCGTCGCCCTGACCGGCCTGGCCCAGGCCGAGTACTTCC
>CBFGPQ010000313.1:0-2775 GCA_965650705.1 uncultured Asticcacaulis sp. | reverse complement strand
CGCGGCAATGGTACCTGCGCTGCAAGGACCTGATCGACAGCTACGATCCGGACCTTCTCTATTTCGATAATTTCGATCTGCCGCTGGGCCAGACGGGGCTCGATATCGCCGCGCACTATTACAACGCGTCGATCAAGCGTCACGGCAAGCTGGAGGGCGTCATCAATATCAAGCCGCAGGGCACGCCGGGCGGCGGCTACGTGGCCGATGTCGAACGCGGCTTCCGCGCCGGGATCAGCGCTGAGCCGTGGCAGACCGACACCTGCATCGGTGACTGGCACTACAACCGCGCCGTCTACGAGGAAAAGCGCTATCTGCCGGCCGCGGCGGTCATCCACCGCCTGTGCGACATCGTTTCCAAAAACGGCAACCTGCTGCTGAGCATCCCTGTGCGCGGCGACGGCTCGATCGACAGCGAAGAGCGCCGCATCGTCGAAGGCATCGGCGAGTGGATGGGGCGCTTTTCCGAGGCCATCTACGGCACGCGGCCTTGGCGCATCTTCGGCGAAGGTCCGACGGAAGTCGGCGTCGGCATGTTCGGCGAAGGCCGGCAGAAGCCATTCACCGCCGCAGACATCCGCTTCACGACCAAGGGCAAGACCCTCTACGCCATCACGCTGGGGCGGCCGAACGGCTCGGTCACGGTCGCTTCACTGGCGAAGGGGAAGGCGGGTCATGTCCGCCGCGTCGAGGCCGTCGGCAGCACCCAGCCGCTGACCTTCCGCCAGGACGCCAAGGGGCTGCACGTGACGCTGCCTGAAGGCGCGCACCACGACATCGGCGTGGCGCTGAAGATCACGGGCGTGATCTGAGTCAGTCGATATTGCGAATGCTGTAGCTATAGTTGGCCAGGTCCAGGGTGTCTATTTTCCCGGCATGGTCCTTCTGGATAATCCATTCCGCGCCCGGCGGTGAGGCATTGGCTGCGGGTTTCGGCAGCGCAGGCATGTCAGAGAAAAAGCGCCTGTCCGTAAGCCGATATGCCGCGTCACTCTCCAGGTCGTAGGTCAGGGCGACGCCTTGCACCACCCCGGCGGCGCTGTGGGTTTTCACGGAGCCATTCTTGCGCACGGCGTACGATTGGACGTAACCGTGTCCGGCCAGGGCGCGTGTGGAATCCGTCCCGGCCAGCAGGGCAACATCGCCGGCTTTCGCCGCGTCGATCATGCGCGCCGGCGCATCGGAATTTTCCTGAACGACGTCCATCAATGTGCATGGCTTGCCGGTCAGGCATATAATGGGCACGCCAAGCATCAGGATAAGTGGATCGGAATAGGTACCGGCATAACGTGCCTGATAACGCTGTGCCATTTCGGCCTCGGCAAACCCATTGAAAGCCACGCCGTCATCGAGCGCGAAGACTGGACCGCCGAGCGGAAGATCGCTGTGCGTCCTCACCGATGTCCCGGTTCGCATGTCCATGCGCCAGATATCATGATGAAAGCGGTTTGGCCCGGCATAGAGATTTGACGGAAACTTGCTGACCTCGAATTCGTCGAAAAACTTAAAATCTTTCGGGCGTTCCTCAAAGCCGGGAACATTCAGAACCGAGTAGTACAGTGTCCGACCGTCGTGGGACAGCGAAAGGGAACTGATCATCTTCTTCTGGAATGAGGCGAGGCTGACACAATCGCCGCCAGTGACGCAGCGGAGGATTTTCAGCCCGTGTTTTCTTCCGTCCGAGGCTAGGACCGCAAAGGATTTTCCATCTCCGGCGACGGCGATATTGTGCAGCGATGGCGTCTTGCTGCGGTACTCGGTGATCGCGCGCTTGTCGGTATTGACGATGAAAAACCGGTCTTCACTACTCATCTCCGGCATGGCGGCGATGATCCTGCCGCCTTTGGAGACGGACAGGGCGGTTTCTTCGGGCGTTATTCTCTGCGTCGGAAACGCCGACTGGATCGGAATATGACCGTTCGGCCCGCCCGTCGGCGGCCCCTGATCTCGTGAGCAAGCAGAAACCAGAAGCCCTAACGGCATCCAGATGAGAGCCGAACCGGCTAAAAAACGTTTCACTATCCGCCCCCCTAACGCCGAACTACTCTGCCGTTTCCGGCTCCCACAACTCGATCGGATTGCCTTCTGGGTCGTGGATGCGCGCGAAGCGGCCGACGCCCGGCATGTCCCATTCGGGCTTGGTTATGACCTCGACCCCGGCGGTGCGCAACACCCAGCACAGCCCGTCCAGGTCTTCGACGCGCAGGTTCAGCATGTACTGGCGGTCGGCGGGGAAATAGTCGGTGTCGGCCTTGAACGGCGAAAAGACGGTCGGGCCGGCTTCCTGGTCCCACATGCCGTAAGGTCCGGTGCCGACGCCTAAGTGTTCGGCGTACCAGGCGCGCAAAGCCTCAGGATCCTTTGCGCGAAAGAAAAAGCCGCCGACGCCGGTGATACCCATGTCCGCCTCCTTACGATCCTTAAGCTGTGCATAACATGAGTCGCCGCGCCCGTCCGCGCGCGGACGATCAAGGCATCCCCTGAAACGAACCGTTGCCTTTGTTGAGGGGCGGGTCGCCGGGCCATGGGTTAGACGAAGAGTATGCATCTCAACCTGATTCAATCGGTAAGCCTCAACGGCAAGAATAGCGTGCCCAATGACGACCGCGCGGGCTGCGGCGTCACGCATGCCTGGGTGATCGACGGCGCGACCGATCTCGGCCCGCCCGGACTGGTCGGCGCGCGCGGCGGCGCGGCCTGGCTGGCGGCCACTGCGCACCAGGCGTTTGCAGAGGCGTCCGGGTCGTTGGCCAACATCTGCACGGGCGTGTTCGA
>CBFGPQ010000312.1:0-2799 GCA_965650705.1 uncultured Asticcacaulis sp. | reverse complement strand
CCGACGGCAAGTTCACCTGGCAGGAAGTCGAATGCCTGGGCGCGTGCTGCAATGCCCCGATGGCTCAGATCAACGACTACTATTACGAAGACCTGACGCCGGAAAACCTGGCCCAGATCATCGACGACTTCGCGGCGGGCAAGTCGCCCAAGCCCGGTCCGTACAATGGCCGCCACACGTCGGAGCCGCTGGGCGGCGCAACGACCTTGAATACGGCCAGCCTCTATGATGGCTCGGCGGCGAAACCCGTCAAAATTCCCAACGCACCCACGGCGGAGGCGCAAGCCTGATGGTCGGCATTCTCGAAGACAAGGACCGCATCTTCACCAACCTCTACGGTTTCCATGACTGGGGCCTGGAGGGCGCGAAGCAGCGCGGCGCGTGGAACTCGACCAAGGACATCCTGTCCTGCGGCCGCGACTGGATCATTACCAACGTCAAGAATTCCGGCCTTCGCGGCCGGGGCGGCGCCGGCTTCTCGACCGGCATGAAGTGGAGCTTCATGCCCAAGGAGGTCAAGGACCGTCCGCACTACCTGGTCGTCAATGCCGACGAATCGGAACCTGGCACCTGCAAAGACCGGGAGATCATGCGCCACGATCCGCATCTGCTGATCGAAGGCTGCCTGATCGCGTCCTATTCGATGCAGGCCCACGCCTGCTACATCTATCTGCGCGGTGAATACGTCCTGGAACGCGAGCGCATGGAAGCCGCCGTCAAGCAAGCCTATGAGGCGAAGCTGATCGGCAAGAACAACGTCCATGGCTGGGACTTCGACGTCTACATTCACCACGGCGCCGGCGCCTATATCTGCGGCGAAGAAACAGCCTTGCTGGAAAGCCTGGAAGGCAAGAAGGGCCAGCCGCGCCTGAAGCCGCCGTTCCCGGCCGGTTCGGGTCTCTATGGCTGCCCGACGACCGTCAACAACGTCGAATCGATTGCCGTGGTCGGCACCATCCTGCGCCGGGGCGCGGCCTGGTTCGCCGGTTTCGGCGCGCCGAACAACGCCGGCACCAAGCTTTTCTGCATCTCCGGCCACGTGGAGCGCCCGTGTAACGTCGAAGAGGCCATGTCGATCCCGTTCCGCCAGCTGATCGAGGATCACTGCGGTGGCATTCGCGGCGGCTGGGGCAACCTCAAGGCTGTCATCCCCGGCGGGTCGTCGGTGCCGATGATCCCGGCCGAACAGTGCGAAAACTTGGCCATGGACTTCGACACCCTGCGCAATCTGCGTTCTGGCCTGGGAACCGCCGCGGTCATCGTCATGGACAAGTCGACCGACCTGATCCGCGCCATTGCCCGTCTCAGCTATTTCTACAAGCATGAAAGCTGCGGCCAGTGCACGCCGTGCCGTGAAGGCACCGGCTGGATGTGGCGCGTCATGGAACGCATGGTCAAGGGCGATGCCGACCCGTCGGAAATCGATACCCTGCTTGAGGTCACCACGCAGGTCGAAGGCCACACCATCTGTGCATTGGGCGACGCCGCCGCGTGGCCGATCCAGGGCCTGATCCGCCATTTCCGTCCGGAAATCGAGGCGCGGATCGCCCAGTATCGTTCGACCAAGGGCAATTACGCCGGCCATTCGGTCGCGGCGGAATAGGGAGCAGGGGCGATGCGCGGCAAGGTTCTTTCCTTCAACGGCTCCACGGGTCTGATCAGCGGCGATGACGGCAAGCGCTATACGTTTGGCGCGTCCGACCTTGGCGGCGACGCCACCTATGTGCCGAAGGGCGCGACCGTCGACTTCGAAGGCAGCGATGGTGCGGCGACCAGCGTCTATGTCATTACCTCGCCCCTGGCTGAAAAGAACAAGTGGATCGCGGCCTTACTGTGCTTCTTCTTCGGCTGGTGCGGCATCCACAAGTTCTATCTTGGCAAGACAGGCGCCGGCATCATCATGCTGCTGTGCGGCACCATCGGGTGGGTCATCATCCTTCCCGGCGCCGCTGTCGCCTTCATCAGTTTCATTGAACTGATCATCTATCTCGTGAAATCGGAACAGAGCTTCTACGAGGACTATGTGGCGGGGAACAAGTCATGGTTCTAATGGCTGAATTGAACCGCAAAAATCGCAATTGTATCCGCGTACTATCTGAGCAAGTTGAGGTATAACGGCATGGCCAAGGCAAAAGTCAATGGTGTGGAGGTCGAGTTCGACCCCGGCATGACCGTGCTTCAGGTGGCGGAGCTGGCGGGCGAGGAAATCCCGCGCTTCTGCTATCACGAGCGCCTGTCGATCGCCGGCAACTGCCGCATGTGCCTCGTAGAGGTTAAGCCGGGACCGCCAAAGCCCCAGGCCAGTTGCGCGCTTCCGGCCGCCGAAGGCCAGGAGATCTTCACCAACACGCCGATGGTCAAGAAGGCGCGCGAGGGGGTGATGGAGTTCCTGCTCATCAACCACCCGCTTGACTGCCCGATCTGCGACCAGGGCGGCGAATGCGACCTGCAGGACCAGTCGGTGGCCTACGGCAAGGCCGGTTCGCGCTACGAAGAGAACAAGCGCGCCGTCGAAGAGAAGTATCTGGGCCCGACGATCAAGACCTTCATGACGCGCTGCATCCAGTGCACGCGCTGCGTCCGCTTCACGACCGAAGTCGCCGGCGTTACCGAAATGGGCATGATCTCGCGCGGTGAAAACGCCGAAATCACCTCCTATCTCGAACAGGCCGTGTCGTCGGAACTGTCGGGCAATGTCAACGACCTGTGCCCGGTCGGGGCTTTGACGCACAAGCCTTGGTCCTTCAACTACCGCCCGTGGGAACTGACCAAGACCGAAACCATCGACGTCCATGACGC
>CBFGPQ010000311.1:0-2809 GCA_965650705.1 uncultured Asticcacaulis sp. | reverse complement strand
GTCGCCGGATCGAACGGATCGCCGACCTTTATCGTCTTGGCGACAGCGGCGACGCGTTTGACGAAATCGTCCTTGATCGATTCTTCGACCAGCAGGCGCGACGCGGCGGTGCAGACCTGGCCCTGGTTATAGAAGACGCCCCAGGCGGCATTGGCCGCGGCGGCATCGAGGTCGTCGCTGTCGGCAAAGACGATCTGCGGGCTCTTTCCGCCCAGTTCCAGCGACACGCGCTTGAGATTCGAATCGGCCGAGGCGCGCATCAGCATCCGCCCGACCGGACCCGAGCCGGTAAAGGCGATCATGTCGACGTCCATGTGGCGGGCCAGGGCGTCGCCAGCTTCGGTGCCGAGGCCGGTGACGACGTTCCAGACGCCCGGCGGCACGCCAGCCTCGAGCGCCAGTTGCGCCGTATAGAGCGCGGTCATGCTGGAGTTTTCGGCGGGCTTCAGCACCACCGAATTGCCCATGGCCAGGGCCGGCGCGACCTTCCACATCGCCATGTGCAGCGGGAAATTCCACGGCACGATAGCGCCAATGACGCCCAAGGGCTCATGCAGGACGTAGGACAGACGGTCTTCCGGCGTCGGCGCGACCTCGCCATAAATCTTGTCCAGCGCTTCGGCGTAGTAGCGCGTCGATTGGATGGCCAGCGGGATATCGACATTGCGCGCGTCGCGTATCGGCTTGCCGGTATCCAGGCTCTCCAGCAGGGCCAGGTTTTCGGCGTGCTCGGACATCAGGTCGGCCAGCCGGTGCAGGATTTTCTTCTTAGCCTTGGGCGCCAGGTTGCGCCAGCGGCCGTCCTCGAACGCCGCCCTTGCCGATGCCACGGCGATGTCGATATCGGTCATGTCGAGCGCGGCGATAGCGTTGATCTTCGTGCCGTCGCGCGACGACATATTGTCGAAGGTCCGGCCTGAGCGCGCACCGACCTCTTCGCCTGCGATAATGGCCTTGGACGGAAGGCTTAGGCCTTTTATGGCTTTCAGCACGCCCTCCAATGTATCGGCGGGACTTTGGGGCGCGGATACGGGCATGCTGACACCTTGGCTAGCGGATTGTGATCACAATTAGACACCGCCGCCATCGCCCAAGTCAAGCACGCTCACAGGGAGTTTATGCTACTTCCCCACCCTACGCCGCTTCTTTTCCGGCTCGGCCTGGCTGCGAAGCGCGTCAAGCATCAGTTCCATGCCTTCGTGGACATCGGCCGCCATGGATGCTCGCACAGCTTCGGCATCGCCGCGCTCGAAGGCCGCGATCATGTCCTGGTGGTGATCCTTGGGCAGATGCACAGTGCCCATGCGGGCGAAGACCACACGCATGAACGGTCCGGCTTGAAGCCAAAGCGTCCGCGCCATGTCGTACAGCAGGTCAGCATCTGCGCGGGCATAGATGCAGAAATGGAAGTCGTGATTGGCCTGCATGTAGGTCGTCACGTCACCGGTCGCCAGCGCCTTCATCAGCGTGTCGTCGTCGCGCTTCAAACGGGCAATCAGGTCGGCATCGACAAACCGCGTCGCCTGAAAGGCCAGTTCCGATTCGACCCACTGCCGAGCCTTCATCAGTTGCAGCAGCCGATGCTCAGTCAGGTGCGGCACGCGCAGGCGCTTGTTCTCCGGCTGAAGCTCCAGCGCCTTCTCGGCGATGAGCCGACGGACGGCTTCGCGCACCGGCATGGGTGACACGCCGTACCGTTGCGCCAGTGTGCGAAGCGATACCGACATCAGCGGTGGTATTTGCCCCTGGATCAGGTCTTCGCTCAAGGCGTCATAGACTTGAGCGTGAGTACGTGCGTCGGCGACCGACGGTTCGAGAGTGACGACTTTCATACGCGGTTACTGGCCTTGCCCTTGAAGTTCGCCCAGCATTGTGATCACAATATCGCTAGGTTCAATGGTAGAGCTTACCACAATTCCGCTGCCTTTCATTGAAAAAGAGCCAAATATGCATGCCCCTTCAGGAGAAGCGCTGGACAGCTTCTGGATGCCGTTCACGCCCAATCGCGCCTTCAAAGCCAAACCCAAACTGTTGGCGAGCGCGCAGGGCATGTATTACACGTCGCGCGACAGGCGTGAGATCCTGGACGGCACGGCCGGACTGTGGTGCGTCAATGCCGGCCACGGCCGCGAAAAGATCACCGAGGCGATCCGGCACCAAGCGACCGTCATGGACTTCGCGCCGACCTTCAACATGGCGCATCCGCTGGCGTTCGAATTCGCGCATAAGCTATCCGAGTTGATGCCCTATGACCTGAAACGCATCTTCTTCACCAATTCGGGTTCCGAAGCCGCCGATACTGCACTGAAAATTGCGCTGGCCTATCAACGCGCGCGTGGCCAGGGCACCAAGACGCGGTTGATCGGCCGCGAACGCGCCTATCATGGCACCGGCTTTGGCGGTATCAGTGTCGGCGGCATCGTCCGCAACCGCATGACGTTTGGCAGCCTGCTAACTGGGGTAGACCACCTGCCCCACACCCACGGCGTCCCCGGCAACCTATTCGCCAAAGGCGAGCCCGAGCATGGCGCCGATCTCGCCGACGCCCTGGAACGGATCGTAGCACTGCACGACGCATCGACCATCGCCGCCGTCATCGTTGAGCCGGTGGCAGGTTCGACCGGCGTGCTCATTCCGCCCAAAGGCTATCTGCAACGCCTGCGCGCCCTTTGCGACAAGCACGATATCCTGCTGATCTTCGACGAGGTCATCACCGGTTTCGGCCGGCTGGGCGCGGCCTTTGGCGCCGGTTATTTCGGTGTCCGGCCGGACATGATCTGCATGGCCAAGGGCATCACCAACGCCACCG
>CBFGPQ010000310.1:0-2819 GCA_965650705.1 uncultured Asticcacaulis sp. | reverse complement strand
TCGGACAGCGCCTTCTTGCAGTCCATCATGCCGACGCCGGAACGTTCGCGCAGGTCCTTAACGAGCGCTGCAGTGATCTCAGCCATGAAATCCTCCATAGTTCAGAAATTTAAGATCGTGCCGCATGTCTTAGCGGCGATCCATGTCAATTAAACAACAGCTTAAGGACGTAGGTACGCCTTAAGCTGCTGCAAGTCGTGACGAAGCCGGGCTTAGCCTGGTCCCGTATATAGGAAGCCTTAGGCCTGTTCGGAAGTCTCGGCCGACAGTGCCGGTTCAACCGGAGCCACGGATGCGCCGAGGTCAACGCCCGAAGCGACCTGACCAGCGGCCAGACCGTCGAGGACGGCGTCAGCGACCAGGTCGCAGTACAGTTGCAGGGCGCGGGCGGCGTCGTCGTTACCTGGGACCGGATAGGTGATGCCGTCCGGGTCCGAGTTCGAGTCGAGGATGCCGATGACCGGGATGTTCAGCTTGCGGGCTTCCTGAATGGCGATCGATTCCTTGTTGGTGTCGATCACGAACATCAGGTCGGGGATACCGCCCATGTCCTTGATGCCGCCCAGCGACAGTTCCAGCTTCTCACGCTCACGCGTCAGCATCAGCAGTTCCTTCTTGGAACGGCCGGCCGGATTGGTGTCCAGCACCTGCTCCAGTTCGCGCAGACGCGCGATCGAGCCCGAAATGGTGCGCCAGTTGGTGAGCGTGCCGCCCAGCCAACGGTGGTTGACATAGTACTGCGCCGAGCGCTTGGCGGCGACCGAAACCGGGCCTTGCGCCTGACGCTTGGTGCCGACGAACAGGACGCGGCCACCCGAAGCGGCCACTTCACGCACCTTCAGGAGCGCCTGGTGGAACAGCGGCAGGGTCTGCGACAGGTCAATAATGTGGATGTTGGAACGCGCACCGAACAGGTAACGCTCCATTTTCGGGTTCCAGCGGTGGGTCTGGTGACCGAAGTGCGCACCGGCTTCGAGCAGGAGGCGCATGGAAATTTCAGGCATAGCCATATGTCAGATCTTCCTTCTTCCGATAATCCTCCGCAAACAGAAAAGCTTCGGCAGGCCCATGCCCGCCTTGGCCTCGGAACGTCCCGGACAAGCCGGGGCGCACGTCTGCGTGTGAGATGACGCGCACCTATTCACAATTTCAAAAAAAAGCAAGCCTTACAGGCACAAAAACATGCGCTTTGTAACGGGTTTGTCGCTATGCTTAAGCGGAAACGAAGTTCGGAGCAGCCAAAACCCCAGAAACGCTTCTTGGCACTTTTCCGCACATCGCTTAGACATCCTCAAAGTAGGTTACACCCGGCATGGCCTTGAGCCGGCCGCGCAGGGTCGCATCAAGACTGTAGCGTTGTGGCATCTTGACCTCGACCTCGCCCTCGCCGCTCAGATCGCTCAGCAGCGTGATCTCACCGCCGGTCTTGGCCTTGGCTTCTTCGAGATAGGTCCGCAGCAGGGCCAGGTCGATGACCTGGGCCGAAACGTGGACGCGCAGCCCCATATCGTTGGTGCTGAGCGTCGCGGCCAGTGGCGTCGCCTCGTCGCCGAAGAAGCGCACTTCGCCGTCTCGACCCTTCGACCGCACTTTCAGCACAATCGAGGTTCCCGGCTCGAGATTGTCGCGGTTCTTGCGCAGCGATTCCGGCGGGAACAGGACCTCGTATTCGCCGGTCGGGTCGGAGAGCGTCACGAAGGCGAACTTCTCCCCCGACCCCGCCGCGGCGCGTTCCTGGCGGCGGCGTATAACGCCGGCCATGCGGAAGGCTTCGCGCCCTTCCTGGGCCAGCGACAGAGCTTCGGCATAGAGCGTAACGTTCTTGCGCTTGAAGACGTCGAGCATATCCTGAAGCGGGTGGCCCGACAGGTAGAAGCCGATCGCCGACAGTTCTTCGTCGAGGCGCGCTGGCCCTGACGACGGCGTGACATTAGGAATGCGCGGCCGCGACGACTGGCTGGAGCCGAACAGACTGACCTGCGATGCCGCGCGCTCGGCCGCCATGCTCTGAGCATAGGCCATGAAGATGTCAGCGCACTGCAGGATCTGCGAGCGGTTCGGGTGGATCGAATCAAAGGCGCCGGCCTTGGCCAGGTTTTCAATGGCGCGCTTGTTGACCGCCTTGGGATCGATCCGCTCCAGGAAGTCGAAGATGTCGGTGAACTTGCCGTCGCGTTCACGCGTTTCGACCACGCTCTGCATGGCTTCAAAGCCGACATTGCGGATGGCGCCCAGCGCATAGAGGATCTCGCCGTTCTCGACGTCGAAATCGGCCATCGAGGTATTGATGTCGGGCGGACGAATGGTAATGCCGAAGCGCCGGGCATCCTGGTAGAAGACGGCCAGCTTATCGGTATTGGTGATATCAAGGCTCATGGTCGCGGCGAAGAACTCGACCGGATGATTGGCCTTCAGATAACCCGTCTGGTATGAAATAAAGGCATAAGCTGCGGCGTGCGACTTGTTGAAGCCGTAGCCGGCGAATTTGTTCACCAGTTCGAAGATGCTGTCCGACTGCTTTTCCGGCACACCCTTTTCCGCGGCGCCGGAGATGAAACGGGCCTTCTGCAGGTCCATTTCCTCTTTCTTCTTCTTACCCATGGCGCGGCGCAACAGGTCGGCTTCACCGAGACTGTAGCCCGACAGGACCTGGGCGATCTGCATCACCTGTTCCTGGTAGATGATGACGCCGTATGTCTCCTTCAGCACCGGCTCGAGCGAGGGATGCAACATATCGATTTCGAGCCGGCCGAACTTACGGTCAACATAGGTGTCGATATTGTCCATCGGCCCCGGACGATAGAGCGAGATCAGGGCGG
>CBFGPQ010000309.1:0-2849 GCA_965650705.1 uncultured Asticcacaulis sp. | reverse complement strand
GTTGCACGCTGGTCAGCTCGATCTTTCCATCATTGATAATAAAATTCTTGATCAGGGGCAGCTTGGTCGGTTCACCCTTGGCCTTGCCATTGCTGAAATCCCAGTTGGCGCGGCCTTGCGCGTCCTGATAGAGGAAGACGTTGGGCTGGTCGATCTGCAGGCGCGGCAGGACGATCTTGCCGGTCAGGATCGGCAGGAACTCGGCTTCAACCGCAACCCGGCGCGCGGTGGCGACATTCCGCTTTGGGCCCCAGTCGGGATGGCCAACCCGCAATCCATCAATGGTTGCATCCGGCGTCCAGCGGAACAGGTGAACCGTGAGATTGCCGTCGATGGCGACGGGCCGGTTAAGCTTGCCCGAGGCAAGCGAGGACACGATGCCACGCGCCCAGTTCCAGTTCGGATTGTCCAGGAAGAGGAGAGTGGCGACGATGAGCACGGCCGCGATGAGGATGACCGACTGCGCCAGACGCGGCAGGCTTTTCAGGTCGCGCCAAAAAGCACGGGCGGCGTCCGCGACCAAGCTCCCAGCCCGACTCAGCCATTTTTGCGCCGTGTCGAGCGGACGAGATCGGGCGTCGGCAAGGTGATTTTCATCAAGATGATCGTCGTTTTGGCGATGCGCCAAGCGGCCGTTACGCATGATGACACCTGAGGACTGGCCCGGCCCCGCGAAGAAACTGCGGCAGGGCGCATCAGAAATCGATTTGATTCTGTTCCGGAAATCTTCGGACGGTGTAGGAAGGCTGAAGACTTTGACGTGATAAGAATGGCTTTCGCGTTGACAGCCGAATAGGCTTGCTGGTTAACTCTCTAAGCCCTCGGGGAGTAGCCGGAGCCGCGTTTCAGGTTCCAGACGTGTCGTCAGCACGGATCGGACAGCCTCCGGTCCCGGCACCATGACCGCGACAGTTATACGCGGTGCGGCGAGACCAGGGACGGACACTCCGTCACCACGCTTTATTGAGGGATCCTCGCATGCTTTCAGTCGGTACGCCGCTATTGTGGTCGCTGTTCGGCGGCTTCGTCGTCATCGCGCTCATTCTCGATTTCTTCGCCATGAACAAGCAGGGGGCGCACAGGGTTTCGATCGGCGAAGCCCTGCTGTGGACCCTGGTCTGGGTCGCGGCCTCCTGTGCCTTCGTCACCTTCCTTTGGTGGGAATTGGGCGGACTTGGACCCGACCCCGCGGCGCAGGCCCTGGCCAAGACAAAGGCCATCGAATTCGTCACCGGCTATCTGGTCGAAAAAGCGCTGGCGGTCGATAACATCTTCGTCTTCCTGATGCTGTTCACCTATTTCGCCGTACCGCCGGAATTCCAGAAGCGCGCCCTGATGATCGGCATTCTCGCCGCCCTGGTTCTGCGCGGCGCCCTGATCCTGGTCGGCGCGTGGCTGATCTCAGAGTTCCACTGGGTGCTGTATGTCTTTGGCGCCTTTCTCGTTTTTACCGGCCTCAAGATGTGGCTGGCCGCCGGCAAGGAGGCTGAACTTGATGACAATCCGGCCCTGAAGTGGGTACGCCGCAGTTTCAAGATCGCGCCCAATTATGACGGTGAGAAGTTCTTCACCCGCTTTGACGGCCGGTCAATGGCGACCCCGCTGCTGGTTGTCGTGCTCCTGATCGGCATTGTCGATGTCGTCTTCGCCGTCGATTCGATCCCGGCGATCTTCGCCATCACGACCGATCCTTTCATCGTCCTGACCTCGAACGTCTTCGCCATACTTGGCCTACGCGCCATGTACTTCCTGCTGGCCGGCGTCCATGAGAAGTTCCACCTGCTGCCGTACGGCCTGGCGCTGGTCCTGGTCCTGATCGGCGCCAAGATGCTGTTGATCGACATCTACAAGATTCCGGTCGAATGGTCGCTGGGCGCCACGGGCATCATCCTGGTCATCACCATGATGCTGTCGCTGCTGATCAAACCGAAGTCGAACGCGCCCAAGGGCGCCTTCCCCTTCGATGGCAAGGAGCCCAAAAAGGCTCCCGATCAACATTGATATAAACGAGTCACCGGACCGCCCCCTCGGACGGTCCGGCGCGCCATATGGAAGACGTCGCGGCGATGACGACGAATGCGGGCGGGCCCACATCCGGGCTCCAGCCCTATCAGCCGTCATCCGCCGTTAAGGTCGCTAAAACGCGGAAACCCTATCGCTTTCCGTCTTGACAAGGCGGGCGCAACATGTGCCCTTCGCCGCCTGATTTTCCATGGGCTGGATTGATACATGCACATCTATCGTTCACATACCTGCGGCGCCCTGAGGGCCTCCGACGCGGGCCAGGCCGTCCGCCTGTCGGGCTGGATTCACCGTAAGCGCGACCACGGCGGCCTGCTGTTCATCGACCTGCGCGACCACTACGGCCTGACCCAACTGGTGTTCAATCCGTCGTCGGCTGGTTTTGCCAAGGTCGAACGCCTGCGCGCCGAAAGCGTCATTCGTGTCGATGGCACGGTCGTCGCGCGCGACGCCGACGTCGTCAACGCCAACCTGCCAACCGGCGCGATCGAAGTCGTCGTCAATGATGTCGAGGTCCTGTCGGAATCGGCCGAGCTGCCGCTGCCGGTCTTCGGTGAGCCCGATTATCCGGAAGAGCTGCGCCTGAAAAACCGTTTCCTGGACCTGCGCCGCGAAACCCTGCACAAGAATATCGTCCTGCGCTCCAAGGTCATCCAGTCGATCCGCAACCGCATGGTCGACCAGGGCTTCCTGGAGTACCAGACGCCAATCCTGACGGCCTCGTCGCCGGAAGGCGCACGCGACTTCCTGGTGCCGTCGCGTCTGCACCCGGGCAAGTTCTACGCGCTGCCGCAGGCGCCGCAGCAGTTCAAGCAACTGTTGATGGT
>CBFGPQ010000308.1:0-2871 GCA_965650705.1 uncultured Asticcacaulis sp. | reverse complement strand
CCTGTTCCCAGGCTTACGACCTCCATTCTCCCAACCTGCCCGAAGGCGACACCGCAGAACGTCAGGTCGGGCTTTACGGCAATGTCGACAAGGACATCGCACTTTATTTCAAGGAATGGGGCTTCGACTATATCAAGGTCGATGCCTGCGGACTGAACGTCTACGGCGCCGACCGTGAAATCGTAAAGACATACAATTACAAACCCTTCCCGCCCCTGATCGACAGCAACTATATCGGCCGCACCAACGTCGCCGAAGTCCGCAAAATCTACGCCGACATCGGAACGGCGATCGCCAGGCACAATCCCGATGGAGATTACATCTATTCGATCTGCAACTGGGGCACAGCTGATGTCCGCAGCTGGGGCAATGAGGTCGGCAATCTGTGGCGGACCAGTGGCGACATTACGCCAAGCTGGACGCGCATGTTGCACACCTTCGATTCGGCCTCGACACGTGCGCTTTATGCCAGGCCGGGCGCCTGGAACGACCCGGACATGCTGTTCATCGGCCACGGCGATTTCGACCAGAACCACTTGACCGAGGCGCGCTCGCACTTCTCATTGTGGGCCATGATCAATGCGCCCCTGATCATCGGCTACGACCTGCGCAATGCACCAAAGTCGTTGCTCGATATCTGGGGCAATGCCGACCTCGTCCGCATCAACCAGGATTCCGGCGGCCACCAGGCGGTCCTGGCCTACGATTCCGACGACGTGCAGATTTTCGTCAAGACCCTGGCTGACAGCAACACCAAGGCCGTCGCCATCTTCAATCGCGGCCTCGCCAAGGCGGACGTCACCTTGATCGCCAGCCATCTCAAGATGGCAACAGGCAAAGAGATCAGGCTGAAGAATCTGTGGAGCGGCGAGCAATCGGACTTCAAGGATGAGAAGACCTTCAGCGTCGCGCCGCGCGAAACCCTGGTCTTCGAAGTTACCGGCACGCGCGAACTGGAAGGCGGCACCTACCTGTCGGAAATTCCTGGCCGCATCCATGTTGCCGAAGACGGCGTCGTCAATCCGACGCCCGATCCGGTCGTGCATCAAATGATCGGCCAATGGAGCGGGACACGCAACGCCGGCGAACGCCCGGCCTATACCGGCTGGGGCGGCGCGCAGGCAGATGTCTCGCCCTACCGCGAGGGGCTGTCTATCGCCGGCCGGGGCTACGTATCTGGCATTGGGATATTGAGCAATTCGCGCATGGAGGTGCGCAATGCCAGGCAGTACAAGCGCTTCGAAGCGTCGGTCGGCGTGAACGATTCCGGTGTCAATAATGGCCAAGCAATACGGTTTAGCGTCTATGGCGATGGCAGGAAGCTGTTTGAAAGCAGCGACATGGCCTATGGAACCAAGGCGCAAACCGTGTCGGTTGATATTTCGGGCGTCGAGGTTGTCGAACTGGTTGCCAGCGGCCAAGTTCAACAGCCCGTCACCTGGGGTGACGCAATGCTGCTGAACTAGGTCGTGAACCGGTTGTTATGATGAGCCGGTCTTGCTAGTTTGCATATATGGACAAGAGAAGCGGCGTTATTGAGCACGAAGAGGGCTCGGCCAAGCTTAGCTTGGCCGAGCTTGACGCAGAGATTGCGCGCTGTCGGATACGCGTGGCAATCGCGCCAAACCGGCAACAACAAAAAGCGTTTGAAAAGCGGATCCATTGGTTGGAACGTTTCCGCTTCAAACACCATTCCGATTGAAGCAAACAAATTGCTTTTGCCTTAGATTTTCAACCCAAGAACCCTGCGGGCATTGCCGTAGAAGATCCTATCGATCACTGTCTTCGGCAGAGCCAGACCTTTGACATCGGCATCGAGGTCCCAGATGGCCTGCGTATCGCCGGTCGCCAGATAGCGCCAGTGCGACAGCCAGGCATCGTGCAGTTCCTTGCGCATCCCCGCCGCATCGGCACCGGGGTTCAAAGTCAAATCAGAGCCATACAGAATCCGATCCTGATACTTCAGGAAGAAGTTGCGCACCTTGTCGTGGTCACGCAGCGATTGATGCTGCAACTGCGCCACGCGCGCCGCCGTCTCGACCGTCGCATTGGGATAGCGGTCGAGGAAACTCGACAAGGCATCGACGCTCCACTCCAGGCTGGCCATATGCGCGCCCATGAAGTTCAGCTTCGGATGCCGGTCCAGAAAGTCGTCGCGCACCGCCATCAGGCGCTCATAGGACGGGCCTTCCGGATGCTTGTACATGTAGTAGTCGGGGTGATTGCTGAAATAGGCCCTGTCGTTCTTGGTCGTCATCTGGTCGAGCGGCAGCCAGCAATTGCGCGGCTCGCCCTGGTGGTTGATGAAGACTAGGCCCAGTTCCTCGATGCGCTTGATGACCGGATCGAAACGGACGTCGTCAAGCATGATCAGGTTGCCCGAAGCATCGCGTTCGATCAGCCCAACATTCTTCCACACCTTGACGCCGCGCGCACCGCGGGCCTTGGCGTCTTCGATGTGGGCATTGGTCTTTTCCGCCCAGCCCGGCTGACCGAAACCTTCCATGCTGAAGGCGGTTGCGAAATGAAAGCGGCTGGCGTCGGAGGTGTGCAATGCGCCCGATACCTGCGCCTGAACGTCCAAAGACGGAAAGTCAGGGTAGTCGACATTGATGGTCAGAAGCTCGAAATTGTCCGCGACCGCCTGCTCGGCAAAGACCATTGGGGCGGCATTGATGTGAACGTGGGTATCGAACTTGCGCACGCGTTTGAAATCGTCGGCGCTATAGGTCGCCTGGTCGGCGCGGACGACAGCCGGCGCGGCGAGGCTTGCGGCGGAAAAACCGGCCATCCCCATCAGGGCGTTGCGGCGATTAATGGTCATGGAACCCTCACTGTTTACAAATAGTAGCTTGGTCTCAGCGTATGTCG
>CBFGPQ010000307.1:0-2873 GCA_965650705.1 uncultured Asticcacaulis sp. | reverse complement strand
CGACCAGCTACCCGGCCAACGACAACCTGATGGAACTGCTGATCTGCATCGACGCACTGACCCGCGCCTCGGCCAAGCGGATCACGGCGGTCATCCCCTATTTCGGCTATGCCCGCCAGGACCGCAAGACCGGCGGCCGCACCCCCATTTCGGCCAAGTTGGTCGCCAACCTGATCACCCGCGCTGGCGCCCACCGCGTCCTGACCATGGACCTGCACGCCGGCCAGATTCAGGGCTTCTTCGACATTCCGACCGATAACCTGGTTGCCATTCCCTTCATGGCCAAGGACATCAAGTCGAACTATTCCGATCCGCATGAGCTGATGATCGTGTCGCCCGACGTGGGCGGCGTGGTGCGCGCGCGCGCGCTGGCCGACCGCCTCAATGTCGACCTGGCCATCGTCGACAAGCGCCGGCCGCGCCCGGGTGAGTCCGAGGTCATGAACATCATCGGCGACGTCACGGACCGCCGCTGCATCTTGTTCGACGACATTGTCGACTCCGCCGGTACGCTATGCCATGCCGCCCAGGCGCTGATGGAACGCGGCGCCCGCTCGGTTTCGGCCTATGTCAGCCACGGCGTGCTGTCAGGCCCGGCGCTGGAACGCGTTGCCAATTCCGTCCTGACCGAGTTGGTCATTACGGATTCGATCGAGGCCACCGAGGCTATCCGCCAAAATCCCAAGATCCGCCTGGTTGGCGTTGCCCCCCTGATCGGCGAAGCCATCCGCCGCATTTCCAACGAAGAATCGGTATCAAAACTTTTTGATTAATACGGCGTGATATGGCGCTTGTAAAAATAGCGGCTTTTCCATCTTGTAAACTTATTGCGTGTTCTTTCTGGACGTGCTGATTTAGAGCGCTGGAGAAGGTCAACAGCCTTAATTTCGGCGCTTTGTCGCGTTTGAGTCTGCCACAATTTTCCCGGCGCGGTCGCGCCGCCTTGTATGGCGCCAGTGCGCGCCGTGCCACCATCCAGGTCCCCACCTCGATACAGTTTCAGGGAGTTGCGTTTATGAAGTTCACGGTCGCGAAGGGTCTTGCCATCAGTCTGCTCGCCCTCAGCCTTGCGAGTTGCGCGACGGATGCGCCCCCACCTCCGCCGCCTCCGCCGCCGGCGCCCGCCGGTCCTCCGGTGGCCTTGGCGTCGGGCGTCTCGGACGCCGCTGCGACCTATGTCGACTATATCCAGCAGGCCCGTTCGGTTAACGCCATCTTCCCCGATGGTAATGACGTTCAGGCCAAGTTGCGGGTAGCCTCGGCTTACGAGCCTGAGCAACTTGCGCGCGGCGCCGTCGCCTATGGCGCCATTGCCGCTATGCAGGAACCCAGCTTTCGTGCTGCCTTGCGCGCCTATGCCGCCGACGCCAATGCCCGCGCCGAAATGACCTCCAAACTGCTGAGCGATCCTTCCTACGCCGCAGGTCTTCCGGCAGCCGATGTTGCCGCCCGCCGCATCATTCTGGCCTTGTCCAGCGACGGGCAGTCGGTCTACAAGGCCGGGTCCGGCGTCAAGCAGGCCGCCTATGACATCCAGCGCCAGAAGTGGTCCAAGGAGTTCGTGACCGGCCGCGAAGAGCGCCTGGCCCTTGCCAAGCAGAACTCGGTTACCCTGAAGAGCGTGCGCAGCGATGAAAGCTCGCGCCTGCTGGCCGCCGCCCTCAGCGGTTCAGGCCTGACGACGCGGGCGACCACGGGAGCCGCCACCGGCGACGCCACGCTCAATGCCGCTCCGGCGCCCGCCGACAGCGCCGGCAATCCCGCCTCGACTCAGGTCAGCCAGTCGATGATGCCGGCGACGCCGTCCATGGAACCGGCGGTCGATTTTGGCCGTCCTGACCTTTTCAACACCCCCTATACCAACGCGGTCAACCGCTCGCTGACCATCGCGGCGCTGGCCATCCTGGGTGAAGGGGGCGAAGCGCGCTCCGACGCCGTCATCGCCCTGCTTGATGATGACATCGGAGAAAAGTGCTTCGATATGTCCAAGCTCAACCTCTATCAGTGCCTGGCCGTGTCCAAGCCTTACTATGAAGATATCTTCTGCCTCGGTCAGCATATCCTGATGGATACCGGCCAGTGCCTCGGCAAGATGTCCAGCAATGCGCTCAGCTTCGCGCCGGTCAAGCGCATCGGTTTCAATGACGATGGCACGGTATCGGCATCGCACGCCAATGCCGTGTCCTATGCCGACATGAACAAGAAACCCGTCAAGAAGAGCACCAAGAAAAAGGCGGCGCCGGCGAAGAAGGCCGCTGCCAAGAAAAAGACCACCTAGTCAGCCCACCATGTTCCAGGTTGCGTTTGCCGCAACCTGGCAAGCCCGACCGGGCGCCGGAGCTCATAGAAGCGTGCTAACGCTTCGCTCCTTAAGCACTCTGCGACGAGCCATGCGGCGCTTGAGCTAAAAATGGGCCGGAGATGATCTTCGGCCCATTTTTCTTTGCCAGCTTGCGTATCTAGGCTTTGTCGTGTATCGAGGCGGCCTCCAGAAATTCGGACCGCCGGGCCAATTGTGGTACCGGCGTATTTCTATTGAGGTTTTAGGTTATGGTCGATATCGTTTTGGACGTCGAGGTGCGTGAACGCACCGGCACCGGCGGCGCTCGTGAAGCTCGCAACGCCGGCAAGATCCCTGGCATTCTGTATGGTGGCAATCTCGGTCCTGTGCCGATCGCGACCAGCCTGAATGAGTTCCGCAAGTCGCTGTACACCGGCAAGCTGGCTGGTCACCTGGTCACGCTGAAGTACGGCACCGAGACCCAAAAGGTCATCGTGAAGTCGATCGACTTCCACCCGGTCACGGACGTGCCGACCCACTTCGACCTGCTGCGCGTCGACGAACACGCCAAGATCAAGATCGCCGTGCCGGT
>CBFGPQ010000306.1:0-2906 GCA_965650705.1 uncultured Asticcacaulis sp. | reverse complement strand
AAGCGGATCTGGTCGATGCTTTCCAACACGGATTGAGCGCCGACAGCGCGACGATAGAACCGCTGCTTATGGCGCACCGGGACTGGGTCGCGCACATGTGGAACAGTCCATGTCCTCCCGGCGCCTATGTCATACTAGTGGACATGTATGCCGGCCATCCCGATTTCGTCGCGCGGTTCGACAGCCTGGCGCAGGGCTTCTGCAACTGGCTGGTCGTGGCGATGAAAGCCCATGCCGAACGCGCCGGTGAGGCGATAGGGGAGGATTGAGCATGACACTGACCTTCGACGCTCTGACCCAGATGGCACTGGAACTTCCGGGCGTCGAGGTCGGGACGGCCTTTGGATCTCCGACATTCAAGGTGGGCAAGAAGTCGCTGTTCTACTGGAATGGCGACCACGGCTGCCCAGTGTTCAAGGTCGGTTTCGATGAGCGCGATTTTCTTATCGAAGCCGACCCGGAAACCTTTTTCACCACGGATCATCACCGCAACTGGCCGTGCGTGCTGGCGCGGCCGGACCGCGTCGATATTGGCTGGGTGCGTGAGAACCTCAAACGCGTGTGGCGCGCCCAGGCGCCGAAGAGGCTGCTTAAACTTCATGACCCGGGTTAATCAATAAGGCCGGTCCGCCTTAATTGCAGCCCTATTCGCGCCATATGAGACGGGCACCTTCGTGCCATGGGGGAGCGCTGGTTTTAACGGTTCGTTCAGGTCCTATTAACCTCAAAGCTCCTACAAGCTGTTGAATTCCAGATGTTGAGGAGTTGCGCATGGAACGCCGGACTTTTTTGCAAACCAGCCTCGCGGCCGCCGCTGCGTCTTCCATTCCGGGCCTCGCGCTGGCGCAGGATACGGCGCAAGCCCCGGCTTCGGCTCCGCCGCAGCCTTATCACGACACACCGCACTATAACCGCGATGAGATCCTTCAGGCCGGTTCGGACTTCCTGGGCGTGACGGTCGAAGCGCTTGGCGGCGCGGTCGAAAAGATCTTCGCCGACTATGGCGATCACCCGACAGCCTATATCGCCGGCGAGGAAGCCTCGGGCGCTATCGGTGTCGGCGTGCGGTATGGCAAGGGCAACCTCTTTATGAAGAGCCAGGCCCAGCCAACGCATATCTATTGGCAGGGGCCGTCGATCGGTTTCGACACCGGCGCCAATGCTTCGCGCGTCTTTACGCTGGTCTATAATCTCGACGATCCGAACTTCGTCTATCGCCGCTATCCGGGCGTCGAAGGTTCAGCCTATTTCATCGGCGGCCTGGGTGTGACGTATCAGCGTGCCGAAGGCGTCGTGCTGACGCCGATCCGCGCTGGCGTCGGCTTCCGCCTAGGTGCCAGCGTCGGCTATATGAATATCTCGAAGAAGCGTCGCATCCTGCCTCTTTGATACAGCTCAAGTGCCGCATGGCTCGTCACACGAGTGACGGCGGGCGGTCGCCCTTGCCAAATCACAAGTCGATTTGGAAATCCGCAGCGTGAGCACTGTCGTAAGGCTTAAACCCGGCAGGGCAGGCGGCGGCCTTGCTTGGCGCTCTGGAACCCGAGGTCAAGCAGGCGCATAACCCGGCGCGCGTCTTCGGCGGGTACCGGATTGGGCGCGCCGTCGCGGATGGTGCGCGCAATGCCCTCATAATAGGCCAGGTAGTTGCCGGACACGGTGTCGACCTGCTCAGGCACGTCGGGGGCGCCGTCCGTTATGGGAATGAGTCGGGCGTGCACGGGATCAAGACCCCAGCCGTCGTCGCCGGGTGTCCGTCCGGCCTTCAGCATCTCTTCCTGGGTATCCATGCCGTACTTGACGAAGCTGCCGCCGAAGCCCTGCGCCTCCATGACCGGACCGGCTGCCGCAGTCATCATCGACGAATGCAGGATGACCCTTAAGCGGCCATAGCCCAGGGTTACATGGAAATAGTCGTCGGTGCTGGCGCCGGGGCGCTGGCCCGCGATATCGGCGGTGATCCAGTCCGGCCAGCCGAACAGGTCGAGCGATTGATCGAGCAGGTGCGATCCCAGATCGTACCAGATGCCCGAACCGGGGCCAGCACGTTCACGCCAGCGGTCGCGCACTACGGGCCGCCAGCGGTCGTAGCGCAGGATAAACTGGTAGATATCGCCCAGCCGGTCGCGCACCGCCTGAAAAGTCAGGTGATTGCTGTCCCAACGCCGGCAGTGAAAGACCGACAGGGTCTTGCCGGCCTTGCGGGCGTGTTCGATCAGGTCGCGGGCCTCGGTGTCATTTAGCGCGAACGGCTTGTCGATGACCACGTGTTTGCCGGCGTCCAGCGCGGCATGCGCCTGGGGCGCATGCAGGTCGTTCGGTGTGGCGATAACGATCAGTTCGATATCGGGATCGTTGAGCGCGCTGTCGAGCATCGGTGGGACGTTGAGGCCGGTCATGTCGTTGAGGACATCACCCGGCCGGCTGGAAACGATGGTGGTCAGGTCCAAGCCCTGTGCGGCGCGGATCAGCGGCGCGTGGATGGTCTTGCCGGCATAGCCGTAGCCGACCAGCGCCGTTTTCACCGGCTCAAGCATAATTGAAGCTCACGGAGATACGGACATCTTCGCTCAGGTTGATCGGGACCTCGTGGCGTAGCCAGCTTTCCCAAAGGAGTACCGTGCCGGGCTGGGGCGCGACCGACTGGAAGGCCTGGTGGTCCTGGCGCGCCGACGGTTTGCGCAAAGGCGCGTTCATCATCATGGCCAGGCGCGGGTCTTCGAAGCGCAGCGAGCTGGCGCCGTCGGGGATGGCGACGTAGAAGGTGCCGGAAATGACGCTGTGCGGGTGTATGTGGCCGGAATGGGTGCCGAGGTGTTCGAGCACGTTGATCCACATGCTGTCCATCTTCAGCTTGCGGCCGTGCAGGTCGTATTCGAGCTTTTCGGCGAAGGCCGCGACGTGGC
>CBFGPQ010000305.1:0-2907 GCA_965650705.1 uncultured Asticcacaulis sp. | reverse complement strand
GCCGCGCCGAAATCCTGGGCCGCCGCAGCCGCCGACTGGCCCATCGCCTTTACCAACGCGCCGGCCGAGGGCTTTAGCGAAAGCGCCATGACCCGCCTGCATGGCCGTATGCCGCAAGGCCTGACGGGCACGCTTTATCGCAACGGACCGTCGTGGTTCCGCTATGGCGATGATGTCACCGGCCACTGGTTCGACGGCGACGGCATGGTCCAGCGCTATGTGCTTAGGCCCGATGGCGTGCGCCACAGCGGCCGGTTCGTCGATACGGTCAAACGCCGCGTCGAGCAGAAGGCGCAACGCATCGTCGTGCCGGGTTTCGGCACGAAGGGCGCGCCCGATGCGCCAGTCACCAGTGCTGACGACGTCAATCCCGCCAATACGTCGGTCCTGCACGTCGGCGACGAACTGTGGGCCTTGTGGGAGGCGGGCTCGCCCTATCGGCTCGATCCCGATACCCTGGAAACGAAGGGACCAAAGACCTTTCGCGACGACCTGAAAGGCATGGCCTTCCTGGCGCACCCCAAGGTCGAGCCGTCAGGCCGTATCTGGAGCGCCGCTTTCACGGGTGCCAAGGCATGGGTTTGGATGCTCGATCCACGCGGCGGCATGGAGCGCGGCGAACTGATCGACCTGCCGCAGGCGGGCTATGCCCACGACTGGGCGGTGACCGAGCGTCACCTGATCTTCCCGATGCAGCCCTGGGTGCAAAAAGGCATGGCCGGTGCATTTGCCCACAGCATGGTCTGGACGCCCGAACAAGGCCTGCAAATCCTGGTGGTTGATAAGGCGGATTTCAGCAAGCGCCGCGTCTATGAACTGCCGGCGGCCTTTTACTTTCATACCGGCGACGCCTGGGAGGACGCGCACGGGAACCTGCATTTCGATGTCTGCCTCAGCGACAGTCCCGCCTTCGCCATCCGGGGCGCACGCGATATCGTTCGCGGCCAGTATAACAATGCCGACTATATGACGTCCGAGCTGGCCCTAGTCAGCCTGGATGCCAACGGCAAGGCGCAGGTGCGCAAGACCGGCGCATCCGGGGAGTTTCCTCAGACCGATCGCCGCAGTCAGGGCTTGCGCCGCGACAAAGTCGTTCATGTTCATAAGGAGACGGCGGGACGGCCTGGTGCTTGCGCCATCGCGGTTACCGACTGGAAAACCGGTCAAAGGCAAGTCCACGATTTTGGCGCCGACATTATTGTCGAAGAAGCCCTCTTTGTCGCCCGGCCTGGCGGTACGCAGGAACTCGATGGCTGGCTTGTCGGCACGGCGTTTGACCTCAAAACGCGCCGGACACAGCTGCACGTCTTCGACGCACGCCATGTCGATGACGGACCGGTCGCGAGCTGGCAAGGGCAGCACGCCACGCCGCTGGGCTTCCACGGAACGTTCGTGCAGGGATAGGGCGGGACGAGAGCCTTCCTAACCCTGTCGCAGTATGCTTTTGACCACGGCGCGGTAGATCAGGATGACGATGGCGATGAAGATCAGTTGCACGACATCGCCGAGATAAAGCAGCCGGGGATCGAAGGTGAAGCCTTCGATCCCGCCGGGCGTTATCAGGATCAGCAGGGTCACGCCAACCGCGTACGAGAAGCCGCCGACGGCCATAAGGCCTACTATGACCATGGTTACGGCCGTGGCAGTGCGGAGCTGTTCGACCTGCGACGCGTTGACGGGATGGGGCCGCGCCTTATTGCCCATGGGGTAGAAGATGACGCCTTGCTCGTTCTTGTCGAACAGGGGCTTCAGAAACGCATCCATGCCGTTACCCCCCTCCAATCGGTGGCCGGAAACTTTCGACCAGGGACCCCGCGACAAGGTGCCAGCCGTCGATCAGCACAAAAAAGATCAACTTGAACGGCAATGATACCACAACGGGCGGCAACATCATCATCCCCATGCTCATCAGGACGCTGGCGACGACAAGGTCGATCACCAGGAAGGGAACGAAGAGATAGAAGCCGATCTGGAAGGCTTTTTTAAGTTCCGAAATCATGAAGGCCGGCGTGACGACGCGTACCGGCAGGTCCATCTGGTCCTTCGGCATTTCGATCTTGGACAGGCGGACGAACAAGCCCAGATCCTTCTGGTCGACCTGGCCCAGCATGAAGCCTTTCAGCGGGATGCTGGAGGCCTCAAACGCCTGCGGCAGTTCCATCTCCTGGTCCATCAAAGGCCGGATGCCTTCGTTATAAGCCCGCTCATAGGTCGGTGCCATGACGATGGCCGACAGGAACAGGGCCAGGGAGATGATGACGGCGTTGGGGGGGCTCTGCTGCAGACCGAGCGCGGTCCGCAAGAGCGACAGCACGACCACGATGCGGATGAACGAGGTCGACATGATGACGATCGACGGCGCCAGCGACAGCACCGTCATCAGTCCGATCAACTGAACCACGCGTGCCGACAGGCTGCCGCCATTGCCGAGATTGACGTTCAGTTCCTGGGCGAAGACCTGGTACGGAAAGATCATCATCGCGAAGCCGACGACAAAGACCGCCAGGATGATTAGGTTCTGCTTGAGAGTTTTGGAGCGCTTGGGCGCTGCTTCAGAACAGGTCGTCATTGGCGTCCTGTATCTGATGCGCGCGAGGCGAGGGACGGGCGCGCGGTGTTTCGATGGTGGGGTCCACAGCGGCGGGGAGAGCCGGCTTGGCGCGTGGCTCGATCAGTTCGCGGCCATCGCCCAGCAGGATCAGGCGCTCTTCGTCATCCAGCCGGACCAGCACAAGCCGGCGGGCGGGATCGAGCACCAGGGTCTCGACGACCTGAAGGCGCCTGCGGCCGCGCGGCGCCTGAAGACGCGCCATCAATTGCGGGGCATAGCGTCTCAAGACCCAGGCAAGCGACAGGATCAGGCCCAGCACAATGGCCAGGGCGAAGACCGCACGCAATAATCCCATC
>CBFGPQ010000304.1:0-2949 GCA_965650705.1 uncultured Asticcacaulis sp. | reverse complement strand
GACGGACCGGGCTCTAGCAAAACGTCGTCGAAGGTTAGGCCTTCGCGTATGTCCATAAGGAACTCTCCATTTTGCGGGCCGTGCATATGCCAATCCGTCCGGGAGGTAAAGGCCTTCCGGGCAAATTATTGTTACGGATTTCCGTATTTTCGGGGGGCTGCGTTACTCGACCGGCTTGGCGCGCAAGTCCAGCGGTTCGTCGCGCGACAGCTTATGCAGATTGGCCTGGCGCAGGCTCGCCGCAGCATCGTCATACAGGAACGGCAGGAAAGCGTAACGCGTGCCGCGCGTCACGGGCGCCACGGCGTGCAGCAGCGAGCACGAAAACACCACCGCCGCCCCCGCCGGCGGCTTGTACTGGCGCTGGCCGTATTCCGGGAAGCTCAAAGTGCCGCCGTCGAAGTCGTCATTCAGGTTGATCGACACGGCAAAGCGGCGGTGCGCCGTGCCAGCCGTGGTATTGTCGCGGTGGGCGCGGAAATGG
Source organism: uncultured Asticcacaulis sp. (assembly GCA_965650705.1). Lineage (GTDB taxonomy): Bacteria > Pseudomonadota > Alphaproteobacteria > Caulobacterales > Caulobacteraceae > Asticcacaulis. Next base: position 2,465 of record CBFGPQ010000304.1, on the reverse strand, counting down.
CCGCCGTCTTCGGCCGTATAGCAGCCGACGATGTAGCGCTCCATGCGCGTCACATTGAACTGATGGACCTTCTTGATTTCCGGCACGACGCGGCGGACGACGGCGGCCTGGGTGCGCGCCATCATGTCCTTGTCCTTGTCAGTGAAGGTGTAGTCGCTGCGGCTCTTGAAGCTGGGGTCGCGCACGCCGATGGTGATGCCGTCCTGCTCGCGCATGAAGCCCGAGAAGTCGCCGCCGTGGCTGTCGTAAAGGCTGATCAAATCCTGGCAGAGCTGCGGCTCGAAGACGTTCGGCAGGTAGAGGATCGGCGCCTGGAGCTCGACGCCGGCGAACAGGCCGGGCGGCGGCAGCTTACGGACAAATTCGAAGACGTCGGTCAGGATACGCCCCTCGCCGACCATGGGGTAAAGCGCCATGACGCGCAAGGTCGGGTCGAGCACCAGCCAGAAGCGGCGCAACTGCTGTTGCTGGCTCGCGCCGGGGTCGCGCGGCAAGGCGCCATAAAGCCGCGATACGCGGGCGTCATAGTCGCGGAAAAAGCGGATGCCGACAGTCTGGTCGATCAGGCGCTTTTCATCGGCCGGATCGACGCTGACGCCGAAGAAACAGGCCTTGGCATCATCGAACAGGTCCTGGTTGGCCAACACAGCCTCATAGGCCGCCTGGCCCGCCGCATCCGACGCCGTCTGGATGAAGCCCATGACGATGTAGCGTCCGCCGACCGAATGGAAGGCGTAGCTGGGATTGACCGCGGTCGTCTGATGAAACCATGGCGCGGCGTCGCCAGGGCCAAGATTCACGTACTGCGCCGCGCTGAGTGGCTGGGCCTGCGCTGTCATGTCTATTCTTAAGCCCCCGGCTGTGCGTGCACAGACTATCCTTTAAAGCCCGTCGCAACAATGTAGATTTCGGATGAATCCGCGCGGCTCGACTTCGGCTTGAAGTGTTTCACGCTGTCGAAGCGCACCTTGAGCGTGCGGAGCAAGACCTCGGTTTCCCCACCCTGGAAGGCCTTGGCGACATAGGCGCCGCCGGTCTTCAGGTTGTTCATGGCGAATTCCGACGCCAGTTCCAGCAATCCCATGATCTTCAGGTGGTCTGTCTGCTTGTGGCCGACCGTGTTGTGCGCCAGGTCCGACAGGACGATGTCGGGCTTGCCGTGCATCATCTCCATCAGGCGGACGCTGACCTCGGGATCTGTAAAGTCGGCCTCGAGCAGTTCGGCGCCCGGAATGGGATCGACCGGCAAGAGATCGACACCGGCGACAAAGGCCGCGCCGCGTTTCAGCGCCACCTGCACCCAACCGCCGGGCGCGCACCCCAGGTCAACGACGCGCACGCCGCGCTTGATCAGGTGAAAGCGGTCGTCGATCTCCATAAGCTTAAAGGCGGCGCGCGACCGCCATCCTTCCGCCTTGGCCTGGGCGACGTAAGGATCGTTCAGTTGCCGCTCCAGCCACTTCTGCTGCGAGGTCGTGCGCTTGTAGGCGGTCTTCAAGGCTGTGTGGCCCACGCCGCGGCCCGAGCCTTTGCCTGCAGTCGGCGGCTTGACCATGCGGCGGCGTTCAGGTTCGTCAGGGGTATCGTTCATGCGCCGTCTATAACGGGTTTTATCTGAAACCACATCGAATTTTACTTATGTCTCGGCATAAATCCCGGCAGGCGCACAATAACGGGGCAAGAGATTCAAAGGAGCTGTCCATGCGTATATTCGCCACTGCCGCCATCCTGTCCGCCCTTGTCCTGACGGCAGGGTGCTCACGCGATACAATGAGCGGCGGCGAAGACCGTGGTCCCGGCACCGCATCGCAGGTCGCGCATATGTCGAAGCTGGCCGAAGCCCCCGCCACACCCGGCACCTGCGCCGCCGAAATCGGCGACGCGGAGGCGCTCAAGCTGATCCAGAAGTGCAAGGCGGTGTCCGGCAAGAGCCAGCCCGACTGCAACGACACCTCGACCTGCCAGGCCATACGCCAGGAGATCGCGCTGGGATGCAGCAGCAACAGCGCCCAAAGCGCCAGCGGCGGCCAGCATCCGGAATGTGCCGGCATCACGGAATACTGAGGAATGCGCCCATTCATCCTGACCGCACTGGCGCTTTCGCTCGCCGCCTGCTCTCCGGGACCGTCGTCACCGTCCGCTTCGTCCCCGGAAGCATCGTCGGTCATCCCGCCTTCGTCTGATCCGGGTTTGAAACCGGCCGTATCGGCTACCGCAAACATGACGGAAGCCGCCTCGCCCAGTCCGCTTCAATGCCGCGCCGAGATCGGCGAAACCGCCGCGCAAAGGCTGGCCGAACGCTGCCGCATGGTCAGCCCTGCGACTCACCCGCCGTGCCATGCCGACAATTCCTGCCAGATGATCCAGGACGAAATCGACCGGTCATGCGCCCTCTGGGACAAGGACACATCGAAGCCGAAGGAATGCACGACCTAAGTCTTTATATTTGAAATGCCGTCCGCCCT
>CBFGPQ010000303.1:0-2954 GCA_965650705.1 uncultured Asticcacaulis sp. | reverse complement strand
GCGACGGGTGCGAGACGCGCTTCCAGGACATGTCGGTGACGTGCAGCAGGCCGTCAATGCCGCCGAGGTCAACGAACGCACCGTAGTCGGTGATGTTCTTGACGACGCCGTCACGGATTTCGCCTTCGGCCAGCTGGCCGACCAGCTCGGTGCGCTGCTCGGCGCGGGCTTCTTCGAGGATGGCGCGACGCGACACGACGATGTTGCCGCGCGGACGGTCCATCTTGAGGATGGCGAAGGGCTGTTCCTTGCCCATGAGCGGAGCGATGTCGCGGACCGGACGGATGTCGACTTGCGAACCCGGCAGGAAGCCCGAGGCGCCGTCCATATCGACGGTGAAGCCACCCTTGACGCGGCCGACGATGGTGCCCATGACCGGTTCGCCGCGGTTGAAGACGGCTTCCAGACGGGTCCAGGCTTCCTCGCGGCGGGCCTTTTCTCTGGAGATGACGGCTTCGCCCATCGCGTTCTCAACGCGCTCCAGGTACACCTCGACGGTGTCACCCTTCTTCAGGTTCGGGCCATCAGAGCCGAATTCCTTCAGGGGGATGCGGCCTTCGGTCTTCAGGCCGACGTCGACCGTGACGCTGTCCTTGTCGACGGCGACGACGAGGCCGTGAATGACCTGGCCTTCGAGCATGTCGCGGCCGTGCAGGCTTTCATCGAGAAGCGCTGCGAAATCGTCGCGCGAGGGATTGTAATCGCTCATGTAGTCTCTTTAGATTTGTGGGCGCGTGTCCGGTGATCTTTTGCCCCAAAGGAAGTTAGAGGCCAAATGCCTCTGGGGAGATCGCGCGGGGTGCGGCTTTGATTGTCATGGAGTCCGGGCGGAGCCGGTTGATTTTCGCTGCGACGGCGAACCGTCCGGGGGCGTCTCTTCGTGGTGCCTCTTGCGACCGGGGTTTGGATTTGGCGTTAACCGCCAGACCGGTCTTTCACAAGGGATCGCGCAGCCTTGATGGCGGCTTCTATACCCAAGTCGGACGTATCTAGCAAGAGCGCATCTTTGGCCATTTCCAAAGGCGCATCCGTGCGGCCGGAATCGCGGGCGTCGCGGATGCGGATATCCTCCAGAACCTCTTCCAGTTTCAGGTCCGGATCGGTCTTGCTGAGTTGCAGCCAACGGCGGTGCGCGCGGACTTCGGGACGGGCGGTGACGAAGATCTTGACCGGCGCATCGGGGGCGATAACCGTGCCGATATCGCGGCCGTCGAGCACGGCGCCGGAGGGCTGATTGGCGAAATCGATCTGGTATTGTTTCAGGGCCGCGCGGACTTCTGGTATGGCGGCGACCTGGGAGGCGCGCTCGCCGGCTTCGCGGCCGCGCAAGGCTTCGTCGGCCAGGACTTCACTATCGATCTCCTTGGCGAGCGCCGCCAGTACATCGACTTCGGTGTGCGGAACATCGTGGTAAAAAGCGAGATGTCCGATGGCGCGGTAAAGCAGGCCGGTATCAAGAAACGGCAGGCCGTAGTCGGCGGCAATTCGTGATGCCAGGGTGCCCTTTCCCGATGCGGCCGGACCGTCGAATGCGATGATAAGCCCCATGATCGTTACTCGAACGTCATGCCGACGCCGACGCTTGCCAGGTCGCGCCAGTAACCGGGATAGGTCTTGGCCGTGCAGCCGGGATCGAGAATGCGCAGGCCGTTGATGACCAGTGCAGCGAGCGCAAACGCCATGGCGATGCGGTGATCGTGATAGGTCTCGATGCTGGCCCCAACCGTCTTTCCAATCAGGGTGCGGTCGGGCGTAACCAGCAGGTCGTCGCCGATCTCTTCGGCCAGTCCCGGCTGGATGCGATTGAGCTCGGTGGCGACGGCGTTGATGCGGTCGCATTCCTTGACGCGCAGGTTGGCGATGCCGACGAAGCGGACCGGATGGTTGTTGAAGGCCGCCAGGACGGCAATGGTCGGAATGGCGTCCTGCATCTGGCTGCCGTCGATCACCGCCGGCAGGTTGGGAAACTGGTTGATGAAGTCGTAGGCCTTGGCGTCGGGCTGCATCATGGCGTCGGGCGCGATGCCGATGTCGATGTTCGCGCCGATGAGTGCATTGATGCCCCAGATATAGGTGGCGGCGCTGGCATCGGGCTCGACCCAGTAGTCGCGCGCCTGGTAAGGCGTGTTGGCGATTTCCCAGGCCAGCGGTCCCGTCTGCGTCACCTGGGCGCCGAAGGCGCGCATGCAGGCAAGCGTAATATCGATATAGCCGAGCGCGCCGATATCGCCGTCCTTGACGCGCAGGCGCAAGGGCGCATCGCCCTTGGTGCCGGCCATCAAAAGCGCTGAAACGTACTGGCTCGACAGGCTGGCATCGACGTCGATGGCACGGTTGGTGAAGCCGCCCGTACCCGTAACGGTGACAGGCGGGCAGCCGGTCGGCGCAGTCGCCGTAACGCCGGCGTCGTTGAGCGCCTGGACCAGCGGCGCGATCGGGCGTTTTTGCATGTGTTCATCGCCGGTCAGGACCGTGGTGCCGTCAATATTGGCGGCCGCAGCCGTCAGGAAGCGCACAGCCGTGCCGGCATTGCCGAGGAAGAGTGGCTCAAGAGACGGCGTCAGCGTACCGGTGCTTTCCACCAGGAATTCGGTGTCGCCGGTATCGGTGACCGTCACGCCCAGCTGGCCCAGCGCCCGCGCCATATATTTGGTGTCGTCGCTTTTGAGCGCGCCGCTGATCTGGCTCCTGCCCTGCGCCAGCGCCGCGATCAGCAAGACCCGGTTTGTGATGGACTTCGATCCAGGAAGGGCAATTCGCCCGGCGATCTTCGCCTTCGGGGTTTCGAGTTTGACTGCGGTGGCTTGGCTGGGGATCATGGACGCGTCGATAAATGGGGCCTAGTTTGCTGCCGCAAAAAAATGCGCGCAAAAAAAATTGAGGCCAGGCGGAATTTAAGCTTTTGACAGGAGGCCTATCTAGTGGCAAGGGGGCCAATCGCAAACGCATTTTTT
>CBFGPQ010000302.1:0-2959 GCA_965650705.1 uncultured Asticcacaulis sp. | reverse complement strand
AGGATGTCGAGCAACTGGCGCTTCATCTTGAAGCGCGAAGCGGTCTTGTACTGCTGGTCCAACTGGCCCTTGATGATGCCTTTCAGCGCGTCGAGGCTTTCGAGGCCCAGGCTCTTGGCCATATCGTCATCGGCTTCGCCGTCCTTCGGCGCCAGGATGTCCTTGACGGTCGTCTCAAACGTCGCGGCCTTGCCGGCCAGTTCCTTGGCGCCGTAGTCTTCGGGGAAGGTGACGTTGAGCGTCTTCACTTCGCCCTTCTTGGCGCCGATCAGCTGCTCTTCGAAGCCGGGGATGAACATGCCCGAACCGATGACCAGTTCGGCGTCCTCGGCCGTGCCGCCGGCGAAGGCTTCATCGCCGATCTTGCCGACGAAGTCGATGATCAGCTTGTCGCCGTCCTCGGCCTTGACCGCAGCCTTACCCTTGGCCTTCTTTTCTTCATACTGCTTGTTGCCGGCCACGACCTGCTTCAGCGACTCGTTGACGTCCTCGTCGGTCGGCTCATAGACCGGGCGGGTCAGTTCAACCGACGACGGTTCGACCGGCGTGAAGATCGGCATCATTTCGACGGCGATTTCGTAGGCCAGGTCAGATTGACCATTGATGACGGCTTCGATGTCGCCCAGCGGCTTCAGCTCGGGCTGGCTGGCCGGGCGGATGTTCGCCTGCTCCATCGCCTTTTGCGTCGTGTCGTTGAGGGCTTCCTGGATGATTTCGCCCATCAGCTCCTTGCCGTACATCTTGCGGACATGGCCTTGCGGTACCTTGCCCGGACGGAAGCCCTTGATGTTCATCTTGGGGGTGATCTCGGCGATCTTGGCGTCCAGCTTTTTCGTCAACTGGTCCTTGGTGACCGTGACTTCGAGAACGCGGCTGAGGCCTTCATTCAGTTTTTCAACGACTTGCATCGAGTGGCTATCCTTGTCGGCCCGGTGGTCCGATGTCGCATCGGGCCCGAACCGGCGGCTAAAAACGTCAAACAGGCGCACAGGGATGCCCCTGTCCGCAAAGAAGCGCTCCTTATGGCACGATTGCGGGCGAGGTCAACGGCAAAGCGCGGGATAAGTTGGGCAGAACGGCTTTTTCGGCGGGATATACGCCTCAACATGTCGCGAATGGCTTTTTTATAAGGCTGGACCTTAGCCTCGGCCTCCGTAGATTTCGAGGTTCTGCGTTGCGCTCCATTCCTGTTCTTCCGGCTTTCATAATCCTGCTCACCGCCTGTACGGCCGAAACAGCCGCTCCCCCGCCGCCCCTGGCGCGCAGCGACGTCAATCCCAACGCCTTCGTCGGCACGTCCGACGAGATCGAGGCCAAGGCGCGGGAAGCCGCCATACTTAAGGCGCATCCGAAGCTCGGCGTCCGCAAAGGTGCGGAGCTTACCCTCACCTATCGCGGCGAGGCGCTGGTCACCTACACCGACAATCCGCAGGGCTGCGACCGCTACATCGTCGAGCGCGCCATCGAAGTTCGCGACCCCGATTCAGGGACGCTTGAGCCGATTGCCCTGGTTGCCTGTCATTTCGGCACCACCACGAATCGCTACCTGGTCCTGCCGAATAGCGGCAAGTACAATGTCACGGGGGACACGGCAGCCTCGCCCAGCGGCCGGTACCTCGCGACAACCGATTCGACGGTCACGAAGGCCCGTGGCGCCTTTATCATCACGCAGTGGCCGAACACCGAACGCCGCGCCGAGTTCCCGGCGGGGTGCAAGAACATTGAATGGCAGAGCGACAGCGCGCTTACTGCAGATTGCTGGCGCAGCGAACATCCCAACACGGTCAACCCCGATGAAAGCGACGCGGTCTTCTTCCGCGCCAAGGTGTGGCGTGATGACGAGACCTGGCGAATGACGGCGACCGACTGGCTGGCGCGTGACGGCAGCCCGGCCCTGTCCAACCGCCCCTACCCTTTGCTTGCCGCCATCGACAAAACGGGTGTAGATGCTCCGGAATGAGTAAGCCGGAACGGATACAGCTGAAACGCAGCAAGGGCTGGCGGATGCCCGACAATACGGTCAAGATCGACCGTACAACGCCCTATGGCAATCCGTTCGAAGTCTTCGAAAGCGATACGGGCTGGAGCATCAAGGGGCCTGAGTTCGCGCGCTCGGGCCTGTCGTCCAAGACCGAAGCTTCCACCATCGCTGTTGAAGCCTATCGGGTGTGGGCCGAGGCCGGGAATGCGCCGCACCCTGGCGCCTTGCGCGGGAAAAACCTGGCGTGCTGGTGTCCGCTTGATGGAGCTTGTCACGGCGATGTGCTGCTGGAGCTGGCAAACCGTTAGGTCAGACTTTGCGGTATAAACTTATACCTCCCCAGCTTGCTGGGGAGGGGGACCGCACGAGACCGTGCTTGCACGGGCGAGATGTGGTGGTGGGGGCCTTTGTCAGAAGTCTCAAATGCTACCAGAGCCAAATTTAGCAAGAGTCCCCACCACCACATCTCATTCGTCCTTGCTTACGCAATGTCTCATTCGTGCGGTCCCCCTCCCCGGCAAAGCCAGGGAGGTATAGAAAGGGGCGGTTAAGGCGCTTAACCAAATCAGCCCCCCTTAACCGGAGCTTCGTCCTTATCCAGCGCGTTTTCCCATTTGGCGACGACGGCGGCGGCGACCGAGTTGCCGACGACATTGGTCGCCGACCGGCCCATGTCGAGCAAGGCGTCAACGCCCAGCACCACGGCGATCCATTCCGCCGGCAAGCCGAAATAGGTCAGCGTCGCCATGATGACGACCAGCGAGGCGCGCGGCACGCCGGCAATGCCCTTGGACGTAATCAAGAGCAGGAAGAGCATCATGATCTTTTGCGTCATGGTGAACTCGATGCCGTGCGCCTGGGCGATAAACAGGGTCGCGAAGGTGCAATACAGCATCGAGCCATCAAGATTGAACGAATAGCCGAGCGGCAGGACGAATGAGGTGATCTTGCGCGAAATGCCGATGGTCGGCAGGCCGG
>CBFGPQ010000301.1:0-2960 GCA_965650705.1 uncultured Asticcacaulis sp. | reverse complement strand
GGCGCAGACCTGTCGGCGAACCGCACCCTGTCCTATGCTGCCACTATCGCGGCGATCATCGCGATAGGCTGCGGGGCGTATCTGGTGCGCAAAGGCACGGCATGGCGTTATATAAGCATGGCTCTGCTCGGGCCGGGCCTGTTTGTCCTTGTCGATGCCGGCGTGCGTACCTTCCTGTTTCTGACGCGTTGACCCCTATACCTCCCTGGCTTGCCGGGGAGGGGGACCGCACGAGTGAGCCATCGTCAGATGGCGAGTGAGATGCGGTGGTGGGGTTTCTTACTTTCTGACATTTCGATTATTGGGGAAGCCCTCATGACCAGACCTGAAATGCCGATCGTCTTCTACAGCTTCCCGGTGTCGGGCCATGCCCACCGCGTCGAACTGCTGCTGCGTGCGCTCGACCTGCCGTTTGAACGGATCGATGTCGACCTGGCCAACAAGGCGCAAAAGACCAGCGAATTCTTGACCCTCAATCCCTTCGGCCAGGTGCCGGTCATCGACGACGACGGCACAGTCATCTGGGATTCCGGTGCCATCCTGGTCTATCTCTGCCTGAAATACGACGACGAAGGCCTCTTCCTGCCACGCGATCCGGCCGCGGCCGCACAGATCACCGCTTGGCTGGGCAAGGCCGCCGGGCCCATCAACTATGGCGCGGCCACCGCCCGGCGCATGAATGTCTTCAAGGCGCCGGGCGACATCACGATCGCCCAGACCCTCGCGCACGATCTGCTCAAGGTCATGGACTCGCACCTGGCCGACCAGGACTGGCTGGTGGGCGCCTCTGAGACCATCGCCGACTTCGCCTGCTACACCTATATCGCCCACGCGCCCGAAGGTGGCATTGATCTGTCGGCATACAGCCACGTCAATGCCTGGATCGCGCGCGTCGAAGCCCTGTCCTATTTCGTGCCGATGCGCCGCTCTCCCGTGGGGCTTTGGGCCGCGAGCGCCTGACTCAAAAAAGAAGCCCTTGTGAAAACACAAGGGCGGTCAGGGTAAATAATAGGGAGGAAACATCGCCGGCCAAAACACCTTACCTGATCCCCGGGGGCTGGGGGGGCTGTTCAGGGGAGGAACCAAGCAGAGCGCCTTGGCCGACACCTAGGATAATGGCGGTGCGAAACGGCGGCGAAAGGGCGGAAATAAGGTCATATTGCGGTGCTTTCATAACTGTCCGATAAAGGCGCTGTTCATATTCATAAAGGAAAGTGACTTGCGCGATGGTGGTAATTGAGGCCTAATTCGCATCAGTTCCATGTTTGATTGGGGATGCCCAACTCTATGAGCGTTCAGGATTTCAGTGGCGCATACCAGAATTCGCAGCCGGTCAAAGGGCCGGTCTTTTTCGAGCGCAAGGAACTGGAACTGATCCTGAGGTTATATGGACGAAAAGTCGCTTCCGGCGACTGGCGCGACTATTCCATAGACAGCGGCAATGAGGCGGTGGCTTTCAGCATTTTCCGCCGAACTTCCGAAGCGCCGCTCTATCGCATCGAAAAGCGCCCGTCCCTGGCGCGCAAACAGGGCGCCTTTGCCGTCTACAATCAGTCGGGCTTGGTGCTGAAACGCGGCCGCGAGCTGGCGCCGGTGTTGACGGTGCTTGATAAGACCAAGTTCGACATCGTGTAAACTATTCTTCCTTATACGGACTTTATCGACAGCGGGGCCATGCATGCTGAATCCTTATCGGCATTGCGCTATGCTGTTATAACTATCGAAGACCCCTTGGGACACCCGATAGGACTGAAGAGGCCAGGAAAGGCTGCGTAGGTATTACGGCTCTCAAGGGCTTAGATGCTGAAATCGCAACCTTGTCCTGGTCTTCCTGTTTTCAGGTCTGGCTATTTCAGTCCCGGCTCGTGACAGGTTCTGGCGCTCAAGGAGATATGGCTCTATGTAAAAAGCCGTTCCTTTGAGAAGCACACGATTCCTGACATGCCCGACACCTCGACAGCTCCCACCGATGGCAAGCAAAAGCGCCTCGTTCTTATCGACGGATCGGGCTATATCTTCCGCGCCTATCATGGCCTGCCGCCTCTGACGCGTAAGTCGGACGGGCTTCCCGTTGGCGCCATCTCCGGCTTTTGCAACATGCTGTATAAGCTGATCAAGGAGAACCGCGGCGATGACGCCCCATCGCACCTGGCGGTGATCTTCGACGCGGGTCCCAAGACTTTCCGTAACGAACTCTACGACGGCTATAAGGCGCACCGTCCGCCCCCGCCCGAAGACCTGATTCCTCAGTTTCCGCTGATCCGCGAAGCGACGCGCGCCTTTGGCCTGCCGGCGATCGAATTGGAAGGCTTTGAGGCGGACGACTTAATCTGCACCTATGCGCATCTCGGCAAGGCGCAAGGCTTCAAGGTCACTATCGTCTCGTCGGACAAGGACCTGATGCAACTGGTCAATGACGACGTCCAGATGCTTGACCCCGTTAAAGGCACGCCGGTCGATCGCGAGAAGGTCATCGAAAAGTTCGGTGTACCGCCGGAGTTGGTTGTCGACGCACAGGCCCTGATCGGTGACTCGGTCGATAACGTGCCAGGTGCCCCGGGCATCGGCGTCAAGACGGCGGCCCAGTTGCTGATCGAATACGGCAATCTCGATACGCTGCTGGAGCGCGCCCACGAGATCAAGCAGGAGAAGCGCCGCCAGACCCTGATCGACTTCAAGGACCAGATCCTGATGTCGCGCGAACTGGTGCGCCTGCGCTGCGACACGCCCGATCCGCACGACCTGGACGATTTTATCCTAAAGCAGCCGGAACCCGACACGCTGGCGGCCTTCCTGACCGTCATGGAGTTCGCCAGCCTGGCCAAGCGCGTCGGCGGCACCCTGAGCGCGCTGGAAACCTCAACCGCTATCGCCCAGATCCCGACCGCGCCGATCCTGCGTCCGCTCTATGGCGTCAAGCACACGGCGGAAGAGGCGGCCAGGCAGCCCTTCGATCTCGA
>CBFGPQ010000300.1:0-2978 GCA_965650705.1 uncultured Asticcacaulis sp. | reverse complement strand
CCGGCTGCATCGGCAAGCAGGCGCCGTCGGGCAAGATCATCAATTCGGACGAGGACTTCGCCGCCGAACTGCTGCAAACCGAAGAAGTCGCTGTCGTGCACGGCGCGGCGTTCGGCCTGTCGCCCTTCTTCCGCATCTCGTATGCGACGTCGGAATCGGTTCTTACCGAAGCCTGTTCGCGTATCCAGCGCTTCTGCGCAGCGCTGAAGTAGAAAACACGCCGCCTTCTGGTTCAAGCGTCACGTCCGTGGCACGGCTCTCCATTTCCAAGACGATAATCCCCTTCGCCCTCCCCATTTATGTGGGGCAGGGGCGGCGAAAGTACAGCTTTCGCGCCCCAGCGGGACCGCAGCTTGCTGCGGTGGGCGGGGCCATTCTTGGTGCCACGGGCATCTTGCATGACAGGGTATTTTCTGAGTTCGAGTTTCTCCACCTCGCTAGCAAGAAGCCCCGCCCACCAATGGCCCCGCCAATGATCCCTTCGCTGGTGAAAGCTATACTTTCACGGCGCTCACCCCACAGGTGGGGAGGGCGAATGTGGCTTCAGCCCACCGTGTACTTCCAGTGACCAACCTCATTCCTGACATTTGGTTGATTCCACCGGGTCTGCTGCTTGCGGGCCTCATTGGTGCGGCCGTCGCCGCCATGCTCCTCAGCGTGCTCGTGACCGGCGGCGGTCCGGTCGACCAGCCGCGACAGCGCGGCATGCATTGTCAACCCACACCGACCAGCGGCGGCCTGGCCGTCATGGCAGCGACGGCGCTTGCGACGGGGCTGATCCTGTGGCTGTCTCCCGGCCATATTCCCGGCAGCGGCAAGGATGGACTGGCCCTGTTCGGCTTTGCGGTTCTCATGGGCCTGACGGGTGCATCCGATGACATTCTGGGCCTGCCGGCCAAGCTGCGCTTGGGGATCCAGATCGCCCTGTGCGGTGCCTTCGGTTACATGTACCGCGTCGATACCCTGGGCTTCGGCTTCGGCAGTGTCGTCGATCTCTGGTGGCCGATCGGCGTCCTGGGCAGCGCCGTCTGGCTAATCCTGTGCATCAACGCCATCAACTTCATGGACGGCTCGAACGGCCTGGCGCTGGGATCGCAGACCATTGCGCTTCTGGTCATTGCCCTGCTGGCGGTCCTGATGGCGCCGTCGAGCGCCGCCGGCGCCTTTGTCGGCATACCTGCCCTGATCTGCATCTGCGCCGCCGGCGCGCACATGGGCTTCCTGCCGCTCAACCTGCCGCCGCGACACCCAAGCAAGGCCAAGGCCTTCCAGGGAGACGCCGGCGCCTTCTTCGCCGGCGCACTGATCGGCGGCGCCTGCTTGCAACTCAAGGCCTATAATGTCGGATCGGTTTGGTTCGGTGGTTTCCTGCTGGCGCCCCTGCTGGTCGACGTTGTCCTGACCCTGGCCCTGCGCGCCCGCATGCGCCGGAACCTTTTGCAGGCCCACAAGGAACACCTCTATCAGCTCTGGCTGCAACGCCGCGATCCCAGCCACCTGAACCTGGCGCTGCGTGTCTGGGGCCTGTGCCTGGCGTCGTCGATGGTCGGCCTGATCGCACGCTTCTTCGGTGTTCAAACCGGTGTCGACGTCCGCTTCCCAGCACTTGCACTGGTCGTTGCCATCTATAGTTTCGGCTGGTTTGCCCTTCGCCGCAGGCTCTTCGACCGGCCGGTCTTCGGTTAACGCCTAATTTTCATCATCCTCTCCGACCTTGCCACGATTAGCCTTGACGGTCGAGCGGATCGCCTTGCCCAGCAGGCGGCGGCGCACCGCCCCTTGCGTCGGCTTGGTCTTGATGCGCGGGGGCGGGGGCGGTTCGGCCGCCTTGCGCACCAGTTCGACGAAGCGTTCCAGCGCCGCCTTGCGGTTCATATCCTGAGTGCGGTGGGTCTGGACGAAGAGCACCAGTTCGCCGTCCTGAGTCACGCGCCGCCCGCCGAGCTTGGTCAGGCGCTGTTTGACGTCGTAGGGAATGGTCCAGTTGTTGGCGATCGAAAAGCGCAGTTCGACCGCCGTTGCGACCTTGTTGACATTCTGGCCGCCGGCGCCTGACGACCGCACGAAACTCTCATGCAGCTCTTCATCGGGAACGGAAATCTTCGGCGTAATGAAAACCATCTGGCCTTTTCCGGGAAAAACACGCCGGGATCAAGGTTTGCGGTGCGCGGCCAGGCATGAAAATGGGCGCCCGCACGGATCCAGGCGCCCATTTTCGTACATTTAAACGGATCAGGCTTCCAGCGTCGATTTCAGCATCCAGCGGTGCTTTTCGTGTGCAGTAATGCGCTGGGTCGCCAGGTCGGCGGTCGACAGGTCGCCGGCTTCTTCAGCCGCTTCGGCGGTTGCCTTCAGCGTGGCGATCGTCGTTTCGTGGCCGGCGATCAGGTCCTTAAGCATGCCTTCGGAATTTTGTGTCGGATCGCCATCCTTGATCGAGGTCAGGTTGCCAAGCGTATTGTGACCCATGGGTGCGAATTGATCGAGCGCGCGGATACGCTCGGCGATCTCGTCAATGGCCGTCCAGATTTCGGTGTATTGCTCTTCCAGCAGCAGGTGCAGACCCCGGAAGTTCGGCCCGCGCACATTCCAGTGATAGCCGTGCGTCTTTTGATAGATGGTGAAGCTGTCGGCCAGGACTTTGGACAGTTCGTGGGCGACGGTCTTATCGGTATCGACGGCTTTCTTGGCTGAGTCAGGCATGGTTCAGGGCTCCTCTCACGAGCGATACGCCAAAAAGTGTGCAGCGGTTTTTGGCTAAGTATCGCGGCAAACATCTGGCTTGAAAGCATCAGATATGTCCTGCCCGCATAAGGATTCAATAGCCGGCGCAAGGAAATTTCGTGGATCAAACTGTCATAATTCGTGAAGCCTGGAAACACATTGTCTCTTGCATCAGGTCATAACAGGACTATGTTATGCGCACCTTATGCTGAAATTGAGCATAAGTGTTTACAGGAGACCGGCATGGCCGATAC
>CBFGPQ010000299.1:0-2998 GCA_965650705.1 uncultured Asticcacaulis sp. | reverse complement strand
CCTTGTTCAGCGCCTCGCGCTCGATCTTGAGCTGGACGATGCGGCGGTCGAGCTCATCGAGCTCTTCCGGCTTCGAATCGACGGCCATGCGGACGCGCGATGCCGCTTCGTCGATCAGGTCGATCGCCTTGTCCGGCAGGAAACGGTCCTGGATATAGCGGTTCGACAGGGTCGCCGCCGAGACAATGGCCGAGTCAGAAATACGCACGCCGTGGTGGACCTCGTACTTTTCCTTCAGGCCGCGCAGGATGGAAATCGTGTCCTCGACCGTCGGCTCGGTGACGAAGACCGGCTGGAAGCGCCTCGCCAGGGCCGCGTCCTTTTCGACGTGCTTGCGGTATTCGTCGAGCGTGGTGGCGCCGACGCAATGCAGTTCGCCGCGTGCCAGGGCCGGCTTCAAGAGGTTAGATGCATCCATGGCGCCGTCGGACTTGCCGGCGCCGACAAGCGTGTGCATCTCATCGATGAACAGGACGATCTCGCCCTCGGCCGCCGTGACCTCGTTGAGCACGGCCTTTAGGCGCTCCTCGAATTCGCCGCGGTATTTGGCGCCGGCGATCAACGCGCCCATGTCAAGCGACAGGAGCTTCTTGTCCTTGAGGCTTTCCGGCACATCGCCATTGACGATGCGCTGGGCCAGACCTTCGACGATGGCGGTCTTGCCGACGCCGGGTTCGCCGATGAGAACAGGGTTGTTCTTGGTACGGCGCGCCAGGACCTGGATCGTGCGGCGGATCTCTTCGTCGCGGCCAATAACCGGGTCGATCTTGCCGTCGAGCGCGGCCTGGGTCAGGTCGCGGGCATACTTCTTGAGCGCATCGAAGCCGCTTTCGGCCGTTGCGCTGTCGGCAGTCTTGCCCTTGCGGAAATTGGTCACGGCGTCTTTCAGTTGTTTCAGCGAAATACCGGCGGCCTTGAGCAGCGGTTCAGATTCCTTGCCGCCCAATGCGGCCAGCAGCAGGCGGTCGGCGGTGACGAAGCTATCGCCGGCCTTCTGTGCTTCGGTTTCGGCCTCGTTGAAAAGGCGCGCCGTATCGTTGTGCATGTAGAGCTGGGCATTGCCGCTGACCGAAGGCAGCTTAGACAGTGACACATCCACCGCACCGGTAAAGGCATCGGCATTGCCGCCCGCCAGCGAAATCAGGCGCGGCGCCAGGGCGTCCTTGTCCTCGACCAGCGCCTTGAGGACGTGCTGGGGCATGAAATACTGGTGGCTGTTGGCCTGCGCGATGCCCTGCGCGCTCTGGATAACCTTTTGGGTTTTCTCGGAATATTTTTCGATGTTCATAGTGGCTCCCCTGACGGCGGATAAGCCCCTTCGGTCCTTAAGGCAAGCAACCGGATGGGCGGTGGATAGCCGGGATATAGTGTTGCATTTGGGTTACACAAGAGGAACCGGGACGAAAATGTGGCGCGCATATCCCGGGCTACAATCCTCTGGCCAAAACTTCTGGAACCGAGCGCACAATCCGCCTATAAGGCGGTTATGCTGCCAGACAAGATCTTTTATCCTGCCGCCGCCGCGATCGCCATCGTGCTGATCGCGCTAAGCCTGGTGTGGCCGCAAGGTCTTGGGGCGCCGTCACCGAAACCGTTCGGTCACGCCGTCGAGCTGCCCGACTATTACCGCATGGTGCGCGAGCGCGATGCGCGCCTGGCCCGCGAGGCCAAGGAAAAGGAAGAGGCACGCGCCAAAGAGGCAGCCGAAGCCGCTTCGGCCTCCGCTGCCGCCCCTCAATAATTACACCGTGAATTCCATACTGATCTACGGTTACGGCTTTATCGGCAAGGCCTTTGCCGATGCGGTCCTTGCCGCCGGTCACCGTGTTTCCGCCACCGCGCGCACGCCTGAAAAACGACAGGAACTGGAAGGGGAAGGCATCGCGGCGGTCGATCCACAGGACGCGGCCGCCCTTGCACGCGCGGTTGCCGACGCCGACGGCGTGCTGATCACCCCCGCACCCGACGACAGCGGCTGTCCTGCGTTCGCCGCCATTGGTGCCTTGCCGCTCGACGGCAAATGGCTCGGCTATCTGTCGACCACCGGCGTCTACGGCGACCGCAACGGCGGCTGGGCGTATGAACACGATGCGCCAACCCCTTCCTCGACCGAGGGCCGCAGGCGGGCTTTGGCCGAATCGCAATGGCTAAGCCAGGGCGCGAACCTTTTCCGCCTGCCGGGGCTTTACGGTTCGGGGCGCAATGTCATCGAAAAGCTGCGCGATGGCACGGCCCGGCGGATACATAAGCCGGATCACGTCTTCTCTCGTCTGCACCATGAGGATTGCGCCACGGCGCTTCTGGCCAGTTTTGAACGCAGGACGCGCGACGTTTTCAACCTGTGTGACGACGAACCGGCATCAAGCGAAGACGTGTTGGTCTATGCCGCAGAACTGACCGACCTGCCCCTGCCACCGCAAATCGCCTGGGACGATCCGTCGTTAAGCCCCGCCACGCGGCGCTTCTACAACGACAACAAACGCGTCGCCAATGCCCGCGCCAAGGCCGTGCTTGGCTGGCGGTTGCGGTATCCGACCTATCGGGAAGGACTGAAGGCCATCCTGGCCGAAAGCTAATCGCGCGGCCTCATGCAGCGGCGGTCGAAGCGCGCGCCGATGACTGGATCGTCATAGCCATGGCGGAAGGCCGACGAACAATTGGCAACCTCTTCGCCCGATCCGCCCGATTCGTAGGACAGGGCAAAGGACTGCGACGTGGCACGGCCTCCGCCCCGGCCATAGCGTCCGTAGCCGTAACCATAGCCCGTGCCATAATCGTCGTACATGTAGGGATAGGCGCCGTTTTCACCGAAATCAGTCTGGCTATAGGCCAAACCCAGCCAGCCATTATCACCGACCGGCATGATGGCCGAAACCGAGGCGCTGCGGTAGCCACCCGTGCCGACACTGACGCTGGCGGAGCCATGAACCCGGCGCTTCTTGTAGTCCTCTTCGGCGCCCGCCCAGGCTTCGTAATCGATTCGCGCCTGTTCGTTAGA
>CBFGPQ010000298.1:0-3040 GCA_965650705.1 uncultured Asticcacaulis sp. | reverse complement strand
GGTGCCCCGGGGGGTTAAGGCCTCCCCCCGGTGCGGGGGAGGCCGGGGCGCCGACGGCGCGGTTGGGGCCCACAACTCTGTCCGCGAGCGCTGGCCTTTCCGCTGCCCCTCACCCCAACCCTCTCCCCGCAAGCAGGGAGAGGGAGCTACAGCCCTGCGATCCGCCAGAAGGTGACGATCCACAGGGCCAGCAGGCTGGTGGCGGCCGAAGCAAACAGGACAAGCCGGATCAGGACATTGTTGATCGTCAGGTGCAAAACCGTATGGCCGGGGCGAAAAGCCACGAACGCCCACGCCAGAGCAAGTGCTGCCGGCGTCACGGCATCGTCGACGAACAGGATCAGGTGTTTCTCCAGCATCGCAGGTCTCTCCCAAAGTGCGCCGCAAGGCCTGCCACGGTTGCCTCTGACGCGCCAGAACCGTCTTTTTCGTTGCACTTTGCCGGGCAGGGTTTTAGGACAAACGCGAATTTCCAAGGAGTGACGCATGTTCGGCTGGAGCAAAAAGTCCAAGGACAAGAAACGTCCGCAAACCGGCGCCAAATTCGAGGCCCCCGAGGCCGTTCAGGCCGGGCCGTCCGGCAACGAGCCGCCATCCACTCCCCCGACACCTCCGGAGACGAAAAGAATGTCCATGACGCGTACTGAGACCGATACCTTTGGCCCGATCGACGTGGCGTCCGACCGCTATTGGGGCGCGCAGGCACAGCGCAGCCTCGGCAACTTCAAGATCGGCTGGGAAAAACAGCCCCTGCCGATCGTCCGCGCTCTGGGCATCGTCAAGCGCGCCGCCGCTGAAACCAACATGGCGCTGGGCAAGCTCGATCCGAAGCTCGGCGCTGCCATCATCCAGGCCGCCAACGAAGTCATCGAAGGCAAGCTCGACGACCACTTCCCGCTGGTCGTGTGGCAGACGGGCTCGGGTACCCAGTCGAACATGAACGCCAACGAGGTGATCTCGAACCGCGCCATCGAAATCCTGGGCGGCGAAATGGGCTCGAAGAAGCCCGTTCACCCGAACGACCACGTTAACATGTCGCAGTCGTCGAACGACACCTATCCGACAGCCATGCACGTCGCCTGCGCTGAGGAGATCGTCCACCGCCTGCTGCCAGCGCTGCAAACCCTGCGCAACGCCCTGAACGACAAGGCGGAAGCCTGGAAGGACATCATAAAGATCGGCCGCACCCACACCCAAGACGCGACGCCGCTGACGCTCGGCCAGGAGTTCGGTGGCTACACCCAGCAGCTGACCAACGGCATCGAGCGCATCCAGCAGACCCTGCCGAAGCTGATGCAACTGGCGCAGGGCGGCACCGCCGTCGGCACAGGCCTGAACGCCCCCATCGGCTTTGCCGAGGGCGTGGCCGAAAAGATCGCGGCGATAACGGGCCTGGGCTTCACCACGGCGCCGAACAAGTTCGAAGCCCTGGCCGCACACGACGCCATGGTCTTCAGCCATGGCGCCATCAACACGGTCGCCGCTTCGCTGTTCAAGATCGCCAATGACATCCGCTTCCTGGGCTCGGGCCCGCGCTCGGGCCTGGGCGAACTGGCCCTGCCGGAAAACGAACCGGGCTCATCGATCATGCCGGGCAAGGTCAATCCGACCCAGTGCGAGGCCCTGACGCAGGTCTGCGTCCAGATCTTCGGCAATCACGCCGCCCTGACTTTCGCCGGTTCGCAAGGCCATTTCGAGCTCAACGTCTTCAACCCGGTCA
This sequence comes from uncultured Asticcacaulis sp., assembly GCA_965650705.1. Classification (GTDB taxonomy): domain Bacteria; phylum Pseudomonadota; class Alphaproteobacteria; order Caulobacterales; family Caulobacteraceae; genus Asticcacaulis. The sequence goes on along the minus strand of CBFGPQ010000298.1, from coordinate 1,320 downwards.
TGGCCTACAACTTCCTGCAAAGCGTTCGCCTGATGGCTGACGCGGCGATCTCGTTCACCGACAACTGCGTCGTCGGCATCGAACCGCGCCTCGACAATATCAAGCGCGGCCTGGAAAACTCGCTGATGCTGGTGACGGCACTGAACGGCCGCCTGGGTTACGACATCTGCGCCAAGATCGCCAAGACGGCTCACAAGAACGGCACGACCCTGCGCGACGAAGCGGTGGGCGGCGGCTACCTGACGAACGAGGAGTTCGATCAGTTCGTCCGTCCGGAAAACATGGTCAAGCCAGGCTAACCCTTTGGACTATGATGCTGGCGTCTTTGCTGAGCGGGGAGCGGGATTGTTTCCCGCCGTTCTCGACGCTGAGGCAGTGGCGGCGCTGGCCGGCGAGCTTGATCCCGCCTTGTCAGGCGGCCGGCCGGGCAAGCGCCTGACCAGTGGCCGTTGGGCGGGCCTGCTAACCGACGGTGCCATCGCCCGAATTGCCCGGACGTTGATCGGCAACGCGGCGCGACCCGTGCGCGTCATTCTGTTCGACAAGACCCCTGAGACCAATTGGAGCGTCGCCTGGCATCAGGATCGCACCATTGCCGTGCGGACGCGTATCGAAACCGAAGGCTTCGGTCCTTGGTCGGTCAAGGATGGCACTGTCCACGTCGAACCGCCGGTCGAGATTCTTGACGGCATGGTGACGCTGCGCCTGCATCTCGATGACTGTGGCGCGGACAACGGGCCGCTGAAGGTGGTCTCGGGAAGCCATCTGTTAGGGAGCATTCCGGCGCACCGCGCCGCTGGCTTGGCGGAAGTTTTGCCGGTACAGGTTTGTACGGCCCGTGCCGGTGATGTCTGGGCCTGTGCCACCCTGATCCTGCACGCATCGGAGCCTGCGGCCAATCCCGGCCGGCGGCGCGTGTTGCAGGTCGATTATGCGGCCGTTGGCTTGCCCGGCGGGCTGGAATGGCGCGGCATTGATGACCCGGACGCACCGTAGTCGCCTGCGTTTACGCAAGACAAAAGGCGCAGAGGGGGATCTCTGCGCCTTTATTCACGAGCGATATGCCGAAAAGTGCGAAGCGGTTTTCGGCTCGAATATCGCGCCAAAAAAATACGCGGCATGGTCCTTGATCTAGATCGTGCCGATGGTGAGCAGGGCGGCGGCCATCAGCAGGGTCATGGCGAAAAGGCCGGTAACGGAAGCGATGTTGAGGGTCATTGTGGTCATCTCCTTGGTTTGCGTTGACAAGGACGTTATGCCCTTTCGGCGTGTATAGTTCAAATTAATACCAAGTCATGAACTCGATTTAATATAATGATT
>CBFGPQ010000297.1:0-3045 GCA_965650705.1 uncultured Asticcacaulis sp. | reverse complement strand
CCGCCATCGAACGTGCCCTTGGCTAACCAGAGATTGCTGAAGGTAAAGGTATCATTGCCCGCGCCGCCGACGGCGTTGAATGTCCCGCCCTTGTCGAAGGACATGGCGTCGTTGCCCGCCCCACCGTCGACCCAGTCGCCCTTGCCGATGTCGGCATTGATGACGTCGTGACCGTCACCGCCGATGATGACATCATAGCCTTGGGAGCCAAGGATCGTGTCGTTGCCGCCGTCGCCCCAGACGGTCGAGCCGCCGGTGCCGTTCAGGTCGACATAGTCGTTTCCTTCGCCCATGTGGAACTGGTTGGCGGCGTTGCCGTTGACGATCAGCTTGTCGTTGCCGCCCATGAAGTTGAAATAATAGGTGTCGTTGTCGGTAACCGTGAATGACTCATCCGCATCGGTCCATGTCTTTTCAGAAAACGCCATGTCTTTAATCCTTCAGCTTGTCGATCCGGCTTGATTGCCGTTGACGCGCTTTTTGAAGGCGGCGTGTCAGGGTTTAATGTCGCAGACAGCGAATAAATGTTTCTATTGTTACAGCGACGCGAACAAGGCGAAAAAAAAAGCGCCGGTCGATGAGGCCGGCGCTCCTTATTTAAAGATATCTCGACGCCTATTGGATCGCCACCAGCTTGGCATTCTCAGTCACGACGAACAGCTTATCGCCGACGGCTATGGGGGCGATGTAGGCCGCGCCGCCGATATTGATCGATTCGACCTTGTCGCCCGTGTTCGGATCGAATGCGACGGCCTCGCCTTCCGAATTGACCAGAACCAGACGGCTGTTGGCCATGACGGGTCCAGACCATTGCGGCAGCTTGCGGGCGTCCTTCTTGCCCTTGCCCAGCCCCAGGAAGCCCTTGCTTTCCTTGTCGCCCTTGCCGTCGTTCAGCTCCTTGACCCAGTAGACCAGGCCGCTGTCGCGGTTGGCGGTCAAAAGCTCGCCCTGAACCGTCAGCAGGAAGACGACGTCGCCCGCCACCCACGGCGAATTGACGCTGTCGGCGGCGACCGACCACACCGGCTCACCGGTACGGGCGTTCATCGCCTGGAAGACGCCCGAATGGCTGGCGGCGAAGATGGTGCCGTTATAGAGGACCGGGCGGCCCGAAATGTCGCGGATTTCCGAGATGGCGTTGGTGCGCGTCGACTTGGCCAGGACCTGGGTCCACAGCGGCTGGCCGTTGCTGGTGTTCAGCGCCACCAGTTCACCCGACGAGAACGGCGCGTAAACGGTTTCGCCCGACAGAATCGGCGACGCGGTCTTCAAGAGGCGCGCCGGCTCGGCGATCGCCTGATACGTCCAATCCATCTCGCCGGTTTCGCGGTTGAAGGCGAAGATCTGGTTATCGACGTCGGTCGCCATGACATACTTGTCATTGACCACGGGCGCGGCGTGCAGTTGGGTATCGACCGACTTCTGCCACAGGGTGGCGCCGGTCGAGGCATCCAGAGCCGCGACGAAGCGGAAGCCCGAGGTGACGTACAGCTTGCCGTCCTGGCTCAGGGCCAGACCGCCGCCGAAGCCCAGCTTGTCGCGCTTGATCTTGGGGTTGAGGTCGACCGACCATGCCTGGGCACCCGAATTGACATCGAACGCCGACACGCGCGCTTCGCCGTCCAGGGTATAGATCAGGCGGCCATCCGATACCGGCTGGGCCAGGACCTGGTTTTCGCCCTTCCCGCCCGTGCCGATCGACTTGGACCAGGCGACGCGGAACGATTTGGCGGCATCGGCGTTCTGGATGACCACGTCCTGGGGACCGCCGGCCATGGTCCAACTGGCGACCGGCTGGACCGGCGGAATGTAATAGCCCACGCCCTTGAGGCTCTTAGCCGGCTCGACCTTTTGCTCAAAGGCGACGATCGACAGGCGCTGCCCTTGCGAAGCCACGGCGCCGTCGTCCTTGTCCCCGCCACCCAGGCGGTTCAGGAGCGGCACAGAGGAACAGGCACTCATCGTCACGCAGGCCACGCCCAGGGCCAACAGGCTCGCGCCCTTCATCCCCCTCCTGAAAGCGGTCATCCTGTAAGCGGTCATTCTGGCTTTTCCTGTGAACGTGCGTATGCGTGTGATCGTGCGGAGGGATTATTGCGGCATTTCCGGCAGGCCCGGCATCTCCGGCTGCGGCGGCGCCTTGGCCTCGGGCAGCTTGAGCGCCGACTGGGCGGTCGGGATGGCACCGCTGTCGATAGCCAGGGTGAATTCCTGGGCGCGCTGCTTGACGCCTTCCGGGGTGCCGAGCGTCAAGGCCAGCACCTGCAGGTCGGCGCGCGCGCCTTTCAGATCGCCGTTCTGCAGCTTGGCCATGGCCAGGGCTTCCTTGGCCAGCGGCGCATAGGGACGCTTGTCCTTGGCCAGGGGCTCGAGGCGCTTCTTTATGTCGTCGAACGACGCCTTGTCCATGGCCAGATAGGCGGCCTTGAGCGCCGCGGCATCGGCAATGATCGGACTGGGCGCGGCCTTGGCGGCCTGGTCGAAGCCCTTGATGGCTTCGTCAATCTTGCCGTCCTTGACGTCCATGCCGGCCAGTTGCATCAGGGCCAGCGCCTTGTAAGCCGGGGTGCCGGACTTGGCGGCTTCCTCGAACTTGGCGCGCGCCACGCCGAGATCGTTCTTGGTCGATGCCTCGATGGCCGCCTGGTAGGTCTCGGAGGCTTTCGCCGCGTTCGAATCCTGCAACGACTGCCAGCCCCAGACACCCAGGGCAATGGCGAGCGCTCCGGCCAGGACCGCACCGGCCCACGGCGCGCCCTTCTTGACGATCGACTCCCACTTCTCGGCGCGCTGAGTCTCTTCGGTTTCGTCAAAAATATCGCTCACTGCGCATCCTCTTGGGCGTTTGGTCTTCAGGGTTCCAGCGCGTGTCCGCGCCGGGCAATTCGGCGGGAACCTAGCCTTTGACAAGGCTTTACGCAACCGGATTACTGAACGCGCACCAGAGTCCTGATTAGCGCTCCCCCCGAATTCCAGATTCCCTCTGAATTATTTTGAAAAATATGTCTCTTCTGGGGCGGGAAAGCTGCGCTCCCTGACATCTTT
>CBFGPQ010000296.1:0-3058 GCA_965650705.1 uncultured Asticcacaulis sp. | reverse complement strand
CGCCCTGCTCATCCCGTTCAAGATGTTCGGCGACCTGTTCTCGACCCTGCGCCTGAAGGCCTTCCGTCAGCACCTGAGCATCTATCTCGGCGGCTACCTGTCGCAGGACATCTTCAATACGGCGCTTCCGATCTTCGTTGCGACGGTCCTGGCCGCCGGCGCCGCCATGACCAAGGACGACACCACATCGATGATCGCCGGCATGATGACAACCATGTATATCGCCCAGTTGATATCGGTCATGGTCGCCATTCAGGTCGTCATCCGCACAGGCCCGACCATGGCCTACCGCATCGCCATCGGCTTTGTTATCGCTTCGCTCCTGCTGTTTGCCGGCTTCTACCTCACGCAACCCACGGGCTTTGCGCAAGGCCTGGCGCCGCTCAATGGCGACCTGTTCGGCGCCTTCAGCCAGTCGACCTTCGGCGTCATCTTCTGGCTGTTTGTGCCGATTATCCTGGCCGGTCTCGGCCGGGGGACGCTCAATTTTGTGCCGTGGTCGGTCTATAACTACCTGCCCGACGTCGACGAAGCCGTCACCGCCCAGCGCCGCGAAGGCATCTTTGCCGGCGTCATGACCTTCACGCGCAAGGCCGCCCAGTCCCTGGCCCTGATCGCCACCGGCTGGGCCATCGACGCTGGCGGCTATGTCGCCACGCCGAAGGAAGCCACCGAGTTTGTGGCGCAGACACCGCAAGCCGTTCAGACAATTGTGCTGGTGCTGGTCGGCGGTCCAATCCTGATGATGGTGCTGGGCGCTTGGGCATCGTGGAGCTTCAAGCTGAACGCCAAGACCCACGCTGTTCTCGTCCATGAGGTCGAACGCCTGCGCGCCGGGGCGACAGAACCCGAGTCGGAAGAGTCCAAGAAGATCGTCGAGGACCTGACCGGCTGGAAGTGGGAACATCTCTGGGGCCGGAAGGGCAAGAAGGCTTAAAAGCAAAACGGCGGGGCATTTCGGTCTCCCGCCGTTTTCATTTGTGCCGTTCGTGTTCGTTCGTGGGGTTCGTGGCTTTAAGATTTGACCACGAACGACAGGAACAATCCGCGCTCAGTCCGTGAAGGTCGTGTTCTGGTGCACCGTCGCAGGACGGGCGTCCGGCAACATCGTCGTCATTTCGACATTGTGCAGCGACAGCCTACGCACATGGCGCGTCCAGAGTCCGAAGGCTGGCGTGCGACCGAACATCGAAGGTTCAGGATAGGCGTCGGCAAGATCGCCTGGATCGCGCGCGGCGTCTTCCTCGGTGCCGCCGCCGTCATAACTCAGGCGGATGTTTTCCAGCCGCACGTTTTCGATTTCGTGGCCGGGCAGGCCCATGATCAGGGCGCTGTAGTCGGCCAAGATGCCTTCGGCTGTCACATCGCGGATGGTGACATTGCGGATCGCGCCGGGCGTCGCCCCTTCAGGGGCGCGCAGGCGGGCGCCAACGCGCAAGAAGATCGGCGCCGTGGTGATCTCATTCATCGTCAGGCGCTCGACCACTAAGTCCTCGATCGTGCCGCCATCGACCGTTTCGATCGCCAGGCCGCGCGAGCGTTCAAAAGTGCAGTCACGGATATGGATGCGGCGGAAATCGCCGGCGGATTCGGTACCCAGTTTGATGCGGCCGGTGACTCGGTCCTGGTCCGGCGCCACATGCTGGCTGCGGCCACGGGTACCGTCATAGAGCGTGCCCGAGTCATAGCCGCTGACCCGGCAGTCGGCGATCAAGACGTCCTCGATCGGATGTGGCGCGCCTAGAGAATGGCCGGCCTTGAGCACAATGGCGTCGTCATTGGGCGTGTTGACCCGGCAGCCACGCACCGTCACGCGCCGGCAGCCGTCGATATCCAATCCGTCGCGATTGGTGTCGATGAACAGGTTCTCGATGGTCAGATCATCGACGCCGGTCGCCAGCACGGCAAAGTGCCCGCCATTCAACAATGTGAAATCGCGCAGTGTCACATTGCGCGCGCGGCACAGGCCGATTGTCTTGTTGCCAAGCCCTGTCATGGCCGAGACTTCCGGCGACAGAATGGCCATCTCCTCGGCCGACAGATTGCGCATGCTCAAGGGGAACTCCCCCGCCTGCTTGCGCCAGCGTGAGCCCGGTCCTTCGCGGGTTAATCCACGTCCGTCTATCAGGCCCGGACCATCGATGCGGATATCCTCGACATCGACGCCCGAGATCAGGCTGTTGCGCCAGTGGCTGTGGCCGAAGTCCTGCCACAGGTCATGGGGATTGGGTTCCGCGTCTTCATAGGTGCCGCCATGGATGGCGGGATTTGCGGCTTCCCACACGCAGCCTTCGGAGAGGTGGATATGGACGCCACTGCGCAGGGGGACTGAGAAGCTCAAATAGTGACCGGCCGGAAAGACGACCTTGTCGGCGGCGGCGATGGCGGCACGGATGGCATCGGTATCGACCGTGCCACTCCCGGTCGCGCCAAAATCGCGAATATCAGCGAACATCGGCGAGGATGGAGGAGTCGACTTCGCTTAAGCGTTGCGTACCCGTCAAAACCATGCTTGTCCGGATATCCTTTTCCAGCAGGGCCAGCAGGTTTTCGACGCCCTTCTGTCCCGCCGTCGCCAACGCGTAGACAAAGGCGCGGCCCAACAGCACGCCGTCGGCGCCGAGCGCCAGCATGCGCATGACGTCGAGGCCGGTGCGTACGCCGCCATCGGCAAAGATGGTCAGGTCGTCCTTGACCGCCGCAGCAATCGCCGGCAAGGCGCGCGCCGACGACAGGGCGCCATCGAGCTGACGACCGCCATGGTTCGACACGACAATGCCGTCGGCGCCAAAGCTCTTGGCGTCACGGGCATCTTCGACATCCAAAATGCCCTTGATGATCATCGGACCGCTCCATTCGTCGCGGATCCACTGCAGGTCCTTCCATGAGATGCCCGGATCGAAATTGTTGCCCAGCCAGCCAATATAATCGGCAAGGCCAGTCGCCTTGCCCAAGTAGGTCGAGATGTTGCCTAGGTCGTGCGGCATGCCGTGCAGGCCGACATCCCACGCCCATTCGGGGTGCATAACCGCCTGGATCATACGGCGGATTTCCGCGT
>CBFGPQ010000295.1:0-3074 GCA_965650705.1 uncultured Asticcacaulis sp. | reverse complement strand
AAAGTGGCAGGCTTCTGTTGCAAGGCGCCTGCCGGGCCCCGCCTAGAGGGCTTAGTCCCTAGGAGTTTAGGTGGAACTGCCTAACCGCATTACGCGGCGAGGGCTTGTTCCGAAGCGAAGTTATCGTTCGCAGTTATAAAATGGGCCGATCGCGGGAGCCCATGCCGAGGGAAAGCTTCACCTTTACACGCCTGTCGATGCTGATCGGCCCCATAAACCCCTAAGCTGGGTGAAATGGTGGAGCCGCCGGGAATCGCACCCGGGTCCAGTTCGCTTATTACGTGGGCGTTTATCCCCATAGTCCGGTTGCCCGGACAGCACCAATATAGTGCGTCCCACGCCAGGTTGAAAGCCCCAGAACGCAATAGCGATGTTATTGACGCAGTCTCGCTCTCCGCGGGGAAATCATTTTGGTTTAATCGCTGTGGTTGACGGTGCGATTGCGAGAATACCACGACCAACACGCAATACCTGACAGATTTCTCAGTCACTTAAACCGCATCAAGACCAATATCGAAGTTCGGCGCGGAGTGAGTCAGGGCGCCGACCGAAATGACGTCCACGCCGGTTTCGGCGATGGCGCGCACCGTATCGAGATTGATACCGCCCGAAGCCTCGAGGATGGTCTTGCCAGCGGCCAGCTTCACGGCTTCGGCGAACATATCGATCGTGAAGTTGTCGAGCAGCAGGACGTCCGGCTTATAGGGCAGGGCTTCTTTCAGTTGCGCGATCGAATCGACTTCAATTTCGATCTTCATGGTGTGGCCGACGCCGGCCTTGGCGCGTTCCATGGCCGTGCCGACGCCGCCGCAGATGGCGATGTGATTGTCCTTGATCAGGATGGCATCGTCCAGGCCATAGCGGTGGTTGGCGCCGCCGCCGCACTTGACGGCGTGCTTCTGCAGGGCGCGCAGGTTGGGCAGCGTCTTGCGCGTACAGGCGATCTTGGTGTTGAGGCCGTCTACGGTCGCGACGTACTTTGACGTTAGGGTGGCGATGCCGGACAGGTGGCACAGCAGGTTGAGCGCGACCCGCTCTGCCGCCAGGATGGCGCGGGCATTGCCCTCGACCTTGGCCAGGACGTCGCCCGGCTTGACCGCACTGCCGTCGGGCAGTTGTGTCTCGAAGCGCACCTGCGGGTCCATCATGGTCAGTGCCAGACGGGCACAGTCGATGCCGGCGCTGATGCCGGCTTCGCGGGCGCGGAACTCGGCCTTGAAACGCGCCTTCGGTTGGATGACCGCCGAAGCGGTGACATCACCGGCTAATCCTAAGTCCTCACGCAGAGCGTCGCGGATGATGGGTTCGATCAGTAGGTCAGGCAGGCCGGTGATGTACATGCTATCGCATCCCCTCTTGTCGTCTTGTCGAGATCGGCCCAGCGCACGAATGTCCGTTCGCCTTCGGCCGCCGTTTGCGGATAATCGCTCCGGTAATGAGAACCGCGACTCTCGTGACGATGCAAGGCGCAATCGGCGATCAGGCGCGCATTTACCAGCGCCAGCGCACCCTGATAGCGGGCTTCGAGCTCGCCAATCAGCCGTTGCAGGGTTTTCAGGCCGGTTTCGTTGCGCACCACGCCGGCATGCAGGCTCATGGCCTCGCGCAGTCGCTTGAGATCGACAGCGTCCAGTTGCGGCGGTGTTTCGGGCCGAAGGGCGGCCCTGACGTCCGGGGCGAACATGTCGACGCCGATATCGCGCAGGGCGAGGCCAACGCGTTCACCGAAGGCGGCGGCTTCGAGCAGGCTGTTGGACGCCAGCCGGTTGGCGCCGTGGACGCCCGTAGAGGCGCACTCGCCGGCGGCATAGAGGTGCTTCAGCGAGGTGCGGCCGTGAATGTCCGTCTGGACGCCGCCCATGTGATAATGGGCGGCAGGCGCCACCGGCATGGGCTGGGTGCGCGGATCGACGCCGGCCTCCATGCAGGATGCAAAAACAGTCGGGAACTCTTCAGGGAAGTGCGCGCCTATTGCCTTGGTGGCGTCGAGAAAGGCGCCGCGGCCCGAAGATCGCGCCTTATGGACGGCGCGGGCGACGACATCGCGCGGGGCGAGCTCGCCATCGGGATGGTCTTCAAGTGCAAAGCGGATGCCTTTGGCGTCGACCAGGATTGCGCCTTCGCCGCGCAGGGCCTCGGTAGCCAGAGGCGCGGGGTCCTTGCCGAAGTCGAGGCCGGTCGGGTGGAACTGGACGAATTCCGGATCGGCGATGATGGCGCCGGCCAGTGCCGCCATGGCCATGCCTTCGCCGCGGAGGTTGGCCGGATTGGTGGTGACGGCGAACAGGCCGCCCAGGCCGCCGCTGGCCAGCACAACGGCCGGGGCGTAGACCTCAACTCGGCGGCCCTGATGTTCGACCAGAGCGCCGATAACCGTGTCGGCGTCCGACTTGATCAGGCCCAGCGCGAAGGCGTTTTCCCAGACATCGATGTGCGCAGAGGTGAGGGCGGCATTAACGACGGTTTCCAGGATCGCCTTGCCGGCCAGATCCCCGCCGACGCGCGCGACGCGCGCCAGCCCGTGGGCCGCCTCTCGGTTGAGGACAAAGCTGCCATCAGGCTTGTGGTCGAAAGGCGCGCCCATGTCGTTCAATCTGTGCACGACGCCCGGTCCCATTTCGGTCAGCGTTTTCGCCGCGAGCGCATCGACAATACCTGCACCCGCCGCAACTGTGTCGGCCTCATGCGCTTCTGGCGAATCTTCCGGCGACAGCGCCGCGGCGATCCCGCCCTGCGCCCAGGCCGACGAACAGGCCTTGCCGAGTGCGACGGGCGCCAGGACCAACACGTGTTGGGGGGCGGCGTTCAGCGCGACCGACAGGCCGGCCAGGCCCGCGCCGATAACCAGCGGACCTTTGTGGATATGGATGTCGTTGGCCATGATGGCCTCCTTCCAAACTCCCTCTCCCTGCTTGCGGGGAGAGGGTTAGGGTGAGGGGCTAACGGAAGTCGATACGCACTCCGGCCCTCGGCAGGTATTTCGAACTAGCTGATCATCTCGACATCGACATGGTGCCTTGCCTTGACCATGTCGTAGCGGGCGGGCTTGTCGAGCGGCGGCATGTCGATCATGC
>CBFGPQ010000294.1:0-3089 GCA_965650705.1 uncultured Asticcacaulis sp. | reverse complement strand
GGGGCACTCTTTCGAGCGCCCCGTCATTTTACACATATTACTCAGATCAGTTAGTGATCCATGACTTCGTCGTGCTGCGAAGCGTCAAGACCAGCCATTTCGTCTTCTTCCGAAACGCGCAGTCCTGTGGTGAACTTGCAGACCACCAGGATCACGAAGGTACCGACCGCCGACCAGGCAATGGTGATGCCGAGGCCGATGAGCTGGCTCGTGACATTGGCGCCTTCAGCCAGGCTGTTGATGGTGGTGTCGGCAAAGACGCCCGTCAGAATCGCACCCAGGATACCGCCGGCGCCGTGGATGCCGAAGGCGTCCAGGGAGTCGTCGTAGCCGAGCAGCTTCTTGATCCAGGTGGCCGAGAAATAGCAGACCGGGCCGGCGACGGCGCCGATGATCATGGCCGACATCGGGGTGACGAAGCCGCAGGCCGGGGTAATGGCGACCAGACCGGCAACCAGACCCGACAGGATGCCGATCAGCGACGGCTTGCCGCGGAAGATCCACTCAACGACCTTCCAGGTCAGACCGGCAGCACAGGTCGCAAGCAGGGTGTTGAGCAGGGCGACCGAGGCGACCGAGTCACCGGCCCATTCAGAACCGGCGTTGAAGCCGATCCAGCCGACGAACAGCAGCGAGGCGCCGACGAGGACGAAGATCGGGTTGTTGGCCGTCATGGCTTCGGTGCCGTAGCCCTTGCGGCGGCCCAGGAACAGGGCAGCGACCAGGCCGGCGACGCCGGAGTTGGTGTGGACGACCGCGCCACCGGCGAAGTCCTTGACGTTCATGCCGCCCAGGATACCGCCGCCCCAGACCATGTGACAGATCGGCGCGTAGACCAGGATCGACCACAGGGCCATGAACAGAATCAGGCCCGAGAACTTGACGCGTTCAGCGAAGGCGCCAGTGATCAGGGCCGGGGTGATGATCGCGAACGTCATCTGATAAGCGATCCAGGTGTACTCAGGCACGCCCGCCGTCGCCATATAAGCGGTCGTTGGCGTGACGTTGTTCAGGAACAGGGTGTCGAAGCCGCCGAACCACTTGTTCAGTTCTGCCGCCGGCAGGCCGAACAGGTCGGTCGAGACGGTGCCGAAAGCGAACGAGTAGCCGACAAGCCACCACAGGACGGCCGAGACGCAGGTCACGGAAACCGACTGGGTCACGGTGGCGACGACGTTCTTCTTACGCACCATGCCACCGTAGAACAGCGCCAGACCCGGCAGGGTCATCATCAGGACCATGGCGGTCGAGAAGATCAGGAAGGTGGTGTCTGCCTTATCCAGCGCCAGTTCCTTTTGCGAGGCCAGGAGCGCCGGAGCAGGAGCAGCGGCTTCGGCTTCAGGCGCCGCAGCCGGTTCGACCGCCGGAGCGGACGCCTCGACCGAGGCCTCGGCTGACGCAGGCGCGTCTTGAGCCAGGGCCAGGCCGGCGGCCGGAGCCGTCAGCATGAGAGCGGCGGTGACAGCCACGGCCCTCGAAAGTTTAGTCCACGTCTTCAAAGTATCCCCCTTTGGGTTAAGTGGATTGTTGCACCCGCTCACAGTGCCGTGACTATGAATCCGCGCAACTGAATAATCCGGTTAACCGAGGGTGAAGGGGGACGGCAGGGCCATTTGCGTCATTTATGTGTCAAAAAATGGCTAAACCACCGCAAATATTGGCAATTTTAATCGGTATCTCTTGAAACCACATTTGTTTCATTTGAAATTATAAATTATATTATAATTTAATCGAGCCCGCCAATGCCGCGGCGCAAAATGAAACAGGCCGCCCGGTAACGGGCGGCCTGTAGCAGACTTTTAATCCAAAAGGCAATTCCTTACGGAATTAGCACTTGTAGTACATTTCGAACTCGACAGGGTGCGGACGCAGTTCGAGGTTCATGACTTCTTCCATCTTCAATTCGATGTAGGAATCGATGAAGTCGTCGTCCATGACGCCGCCCTTTTTCAGGAAGGCGCGGTCCTTGTCGAGGTTTTCCAGGGCTTCACGCAGGCTGCCGCAGACTTCCGGAATGTTCTTCTGCTCTTGGGGCGGAAGATCGTACAGGTTCTTGTCCGCCGGCGCGCCCGGATCGATGCGGTTTTCGATACCGTCGAGACCCGCCATCAGCAGGGCGGTGAAGGTCAGATAGGGATTGCCCATCGGATCCGGGAAGCGAGCTTCCAGGCGCTTGCCTTTCGGCGACGACACCCACGGAATACGAATCGAGGCGGAGCGGTTGCGGGCCGAGTAGGCCAACTTCACGGGAGCTTCATAGCCCGGGACCAGGCGCTTGTACGAGTTGGTCGTCGAGTTCGAGAAGGCGTTGATGGCCTTGGCGTGCTTGATGATGCCGCCGATGTACCACAGGCACAGGTCGGACAGACCAGCATACTTGTCGCCGGCAAACAAAGGCTTGCCGTTCTTCCAGATCGACTGGTGGACGTGCATGCCCGAGCCGTTGTCACCATACATCGGCTTGGCCATGAAGGTGACCGACTTGCCGTAAGCGTGAGCGACGTTCTGCACGACGTACTTATACAGTTGCGTGCGATCGGCCATGGTCAGCATGTCCGAGAACTTCAGCCCCAGTTCGTGCTGGGCCGGCGCCACTTCGTGGTGATGCTTTTCCGGTTCCATACCCAGTTCGCCCATGACGGACAGCATTTCGCCGCGCAGGTCCTGGGCCGAGTCGATCGGGTTGACGGGGAAATAGCCGCCCTTAGGACCCGGACGGTGGCCCATATTGCCTTCCGGATAGACCTTGGCCGAGTTGTGCGGCAGTTCGGTCGAGTCGAAGGCGTAGCCGGTGTTGTCCGGCGCGATCGACCAGCGGACGTCGTCGAACATGAAGAATTCGGCTTCCGGGCCGAAATAGACGGTGTCGCCGACGCCGGCCGACTGCGTATAGGCCAAGGCCTTCTTCGCGATCGAACGCGGGTCGCGGTTGTACGGTTCGTTGGTGTCCGGGTTCACGATGTCGCAGAACAGGAACAGGGTGGTCTGTTGATAGAACGGATCGATATAGGCCGTCTTCAGGTCCGGACGCAGCTTCATGTCCGACTCGTTGATGGCCTTCCAGCCGGCGATCGACGAACCGTCGAACA
>CBFGPQ010000293.1:0-3128 GCA_965650705.1 uncultured Asticcacaulis sp. | reverse complement strand
GCCTGTGACCCGTTTTGGCGTGTTTCACAAGGCCCGCCGCGCCTTTTGTATCGATGAAGGTGCCTTTTGCGGCGTCGATCAGGTCATGGATCGGCAGCGCATCAAAGCTCGGATTGGCCGCTTCGAAGGCGTCAGCCGTCGCCGCATTTTCGTCGTCCAGCACCGAGCAGGTGACGTAGACCAGCCGCCCGCCGGGCTTTACGCACAGGGCGGCGCGGTTGAGGATATGGGTTTGCAGGCTGTGCAGGCGCTCAACCTCGCCTTCGTTGAGGCGGTGAGCCTCTTCCGGATGGCGGCGCCAGGTCCCCGAACCCGAACACGGCGCATCGACCAGCACGAGGTCGGCGCCTTTCAGGATCTCCAATTGCGCCTCGTCTTCCGGATCAAAGAAATGGATCAGGTGCGCGTTGGCGCCGGCGCGTTGCAGGCGCGGCTCGATGGCCTTCAGGCGCTTTTCGACGACGTCGCAGGCATAAATTTCTCCCACGCCCGCCATCATCTGCGCGAGGGCCAGCGTCTTGCCGCCGCCGCCAGCGCAGAAGTCGACGACCTTAGGGGCGCCAGGCAGCAAGCCCGCACCGGCGATGAAGGCTGCCAGTTGCGAGCCTTCGTCCTGGATTTCGATGCGGCCGGATTGATAGATATCGAGCTTGGCCAGGTTGGGCGGCGGTTCAGCCGGCAAGCGAATGCCAAACAGAGAAAACGGAGCAAGTTCAGGCCTTAAGCCTTCACTCTTAAGCGCCTGGATCATTTCGTCGCGCGTGGTCTTGGCGCCATTGACGCGCAGGTCGATCGGCGCACGCGGCGTCATCAATTCGGTCGCTTCGGCCGCCCAGTCGTCGCCGAACTGCTGTTGGAAACGTGCGACGACGAATTCCGGCAGGCCGGTCGTCACCCACTGCGGCGCCTCGCCGTCACCGGCCTTAAGGCGCTCGCGTTCGGCATCGGTCAACGGTTGCGGGCCATAGCCCGCGCCGGAAAACAACTCCTCAATCTCAGGCAAGGCCAGGCCATCGATCAGGGCCAGCGAAGCCAGGACCATAGCGCGCCCTGCCCCCGGCTTCTTTTCGTCAGCCTGCATAGCCCACAACAGCCGCGCCTTGGCACGCAGACAACCATAGACGCGGTCGGCGATGGCGCGGCGGTCCTTTGATCCGGCAAAGCGGTGCTTCTGCCCCCAGGTTTTCAGAACCGTTTCGGCCGCTGCGCGCGTCCCGGCCATCTGGTCGAGGATATCGGCGGCGGCTTGCAGGCGGGCGGCTGGGGTCATATCAGGTCAGAAGCGTATAGAGGCACATGAGGATGCCGGCGAGCGAAGCCGCCCACACGGCGGAACGGACGTATTTGATGCCGAAGGCATAGCACGGCATGTACAGGATGCGGGCGCCGAGATAGAGCCAGGCACCATTGACCGAATGCGCGGACGACTTGTCCGAAAACGCCAGAGCGATGACAATGACAGCAAAGAAAACAAATGTTTCCATAAAATTGCTAAAAGCGCGCCTTAATCGCTCCGCGACCGGATTGACCTCGAAAGGCTTATCTCGGGTACCCGCGTTCCAGTTAAAATAGCGCCGCCCGCCCGTGGCGCCATCAACGACCGGCGGCAGCAGGACCATCACCAGGCCCAACACCACCGCCCATACCAGAACCGTCAGCTCCTGCGTCATATCACTGCCTGTAGTTTGGCGCCTCACGCGTGATCATCACGTCGTGGACATGGCTTTCGCGCAGGCCCGCATTGGTGATGCGCACAAACCGCGCCCGCTGCTGGAATTCGGCGACGCCCGGGGCGCCGACATAGCCCATGGCAGCGCGTAATCCTCCGACCAGCTGATGGATCACAGGGCCGATCGGGCCCTTGTACGGCACCTGGCCTTCGATGCCTTCGGGCACCAGCTTCATCGAATCGCGCACTTCCTTCTGGAAATACCGATCCGCCGAACCCGAGGTCATGGCGCCGACGGAGCCCATGCCGCGATAGGACTTGTACGACCGGCCCTGGTACAGGATGACCTCGCCAGGCGCCTCTTCGGTGCCGGCGAACATCGAGCCCAGCATGGCGCTCGACGCCCCCGCTGCGATGGCCTTGGCCAGGTCGCCCGACAGCTTGATACCGCCGTCGGCGATGATCGGCACGCCGGTGTCGCGCGCCGCGCGGGCGCTGTCGATGATGGCCGTCAGTTGCGGCACGCCGACACCGGCTACCATGCGCGTGGTGCAGATCGAGCCCGGCCCGATACCGACCTTGACCGCGTCAGCGCCGGCGTCGATCAGCGAGCGCGTCGCGTCATAGGTCGCGACATTGCCGGCGACGATCTGGACGTGGTTATATTCGCGCTTGATGCGGCGGACAGCTTCGCTGACCAGGCTGGAATGGCCGTGGGCTGTGTCGATGACGACGACGTCGGCGCCCGCTTCGATCAGGGCCTGCGAACGCTCATAGCCGGCATCACCGACCGTCGAGGCGCCACCGACCAGCAAGCGGCCGGCCGCGTCCTTGGCGGCGTTCGGATAGGCCTGCGACTTTTCCATGTCCTTGACGGTGATCAGCCCGACCGCGTGATAGCCTTCATCGACAACGATGATGCGCTCGATGCGGTGCAGCGCCATCAGCTCGCGCGCCTTGGACTGGTCAACGCCTTCGGTGACGGTGATCAGGCCTTCGCGGGTCATCAGCTCAGCGGCGGTCTTGGAGCCGTCGCTCTCGAAGCGGATGTCGCGGTTGGTCAAAATACCGACCAGCTTCTTCGTTTCCGGCTCGACGACCGGGAAGCCCGAGATCGAACGCCGCGCGATGATGTCGCGGATTTCGTTGAGCTTCGTGTCCGGATGGATGGTGATCGGGTTGATGACCATGCCCGATTCAAAGCGCTTCACCGCTCGAATCTCGTCGGCCTGCTGCTCGTTGGTCAGGTTACGGTGGACGATGCCCATGCCGCCGGCCTGGGCCATGGCGACGGCCAACTTCGCTTCGGTCACCGTGTCCATGGCGGACGAGACCAGCGGGATGTTAAGATTGATGTCGCGGGTAAACTTCGTTTTTGTGTCGACCTGGGTCGGAATGACATCCGACGGACCGGGCTCTAGCAAAACGTCGTCGAAGGTTAGGCCTTCGCGTATGTCCA
>CBFGPQ010000292.1:0-3178 GCA_965650705.1 uncultured Asticcacaulis sp. | reverse complement strand
TGCGGTATGCAAGTGCAACAAATTTACGTCACCTTGACGGAGAATTTATGACGCGGCAACAAAATGATTGCGCGTAATAGCAAAATGGTGCCCGTTTCAGACAAGAAATTTCCAGATTCCGTCCATTTTGGAGCAGAACCTATCGGACCTCTGGAAGATTCGCAGTTGCAACAAAATCTTGCCCCCGGAGATTGAAAGATGCCGAATAACCGCCTGGCCCGATACTGCAAGCTGACGTTGTTGGCGGGTTGTAGTCTGTACGGCCTCCTTGCCACGGCATCGTTTGCGCAAGACACCGCCCCCTCGGCCGAGCCCACCGCCCAGGAAGACGGCGGCGTCGTGACGATTCTTGGTTCGCGTATCCCGCGTGTCCGCAAGGAAGGCCCCGCCCCGGTCACCGTCATCACCTCCGAAGAAATCCGCGCCGGCGGCTATGCCAATGTGCCTGACGTGCTCAAGACCATCACGCAGAACGGCGGTGAAACCCAGTCGATGCAGTCGGGCAATGCCGCCGACTATTCGCCGGGCGCCCAGCAAGTGAACCTGCGTGGCCTGGGGCCAAACCACACCCTGGTCATGGTCAACGGCCGCCGCATCGCCGACTATCCTATGCCCTATAATGGTGACTCGAACTTCACCGACATCTCCAACATCCCGCTGGGCATGGTCGATGCCATCGAAGTCCTGAGCGGCTCGGCCTCGGCCATCTACGGCTCGGATGCCCTGGCCGGCGTCGTCAACTTCAAGCTCAAGCAGCGCGCCGACGGCACGACGCTCGACTACCGCTACGGCTGGACCGAAAAGGGCGGCGGCGCCTCGCACCGCTTCAATGCCTCCTCTGGTTTCGACTTTGGCAAGCTGCACGGCGTCTTCGGCGGCGAAGTGATGATTCAGGACCCGGTCTATGGTTATCAGCGCAAGCGCCAGGATTCGACCGCCGACGCGCCCGATCCCGACTACCAGATGGGCGTGACCAACTGGCAGCGCGTCGACTATGACGTCTACGCCATCGACGCCACCGAGGCGGATTGCGCGCGCACGGCTTCGACCAACGGCGGCACGACCTCGCTCCAAGTGGATTCCTACTACGGCGACGGCGAAGACATCCTGGGCGCCTATTGCGGGTCGCAAGCCGCAGTCGGTTACCGCACGGTGGTCTCCGACCGTCAGAGCGCCAACTTCGTCGGCTCGTTCACCTATGACCTGAGCGAAGACACCCACCTGTTCCTCGACGCCCAGGCCGGTGTCAGCAAGCTGAAACTGCTCAAGCGTCCGCTGTCCTGGGGCTATCAGGACGAAGACGGCAACGATGTCGGTGACTTCTACAATGTCCACGCCTCACGCGATGACACCGACAACTGGTACCGCATCTTCACACCGGAAGAAATGGGCGGACTGGAACCGGCCATGCGCACCGTCGAAGCCAATACCTTTACCCTGACCCCCGGCATTCGCGGCACCTTTGGTGAAGACGGCAAGTGGAACTACGAAGCGGCCATCAGCGCCAGCGTCTATAACGCCAAGGTCACCTTCCCGATGATCAACGTCGCCAAGGCCAACGCCCTGTTCCTGGGGCCGAAGCTGGGTATGGACACGGACGATGAATATCTCGGCGAAGACGACGGCTACGGCCTGCCGGTATTCAACGCCGATCCGACACGCTTCTATACGCCGCTGACGCCGGCCGAGTTCGCTTCGATCCGCGAAGAGAGCATCTATAAGCCACGCTCGTCGGTCGTCGAGGCTTCGCTCGAAATCGGCACGCGCGACCTGTTCCAGATGCCTGCGGGTCCGGTCGGTTTCAGCGCCATCGTCGAGGCCGGCCGCCAGGACTATAACCAGGGCACCGACCCGAAGGCGACCCAGCCCTACTATTTCAGCTGGGTGGACTTCACCGCCAAGGGCCACCGCACCCATTCGGCCGCCGCCGTCGAATTCTCCGTTCCGTTGCTGAAGACCCTGCAATCCAGCGTCGCAGCGCGTTACGACACCTTCGACTATGCCGGCCATAGCGTTGGCGAAGCGACCTACAATCTCGGCCTCGAATATCGCCCGCTCGACACACTGCTGTTCCGCGCCGCCTGGGGCACGGGCTTCCGTGCGCCGGACCTGAACTATGTCTATCGCGGCACCGGCTTCGAAGAAGGCCGCGCGCCTGACTACTACCAGTGTATCCTCGATGGCGATTATCCGGATGACTGCGGTCGCGGTCCGCGCATCCGCGTCCGCACCGGCGGCAACCTGAACCTCGAGCCGGAAACGTCGGAATCGTTCAATACCGGCTTCGTCTGGGCGCCCAACCGCGCCTTCGACATCAGCGTCGACTACTTCAAGATCGACATGAAGGGCCAGGTCGAGGACCTGCTGGTGTCCAACCTGACCCGCACCGAAGGCGAATGCCGCGGGGGCCTGCAGGACATCGATACGCCGACCTGCCAGGACGCCATCGCCCGCGTCACGCGTGACAGCGACGGCGACATCACCCAGGTCTTCGTCAGCCCGATCAACGTCTCGGTCGAAAGCACGTCGGGCGTCGACCTGTCGGCGCACGCCCGCTTCGATACGCCGGCTGGCCGCCTGACCCTTACCGGCAGCTATACGCACGTCATCGACCACGACTATGTGCGGTATGTTGGCGATCCGTCGATCGACAAGCTGGCCAACGATTCCAGCTACTACATCCCGCGCGACAAGGCTTCTGGCAGCGCAAACCTGGTCACCGGCCCCTGGTCGATCAACGTCTCGGGCAACTACCTGAGCCGCCTGCCGAACTATGATGAAAACGCCTGGGTCGACGCCTATACGACCTTCAACGGTTCGGTGCAGTACAAGGTCAATGACAAGGTCCGCGTCTCGCTGGCAATCACCAACCTGTTCGATACCCGGCCGCCCGTCGACGACACCTGGGTCAGCTACCCCTACTACAATACCAGCTGGTACGACGGCCTCGGCCGCTCGGGCTTCCTGCAAGTCACCTACAAGCTGGACTAAAGCGAAGGCCGGGAGCGATCCCGGCCTTTCTGCTTAGATCGGAATGATTTTAGGTGGAAACTTCATTCCGATCTAAGTTTTTGCTTTCTCACGATATTTTTTGGTGAAAACTGCTGACACTTTTCGCCATATTGCTTGTCTTATGACATATCCGTCCGTTTGGGTCATGATGGCTTGCCCGGACCGG
>CBFGPQ010000291.1:0-3181 GCA_965650705.1 uncultured Asticcacaulis sp. | reverse complement strand
GCGACCGGCACGCAGGCCGCCTTCCTGGGCATCACCATCGCCAACCTGGCGGCGCTGCCGAGTTCCACCGGCGTCCAGGCCGACACCTATCCCGCCAAGACAACCGCCGCCATCCTGACGCAAGGTGTGATCTGGGTCAGCATCCCCGGCGCCGCGACGGCTGGCGATAAGGTTTACGGCACCCCGGGCGGCGCGGTCACCGCTGCGTCCAGCGGCAATATCGAACTGACCGGCTGGATCTTCCAGGACACCCTTTCGGCGGCCGGCCTGGTCCGCATCGCCAAGCGCTAACAAGGAGCCGCCTTACATGCATACCCAAAGATTTTCCGATGCGCAGTCGGCGCTGGGCTTCGTCACGCCCGCCTTTTATAACATCGAGCGCACCGTCTATCAGCGCCGCTATCCGTCCTATGACTATGCCTCGCTAATCCCCGTGATCACCGAAGGCAGCGAGTGGGCGCGCGGGACTTTGTTCCGGTCGTCCGACGTCACCGGCAAGGCGGAATTCCTGTCCGGCAAGGCCCAGGACGTCCCCTATGCCGACGTGACCGGCGAGCAGTTCCTGAAGAGCTTCGAGCTGGCCGGGATCGGCTATGAATGGACGCTGGAGGAGGTCGAGACGGCCGCCATGGAAGGCCGCAATCTCAGCGACGAGAAGGCGCAGGCCGCGCGCAAGGTGGCCGAAAGCTTCCTGTGGAACATCGCCATGACCGGCAATACCGAAAAGGGCTGGACCGGGTTGATCAACGATCCCCAGGTTACCAGCGGCACGGCGGTCGCGGATGGCACCGGTTCGTCGCCGGCCTGGGCCAGCAAGGACGCCGACAAGATCCTGCGTGACGTCAATAACGCCATCGGCGGGGTGTCGGCGGCTACGCGCGACGTAGAGCTGGCCGACACGGTCCTTTTGCCGTTCGACCGCTGGAACCGGCTGGCGACGACGCGGCTGGCGGGTGAAGGCAGCGTGTCGATCCTGAAATTCCTGCAGGAAAACAACGCCTATACGGCAGAGACCGGCGTGCCTTTGACTGTGCGGGCATTGCGGGCTCTGACGACGGCCGGCGGCAGCGGTCAGGCGCGCATGGTTGCCTATCGCCGCGATCCGGAAGTTGTGCGCTTCCATCTGCCGATGCCGCACCGCTTCCTGGCGCCGTTCCAGAAGTCGTCCATGACCTTCGAAGTGGCCGGTATCATGCGTACCGGCGGCACCGAAATCCGGCTGCCGGGCGCGATGGCCTATATCGATGGGATCTGACCGCCATGTACATCAAGAACACCACGCAGGGTCCAAAGTCAGTAAATACCACGAGCGGCACTGCCACGCTTGAGCCGGGCGAGGCCCGCGACGACATAGAATTGTCTGCCGCTGAACTCACGTCCGCCGAAGGTACAGGCTGGTTTGCCTTCGCTCGGGTAGAGGTGAGCGCTGGTACCGCCGTTCCTCCGGATGCCGTGATTGCCGATCTTATGGCACGCAACGCCGAACTGGAGGCTGAAAACGCCTCGCTTAAGGGCCGGCTTGAAACCGCTCTTGCTGATAGAACACCAGGAGCGGGCGACCAAGGAGAGCGACTTTACGAGGCTCGCGATACTGGGTCAGGCTGGTGGACGATCTATGACCAGGACGAAAACGAAGTAGGCAAGAAAATCCGCAGGGACGACGCCGAAGCGTTCAACGCCAAGACCGACGAAGAGAAGGCTGCATTCGTGGCCGAGCACACCGTCGATCAGGACTAAAGCGCAGGGGCGACCGACACGCCCGCGCAATTTTCACGAAAATTAAGTCTACCTGAATTACGCCGCCGGATCGGTGGCCAAAGGAATTGGTCATGCAAATTACGAACAACTCGAACGGTCGGAAGGTGATTAACACAGTCAATGGAACAATCACCATTGAAGCCGGGCAGACGTCGCCTAACGTGAACGTCTATCTCCGAGAAAAGGCTATTTTGGAAGCGTCCGGATGGTTTACGATTTCAGGGCATTATACGGACAATCCGCCGCCTACAGGTTCGCTGGCGATCGACGCCGCTGGCGGGGCGCTGTCGGACGTCACTCCGCTAGCCCTACTGTTGCGCCAAGCTTCTGCCGCAGCCAACGGAAATAACCCGCTGGACCTTCCCGACTTAACCTCTCAAAATTCGCTGATCACCGCCCCTGTTGTCACAACCAGTGCATCTGACATCACCAGCGGCACCGTCGTCCCGCTAATAACCTCCAGTGCCACGCCGGCGTTCACTGCCGGTATGGCGCAGGTGGCGGTCTATGGCGGTGTGCCGACGATCATCGGCACAACGAGCCCCCGACTGGCAGCGCCGTCCGTTTCCACGCTTCCGTCTGTGATTGGTTCGGACAAGGGGAACATGGAGCAGTTCATCGGTGTTTCGGTCGGGATAACCGGCGACATGCACCAGTTGTGCTGGGCTATTGAGTTTGTCACAACGTCGGCAACGATTGGTCTTCCGCTATTCACTTACAGCGCTCACAAGTTCTACATCCAGGTTGACGGCCGCTACATCAACAAGGCCGGCCACTCGACACCGAACGGCGCTCTTGGTCTGGCGTTCTGCACCATTGCCTTCGGATCGCGTCAAGCGCGCCGCATTAAGATCATTATGCCACATGTCATGCAAATCTATGCAGGCCCGACGTTTGGCATCAAGCTTGCGCAAACCTACGACACGATCTGGGCTCCGGATCAGTCCCAAGTTGCTAAGTGGCTCGTGGCGGGCGATTCATTCACGGAGGCTTTTACTGACGCCGTAACTACTGACAAGCCGTATCTCGATGCAATTACGTCAATGGGGTATCGAGCTGTCGAACGCCTGGGCGGGCGCCACTTCGTAAATCTTGGTCTGGGCCGGACGGGATATGTTTCGAGCGGTGGCGGCGCCCGCTCAAAACTCTACGACCAGATCGGGCGCTGGGGGCCGCACATTCTCGGCGCCCACGGCCTTATCATTTGTCACGGGTATAACGATTACAGCTTCGCCAGCCAAGTTTACACGGAGGCGCTCGCTTCCTATCGGCGCATTCGCGCATCGGCCCCAAATCTCCCCATTTTCGTGTTCGGGCCGCAGGTTGGGATTCGCAATAATGACGCGACGTCCAATGCTGTGGAAAATGCCATCAGTTCGGCCGTCAGCGAGATGAAGCGTATGGGCGACAATCTGATTGCCTT
>CBFGPQ010000290.1:0-3190 GCA_965650705.1 uncultured Asticcacaulis sp. | reverse complement strand
TGACCGCACCGCGCTCCTTGGCGGCTTCCTCGGTGAGGCCGACGCCTGCAATCTCTGGCTTCGTGTAGACCACCGACGGGATCACTGCGTGGTTCACGATCCCGGTCAGCCCGGCGATATTCTCCGCAACGGCGATGCCCTCGTCCTCAGCCTTATGCGCGAGCATCGGGCCGGGGACCACATCGCCGATGGCCCAAACACCGGGGACCTTGGTCGCAAAGTCATGATCGGTTTCGATCTGCCCGCGCGCGTTGAATTCAAGGCCGATCTTGTCGAGGCCCAATCCGTCAGTGTTCGGACGGCGGCCGATCGATACTAGCACGACATCGGCCTCGATTGTTTCCGCAGCGCCGCCTGCGGCAGACTCAACCGTCAGGCTGACGCCCTTCTTATGCGCCTTGGCGCCCGTGACCTTGGTGCCGAGCTTATATTCAAAGCCCTGCTTCTTGAAGATTTTGTTCGCTTCCTTGCGAACCTCGCCATCCATGCCCGGCAGGATTTGGTCGAGAAATTCGACGACCGTCACCTTCGAGCCCAGACGGCGCCAGACCGAACCCAGTTCCAGCCCGATGACGCCCCCGCCGATGACGACGAGGTGATCCGGGACCTTGTCCAGTTCCAGAGCGCCGGTTGAATCGACGATAAGGCCCTTGTCATTTTCCACTTCGACGCCAGGCAACGGCGTCACGGAGGAACCCGTCGCGATGATAATATTCTTCGCGGTCACGGCCTTGCCCGCAACATCGACCGTGTTCGCACCGGTGAAGCTCGCGCGGCCCTTCAACCAGTCGACCTTGTTCTTCTTGAACAGGAATTCGATGCCGCCCGTCAGGCCCTTCACCGCATCCTTGCGCTGGCCTTGCATGGTATCGAGATCAAGGCTCATCTTGTCGATCTTGACGCCCAGCTTTGCGAGCGCGCCACCTGCGGCCTCCTCATAAAGCTCCGACGCGTGCAGCAGGGCCTTCGACGGAATGCAGCCGACATTCAAGCAGGTGCCGCCAAGCGTCTCGCGGCTCTCGGCGCACGCAGTCTTGAGACCCAGTTGAGCCGCGCGGATGGCGGCGACATAGCCCCCCGGACCCGCGCCGATCACCAGGACGTCATAATCGAAGTCAGCCATCTCAATCTCCGTTCGCCCTTGTGCCGAGCCGCTTGTCTCGTCCCAACCTGTCGAAGGGCATTACTTCTTGTTTCGTCCCACAGAAAGGACAGGGCTTCGACAGGCGCAGCCCGAACGGGATGATGAGGTGATCCTTAAAGGTCGATCAGCAGACGGGTCGGATCCTCGATCGCGTTCTTCACCGCAACGAGGAAAGTAACCGCCTCGCGACCGTCGATCAGGCGATGATCATAGCTGAGCGCCAGATACATCATCGGGCGAATGACGATCTGACCATCGCGGACGACCGGACGGTCTTCGATGCGATGGAGGCCCAGCACCGCCGACTGCGGGGGGTTGATGATCGGGCTCGACAGCAGCGAACCGAACACGCCGCCGTTGGAGATGGTGAAGGTGCCGCCCTTCATATCTTCCATGGTCAGCGTGCCTTCCTTGGCCTTCTTGCCAAAGCCGCCAATCGTCTTTTCGATATCGGCAACGCTCAAGGATTCGGCGTTGCGGATGACCGGCACCACCAGCCCGTTAGGCGCCGAGACGGCGACCGAGATATCGGCGAAATCGTTATAGACGATCTCATCACCCTCGATCTGCGCATTGACTCCCGGAATGTCGCGGAGCGCCATGCAGACGGCCTTGGTAAAGAAGCCCATGAAGCCCAGGCGGACACCATGCTTCTTCTCGAACAGGTCCTTATATTTCGCGCGTGCCTCGATGACGTTGGTCATGTCCACGTCGTTATAGGTCGTCAGCAGCGCGGCGGTGTTCTGCGCTTCCTTCAGGCGCTTGGCGACGGTCTGGCGCAGACGCGTCATCTTGACCCGTTCCTGCTTGCGGCTGGGGCCTGCTGCTGGAGCATCAGCGGCAGGTGCGGCAGCTGAAGCCGATGCCGTCGCCTTTGCGGTGCCTGCGGCCACGGCGGCCATGACGTCGTCCTTGGTCAGTCGACCGTCCTTGCCAGTGCCCTTGATCTTGCTCGGGTCAAGCCCGTGTTCCAGGACGAGGCGGCGAACGGCGGGAGACAGCGTCAGGTTGCCGCCTTCTTCCTCATCCGCTGGGGCCGATGCGGCAGGTGCCGGGGTAGCAGCCTCAGCCTTCGCGGCAGGAGCAGGAGCCGCTGCGGGCGCTGCCGCAGCCGATGCGCCTTCATTGATCATCGCCAACAATGCGCCGACGTTCACCGTGTCGCCTTCCTTGGCGATGATGTCGCCCAGGGTGCCGCCAACCGGCGCAGGCACGTCAACGGCCACCTTGTCGGTTTCCAGGCTGACGATCGGCTCGTCGGCCTTTACCGCATCACCCGGCTTTTTCAGCCACTGGCCAACGGTCGCTTCGGTAACGGATTCGCCCAGCGTGGGGACTTTGACTTCAGTTGCCATGAGCTGTGTCAGCCTTTCTTCTGGCGGCGGATTTCTTCACGGACGCTGTGACCCAGCGCATCGGCGACGAGGGCGCCCTGTTCGGCGACATGGCGCTTGGCCAGGCCCGTGGCGGGCGAAGCGGCAGCCTTTCGTCCGGCATAGCGAGCGCGCATCGGCGCCTTCCCTGCCTGGGCCAGCGCTTCCTCGACATAGGGTTCAACGAAGAACCAGGCACCGTTATTGCGCGGTTCTTCCTGGCACCAGACCACCTCTTCCAGCTTCGTCATTCGCTTGATTCGCGTGGCCAATGCTTCCGTGGCGAAGGGGTAGATCTGCTCGATGCGCAGGATCTGCACGTCTTTATCACCTGCCGCGTCGCGCGCTTCCAAAAGGTCATAAAAGACCTTGCCCGAGCACAGGACCAGCCGCTTCGTGTCAGCGTCTGCCGCTGCATGGGGATCGGACAGGATGCGCTTGAAATGCGTCTCACCCACAAAGTCTTCGGCCTTGCTCACCGCCAGCTTGTGCCGCAGCAACGACTTCGGCGCCATGATGATAAGCGGCTTGCGGAAGGAGCGCAGCATCTGACGACGCAGGACATGGAAATAATTAGCCGGCGTCGTGATGTTGGCGACCTGGATATTCCCTTCCGCACAGAGCTGAAGGAAGCGTTCCAGACGCGCCGAGCTGTGTTCAGGACCCTGCCCTT
>CBFGPQ010000289.1:0-3191 GCA_965650705.1 uncultured Asticcacaulis sp. | reverse complement strand
CGTTTGTGGCGCCCAGCGTGGCGGAACGCCTGTTGGCTAAGGTAAAGGGATAGATTGTTTATGTCAGGGGTGAAAACAAAGGCTGTCTTGGGGGCAATTGCGGCCTTGCTGGCGTCGACATCGGCGATGGCGCTCGACCCCGGATATCGCGAACTTGACGCGCAGAATACCCTCGTCATCGACACCACCAAGGGGCAGGTCGTCGTCGAAATGTATCCCCAGCTGGCGCCGGCCCACGCTGAACGCATGCGGACCCTGGCGCGCCAGGGCTTCTATGACGGCATCATTTTCCACCGCGTCATCGAAGATTTCATGGCGCAGACCGGCGACCCGCAAGGCACAGGGCAGGGGGGCTCGACGCTTCCCGACCTGAAAGGCGAATTCACGGTCCGCAAGGACACCAGTTTCCCCATGAAGGTCGTGCAGCGCCAGGGCGGCAGCGAAATCGGCTATCTTGGCGCCATGCCGGTCCAGAGCCAGGTGCCGGAACTGGCCGCCATCACCATCGACGGCAAGACTCAGGCCTGGGGTCTGTATTGTCAAGGCGTGCTGGGCATGGCGCGCGACAACTCGCCCGACTCCGGCAACAGTCAGTTCTTCCTGATGCGCGGCGCCAATGACGTGCTGGAAAAGCGCTATACCGCGTTCGGCACCGTCGTCAGCGGCCTCGACGTGGTGCGCAAGATCAAGATCGGCGAACCGGCGATCAATCCGGATAAGATGACCAAGGTGCGTGTGCTAGCCGACATCCCCGAAGCCGAACGCCCCAAGATCGAGATCATGGATACCAATTCGCCGCAGTTCCAGGCGGTGGTTGACGCCAAGATCAAGGAGCTGGGCACCAACTTCTCGCCTTGCGACGTCACCGTGCCGGTCAAGCGCACCGATATGCCGCCGGCGACGACAACCGCTGCCTCCAAGCCGACAGCGCCCGCTTCGTAAGGCGGTCGTACTTCAGGCGGTCAAAGGGCGTCTTCGGGCGCCCTTTTTTGTGTCTGCCCGTTGTTTGTCTGTTCCGCGGGCCTGGATTTTCCACCGCCACGCCCCCGGCGGCGGCGCGGGCGTTTCCTGGCCATCGACAGCAACAGCCCTTCACGCAGGCCCCGGTCGGCGACCCTCAGGCTCTGGCAAGGCCAGAGGCGCTGGACGGCCTCAAGTATGGCGGCGCCGGCCAGCACCAGGTCAGCGCGGTCGCGGCCGATGCAGGGTTCCAGTTCGCGGCCCGACCGCCCCAGATCGAGCAGGCGGGTGATGACATCCTGGCATTGGCTCTGCTGCATCCACAGGCCGTCGACGCGTGAACGGTCGTAACGGTCTAGGCGCAGGTGCATGCCGGCCAGGGATGTGATGGCGCCGGACGTCCCGACGATATAGGCCTCGCCGCAATCGAAGGCGTCGCGAAACGCGTCGGCGTCGCTGAAATCCTTAAGCCGTTCCACGACATCGGTGATCATGCGTTCGAACCAGGCGCGGGTGTCGCCGCTTTCAGGCTCGGGGAAGCGCTCGGCCAGGGTAACGACGCCGACCGGCAGCGAAATCCAGAAGCGCGGGCGCGGCATGATGCGTGAGGCCTTGAGATCCGTACGCTTGCCCGGCGTGGCGGCCAGTTCGACCCAACTCAGCTCGGTCGAGCCGCCGCCGACATCCATGACCAGGGCCGCGCGCGGCTTAGGGGTCAAGCCTTCGCCGTCGAGCAGCGAGGCGCAGCCCATCACCGACAGCCGTGCCTCTTCTTCGGGCGAGATGATGGTCAGACGCAGACCGGTTTCCCGCTCGACACGCGCGATGAAGTCGCGGCCGTTGCGCGCAATGCGGCAGGCCTGTGTGGCGACGGCGCGGATGCGTGTGACGCCGCGCTTTTCGATCTTTTCGGCGCAGATTTTCAGGGCGCGCAGGGCGCGTTCCATGGCGCGTTCATCCAGCCGGCCCGATGCCGACAGGCCTTCGCCCAGACGGACGATGCGCGAAAAGGCTTCGACGATCTTGAACTGCGAATTGTGCAGGGTGGCGATCATCAGCCGGCAATTATTGGTGCCGAGATCGAGCGCCGCGTACAGGACCTGTCCTTCGCCCGCAGGCGCCTGGCGCTCGCGGGATTGCGGGAAACGCCGTCCCCTGGAACGCTCACCGGACGCACCATTGGCCGGCCCCGCGCCGGAAGAATTGCCCACCGGCCTGGACCGGCGGGCTTTTGAGGGAGCCTGCATGGCTCATACCCCTTATGTATTTTTCACGCGCCGATGCGCGTCTTCCCCGGCACTGTGAGCGCTTTCCGAGAAGTGTGCAACGGTTTTTGGATACAAAAGCGCGCCAAAATAAAAGGTTAGAGACGGGGAGGGAGCTATGCCAACCGGTGATTCCATGTGGTCGGTCAAACCCTTATGGAGGGTGCGAAGGTGTTATCTTAAATGGCTTTTCGCCCGCCGGGATTAACCATAAAGCGCCTTGAATGAAAAACGCTGTTCATTGACAACCAAAGGGAGAAGGCGCTGAAAGCCTGGCGGCGATGGGGTTACAAACGGGTGGTCCAACAAGGTATGGGAATCACGCGATGCCGGAGCAAAGATCTGCGAAGTTCGACATTGGACAGGTCGTGACGCACAGCCTGTTCGAATTCCGTGGCGTCGTCTTCGACGTCGATCCTGAGTTTTCCAATACCGAAGAGTGGTGGCAGGCCATTCCGGAAAAGGTCCGTCCCGTCAAGAATCAGCCCTTCTACCACCTGCTGGCGGTGAGCGGTGACGCGCACTATGTCGCCTATGCGTCCGAAGAAAACCTGTGCGTCGACACGACAGGCCAGCCCCTGCAGCATCCCCAGGCCAAGCTCCTGTTCGAGCGTTTCGAGAACGGCCGCTACCTGCCCAAGAGCCGCATGGCGAACTGACGCCGCGTGGGCGTTCCGGCGTTGGCGATGACCGCTGGCGTGTTCAAAATCTGATGTGAGTGGGAAAAGGTGTCACCAAGATATGTCACTGCATTTGCAACATATCTTGGTGAGCCCGCTGGGACTCGAACCCAGGACCCTCTGATTAAAAGTCAGATGCTCTAGCCGGCTGAGCTACGGGCTCACGTCAAGACGTTGGGCTTGACCCCGGCCGCAAAAGGGTGGATCAAACGTGGGGACTTCATAGAGGGGAGTTTGCTTTTTCGCAAGCGTGTCTGCTTGTTTTTATGTATTGTTTTTTTACGGT
>CBFGPQ010000288.1:0-3226 GCA_965650705.1 uncultured Asticcacaulis sp. | reverse complement strand
ACTCTACGCATTCCGCAAATCCTGAATTCTGTTAGTCCATCCCCCGGCAGCCGTCTTGGAACGCGGCTTTAGCCCAGTTCCTTGGCATCGAACAAACCGACACGCAGTCCGGATGCCTGATAGATAAGCTTGCCGTCGGCTTCGACAACCCCGTCGGCGATGCCCATGATCAGCTTGCCCGACATGACGCGCTTCATGTCAATCTTATAGACGACCTTCTGCACCTTGGGCGTGACCTGGCCGGTGAACTTGACCTCGCCGACGCCAAGGGCGCGGCCGCGGCCGGGATTGCCGCGCCAGCCCAGGTAGAAGCCGACCAGCTGCCACATGGCGTCCAGCCCCAGGCAACCCGGCATGACCGGATCGCCGATGAAGTGGCAGGCGAAGAACCACAGGTCCGGATTGATATCGAGTTCCGCTTCGATATAGCCCTTGTTGTTGGCGCCGCCGTCTTCGGTGATGCTGACGATGCGATCGAACATCAGCATCGGCGGAGCGGGCAACTGAGCGTTGCCGGGTCCGAACATCTCCCCCCGCGCGCAGGCCAGCAGGGCTTCATAATCGAGGGAGTTAGGACGCTCTGACATAGACGGATAGGCTCCACTGCGGCCACAGGGCCGATGTAACGAATTGACAGGTTGCGTTACACGACACCGCGCAATGGCTCAATTGTTTTTTATTGATGTTGTTTTTGCAGAGCCAGGACGGAACTACCGGCCAGCGAACAGGTCCGGGCGGCGGCAGACCGCCTTGTCTTGCGTTCCCCACAACGATCCCTCCGGCGCCCAGCCACTGACCGTGCCGACACTGATCTTGCACCAGCCTTTCTTGCACTTGTCCAATTGCGCCAGGCTGCGCGGACGCACATGGGCCTTCACCTTGCTGCCGGCGTCCGGTGAAGCGTGCAACTCCAGGTTCTTGGCGCCGTTCGGCACCAGGACGGTCTTCTGGCTCTGCAGCATGGTTTTGCTGACCCATGCGACGCCTCCGTCGACATCGCATACCAGCCGCCAGTCGCGGGTTTCCGAGATGATCTGGACCGGCATGGACGCCTTGCGGTAGGTCCAGACGATGCGGCTGTCCTTGCTGGGTCCCTTGCGCGCATAGACTTCGTTACGACGCAACATGGCCCAGCGCGGCACGGGACTGCCCGACGGTGTATCAAAGCTTTTCGTTTCGGCGTGGGCGGGCGCGCTCCACGCTATAAATACCAACGCCGCCAAGGCGATGAGAGTCGCAAAAGCGCTTGACCACACTGTCAAGGGCATGGGAAAGGCTTGGACCTGAACTCTGGACGGATTACGCGGCATTCGGGGACACTGACCCTGTGGTAACTAATACCAATAAAAGGTGGGGCGCATGATTCCGTCGCAAGGGTTCAGATTTGGTTAACAAGACCCTAATCGCCGAAATCCTTATGGGTCCAGAAGGCTGTTGATGAGCAACCCGAAACTCAAAGTCATCCTGACCGTCAAATTGCCCGACGCCGTCGAAACGCGCATGCGTGAGCTGTTCAACACCACCCTGTGGCTGACGCTCGACCAGATGCCTCGCGACAAACTGTTCGAGGCAGCCAAGACCGCCGATGTGCTGGTCAGCTCGATCAACGACCGCCTCGACGCCGAGTTCTTCGACGAATGCGGCGAGCAACTTAAGATGATCGCCAATTTCGGCGTCGGCTACGACCATATCGACATTGTGCGCGGTGCGGAAAAAGGCATCATCATCACCAATACGCCGGGCGTGCTGACCGAAGACACGGCCGAAATGACCATGGGCCTGATCCTGGCCGTGTCGCGCCGCTTCGTCGAAGGCGCCGAGATCGTACAGAAGGGCGAATTCTCTGCCTGGTCACCGACTTTCATGCTGGGCCGCCGCGTCTTCGGCAAGCGCCTGGGCATCGTCGGCATGGGCCGCATCGGCCAGGCTCTGGCCCGCCGCGCCCGCGCCTTTGGCATGAGCGTTCACTATCATAACCGCAAACCGGTTTCGGCGCGGATCAGCGACGACCTGCAGGCAACCTATTGGGACGACCTCGATCAGATGCTGTCGCGCATGGACGTGGTGTCGATCAATGCGCCGGGCGGATCGGGGACGCACCACCTGCTGAGCGCAGAACGGCTGGCCAAGCTGCAGCCGCACGCCCTGCTGGTAAACACGGCGCGCGGCCAGATCGTCGACGAGCAGGCCCTGGCCGCCATGCTGCGCGACAAGCGCATCGCCGGCGTCGGCCTCGACGTCTATGAGCGCGAGCCGGCGATCAATCCAGAACTGATCGGCCTGCCCAACGCCATCCTGCTGCCGCACATGGCGTCCTCGACCATCGAGGCGCGCCAGGACATGGGCGACCGCGTCATCCTGAACGTCAAGACCTTCCAGGATGGCCACCGCCCGCCAGACCGCGTTATCCCGGCGATGCTGTAATTGGCTTTTTGCCAGTCCTGCGTTATGCTCTGGCCATGAGCAAACTTACGCATGAACAACAGACCTGGCTGGATGCGCGCATCGCAAGCGGTGAGTTCGCATCTGAGGACGAGGCTTTAAGCCAGCTCATTTCCGAACGCATGTCAGCGGAAAACGACAACCTGTCCTGGGCACTTCAATACGTCGAACAGGCGCGTTCAAGCGTGGCTCGCGGCGAAGCACTGACGCTTGAAGCGCACAAAGCCCGCAACGCCGCCCGTTTGGCTGCGCTTGGCGACTAATGCCAACCGTCCAGGTTTCCCCTGAAGCGGACAACGACACCGCCGACATTATTTCGTACCTGGCGGCCGAAGCCGGCAAGCGGACCGCGGTAAAGTATATCGGACTACTGGAGCACCTGTACAATCAGCTGTCAGAGTTTCCTGACAGCGGTGCGCCACGCCCTGCTCTTGGGTCACGGGTCCGGATCGGTATCGTGTCGCCCTTCATTGTCATCTATGAACACGACGCTTCAATGGACTTAGTGACCATTCTGCGCATTGTGCATGGCAATCGGCGCATCACGGAAAAACTGCTGTCACGGTGACCGAAAACTTTTTCACAGGATTCGTGATTTAGGCCCTTGCAATGATTTCAAGCTTCCGTCTATAAGGCGCCCCTCTCCGGCAGACATCTCCAACGGATGACTGCTCCGAAAGGCCTCAGAGGCCTCAGGATTAATGAGCGGGCGTAGCTCAGCGGTAGAGCGCCACCTTGCCAAGGTGGATGTCGAGAGTTCGATCCTCTTCGCCCGCTCCAATCT
>CBFGPQ010000287.1:0-3306 GCA_965650705.1 uncultured Asticcacaulis sp. | reverse complement strand
AGGCCTCGACGATATGGAGATGGGTGTTCATCGTCTTGGGCGCATCGACGTCCTTGTCCGACAGACGCGGATCTCCGAGCGGCAGCCAGACGGCGTTCAAAGCTTCGATATAACCGCCGTGCACCGGTTCCCAAAAGCGCTCCTCGATTTCGCGCTGCAGCCTCTGCGCCATGGCAAGTGCCGCCGGATCATTGGTCACGCGATAATATTCGGCAAAGGCATAGACGCCGAAGGCCTGGGCATAGCCCTGCTTCTTGGCGTCGATCACCTGGCCTTTCGCGTCGAGCAGCCAGTAGAGACCGAGGTGGTCGGGATCGACAAAATGCTTGCGGATATAGACGGCCGTTCTGTGCGCCAGTTCCAACGCTTCGGATGAAGCGAGATAACCGGCCATGGCGCTGAAGAACCATAGCAGCCGTGTATAGAGTATGATCGAGCGCGGCGCGTTCTTTACCGGCTCTCCCTCGGGATTGACCTCGCCCCAAAAGCCGCCGTTGCCATCGGGCAAGTGGGCTTGCCACCAGGCAAGGATGGCACGCGCTTCTTGACGCGCCTCCTGCTGAAGGGTGGCGAGCCGCGTATCGGCCATCAGCCGGCAGCCCGCGTAAAGGCTTCGTTGCGGGTAATCAGGTCTATGCGCTGCCGGACGCAGGCCGCCGAGGTCAGCGGGTCGGCCGGCGTGTTGCGGCAATAGTCAACCAACTG
The DNA here is from genome assembly GCA_965650705.1 of uncultured Asticcacaulis sp. Taxonomy (GTDB): domain Bacteria; phylum Pseudomonadota; class Alphaproteobacteria; order Caulobacterales; family Caulobacteraceae; genus Asticcacaulis. The sequence continues at coordinate 2,601 of CBFGPQ010000287.1, read as the reverse complement.
CGCGACGGTCGAGGTCGCTACGTGCAGGCGGGTGTCGGACGAGGCGTAATAGATGAACACCTTGCCACCTGTCTCGATCCAGCCATTGGCGAAGGTGACATTGGAAACGTCGCCTACCCGCTCCTCACCTTCCGGGGCGATAAAATGCCCGCCGGGCGCGTGCGTCACGACCCACGGCTTTTGCAGGTCGGTCATGAACATGTAGAGGACATAGCGCAGGCCGGCTGCGGTATTGCGCACGCCATGCGCCAGGTGCAGCCAGCCTTCGGACGTCCTGATCGGTGCCGGGCCTTGGCCGTTCTTTAATTCCTTGATGGTATGGTAGGCCTTGTTGTCGACAATGGTCTCGCTGTCGATCACAGCATTGGTCATGTCGTCGCACAGGCCCCACCCGATGCCGCCGCCCGAACCGACGGTGATAAAGCCGTCCTGCGGCCGGGTATAGAGCGCGTATTTGCCATCGACGAATTCGGGGTGCAGCACGACATTGCGCTGCTGGCCGGAGTTGGTCTTCAGATCGGGCAGACGCTCCCAGATGACGAGGTCCTTCGTGCGCGCAATACCGCACTGGGCGACCGCCGCCGACAGGTCGTGGGGCTGGGTGAGGTCCTTGCGCTCGGTGCAGAACAGGCCGTAGATCCAGCCGTCTTCGTGCTGCGTCAAACGCATGTCGTAAACATTTGTGTCCGGTTCGTCTGTCTGCGGCAGCACCACCGGACGTGGCCAGAAGCGGAAATTGTCGACGCCGTTTTCGCTCTCGGCAATGGCGAAGAAGGACTTGCGGTCATTACCTTCGACGCGGACGACAACGATGTACTTTCCCTTCCAAAGCATGGCGCCGGCATTGAAGGTGGCATTGATCCCCAACCGCTCCATCATAAATGGATTGGTTTCGGGATTGAGGTCGTATCGCCATTCCAATGGCACATGCGCCGCTGTCACTATAGGATTGGCATAGCGCCGATATATGCCATTGTCGTGGGAAAGGGGCGCATTCGGCTTGACCAACAAGGCGTCTTGCTCGGCTTTTAATCCGGCCAGCCTGGCTGCTGCATCCAATCCCATTTTAATTCCCCGCCACTCTCTTAAAACAATTTGATTTAATTAATTGCTCTATGGCGTCCAGGCCTTTTTGTCAAGAACGGTGATGTCTTGGCCCATTGTTAGTCGAACAGCGTCGCCAAGCCGACGATTTCCAAGTCGCGCGCCTGGGTCTGATAGACCGGAATATCTGAAACATAGGGACTAAGCCGGCCCTTGTCCGCATAGCGCTTGCAGAATACCGCCGGGTCGAAAAGGTCGCCCAGCAGATCCATCAAGTCGCCGGTCAGGTAGATACCGCCGCGCGCACCCAGCATTAGGGCGACATCCGACGCCATGGCCGCCAGCCAGCCGCTGCACATGGCAATGGCTTCGAGCGCGACGGGATCGCCGATATTGGCGAGCGCGATGACTTCTTCCGGGGTATTGGCCTGGCTGTCCCCGCCGCCGATCGTATTCAGCGCCTGGAACAGTTCGACAAGACCGGTCAGCGAAATTACGAGTTCGCGCGCCACGTGGCGGTGCTTTTCCTTGAGCACATTATAGACCTGCCATTCGCGGTCGCTGGTAACGGGCAGGTCCGAATGGCCGCCTTCGCAAGGAATGGCGGCCCAGTTACCGGCGCCGTCGGGCACCAGCGCCGCCAGGCCCAGGCCGTGGTGAGGTCCCAGCACGGCCATGACCTGTTCTTCGAGCGGCTCACCGCCGCACAGCTTCAGGCACTCGTCCTTGCGCAGACGCGGTATAGCCAGGGCGCGAGCGACAAAATTGTTGACCAGGTTGACGCGCTGGATCGACAGGAGACGACGGATATCGTCACGGCCAAGCGAAAGAAGACCCTTTTCCGGCAGCTGAATCTTGCCGTGGCGCTCCCAGCCACGCGACGAAAGGGCCGCGCCAATCAGCTTGGGACGATCGTGGGCGGCGAGGAAGTCCAGCACCGCCTCGTCGAAATCCTTCTTGCCGGAGCAGGAATAGAGGGTGGCGTCACTGGGGCGGCGGCCCGGTGTACCCAGGGCCAGCTTCATGTAGGAGCCGAAGGAGAAGTCACAAAGAAGAATGTGATCCGTCATAGCCGTCCCGGTAAGATCGGATGATTGGGCAAACAGTTTGGTAAATTATGGCCGGGAGAAAGGAAAGCGCTAGAATGCTCCGCGCGCATTTTTCCGGACCCGGATTAATCGAACAAGGTCGCCAGACCAATCACCTCCATGTCTGGCGCGAGCGTCCGGAACACCGGAATGTCTCGGACATATTCGCTGAGGCGGCCCTTGTCCTGATAGCGGGCTATGAAGACGTCGACATTGAACAGATCGCCGATCATATCGAAATAGTCACCCGTCAGATAGATGCCGCCTCGCGATCCGGTAATAAGCGCCACGTCAGACGCCATGACCGCCAACCAGCCCACCGACAAGTCCATGACCTGAAGTGAGCGCTCATCGCCTGTCACGGCGCGGGCAATGACCTCTTCCGGTCCGGGTGCAGTGGAATCGTCGCCGTCACGCGCCGCCAGTGCACGCCAGACATCCACAAGGCCAGGGATCGAGATGACGCGTT
>CBFGPQ010000286.1:0-3322 GCA_965650705.1 uncultured Asticcacaulis sp. | reverse complement strand
GTGATTTTCGTGCCGACGCGGGCATTGACACTACCAAGCTTGGAATTGGTGGTGTCATTGTCGTGGCCCGATACGCCGACTGAACCGTAGACGCGGCCCACGTCCTGAGCGGATGCGGCGCCAGCAGAAGCGGTCAGGGCGAGAGCGGTCGCGGCAGCGATAATAAAGGTCTTCATCTTAGTGCTCCATATATAGTCTTTTGCGTCCAGACACTCGGGAAGTGCCTGGAAGGCGCTCATTGTCGCCTAAGGGAAATATGGGCATTGCATCCGGCCATCGTGGGACCGTTTAGGGGTCGTTTTAGGGTATTTGCCGGCAAATAAGGCGATAGGGTCACACCGCCGCCATCTGTGTGGCGACGGGGGCGATATCGCCCTAATCCGGTCGCGGAATAGCCGCGATGATGAACCCCAAATGAATAGTGTCAGATTACAAATCTGCAAGAAAATCATAATGATAGGAAAATTTTGCCGTATCGGCTTTCTCCGGCCGTTCATCCGCTTCCGAATAATCCGGCCGCCGCAATTGCCGCGTCGTGCAGGCGGGCGCTGTCGGCGCTGAAGCAGCAGAAGATGACGTCGCAGTCGCCATTCTCCGCCACAACGTCGCGAACCGTAGCGACGGCGATGCGCGCGGCGCGTTCAGGAGGGAAGCGATAAACGCCTGTCGAAATGGCCGGAAAGGCGATCGTCCGGATGCCTTCAGCGATCGCGATGTTCAAAGAATTGCGATAACAATCTCCCAGCAGGCCATCCTCGCCCTGCCCGCCGCCATACCACACCGGGCCGACCGTGTGGATGACGTGCCGTGCCTTGAGCCGGAAGCCCGGCGTCATCTTGGCCTGACCGGTCCGACAGCCATTGAGCTTAATGCACGCTTCGAGCAGTTCGGGTCCGGCGGCGCGGTGGATCGCTCCATCGACGCCGCCCCCGCCCAGCAACGATGAATTGGCGGCATTGACGACCACGTCGACATCCAGCTGCGTAATATCGCCGGTGTGGACGCGCATGGTCATGGGTTAGTTTTTTGCTTTGTCGCGATATTTAGCTGAAAACCGCTGCACACTTTTCAGCATATCGCTTAGTTCCGAATAAGGGCGTTGATCAGGGTGAACAGACGCCGCGAGGTCTCGTGGTCGATCGTCACCTTACCTGAGAGACGCTCCGTCAATAGCTCGGCGCCCTCATTGTGGACACCGCGTCGCCCCATGTCGATCGACTCGATCTGGCCGGGCGTGGCGTTCTTGAGCGCCTCGTAATAGCTTTCGCAGATCATCTTGTAGTCGCGTAAGGTGGTCTTCAAAGGCGCCAACGACAGCATGATCTTACGCGCATAGTTCGGGCCGGTGATGTCGAAGATCAGCCGGTTGTCCTCATAGGCCAGGCGCAGGTCGAACGGCCCGTCCGAGCCAGCTTCGGCTGCGCCTTCGGGCGTGAAGCTGTTCTTTTCGATCAGATCGAACATGGCGATCTTGCGCTCATGCTCGATCTGGTCCGAAGGCGCGCTTAAGGAAGCGTCGTCGATCTCGATTTTCGCAATGCGCATGTGTTATTCCACGGGGTGATTGGGACGGGACTTGGCGCGGCGGGGCGCGGCCAAGTCCAGCAGCAGGACGTCGATGCATTCGACCTCGAGTCGGACGTCGCGTCCACCGCCGGCGAAATGCAGCGTCAGGACGCCAGCCGGCGCCTCCAGCGGCTCGACCGCAATGCTGAGCAGGCTCAAAGGCTGATCGCGACGCGCAGGATCGATCCCACGTACCTGGACCTTCTGGACACAGTTGATGCGCAAGACCGACGGTGCGCGCAACGGTGTCGTTCCCGCCACTTCGTGGCAGAAGCGATTCATGCGCATGGTGAAGTGGCGCTCGCCCGGCACATAGGACAAGTCACCGGCCTTTAGCGCCGCATCTTGGACCAGCGCGGCCAGCGGCGGCAGGTCGTCGGCTTCGTTCGCGATCAGCCGCAGCGGCTTCGCCGGAGGTTTGCCGAACCCGAACACGTTATTCCTCTTCGTCCATGGGCGCGTCGCCCTTCAGACGCTTGATCTTCGCGCCACAGGCCGACAGCTTGCCCTCGAGGTTCTCGAAGCCGCGATCGAGGTGATAGACGCGGTTGACGATGGTCTCGCCCTTGGCCGCCAGGCCGGCGATGACCAGGCAGGCCGAGGCGCGCAGGTCGGTCGCCATCACCTGCGCGCCACGCAACTCGGCAACGCCGCGCACCCGCGCTTCGCCGCCGCTGACCGAGATGTCCGCACCCAGCCGGCCCAGTTCCGGCACATGCATGAAGCGGTTCTCGAAGATGGTCTCGCGAATGACGCTCTCGCCATCGGCAAGGGTCATCAGCGCCATGAACTGCGCCTGCAGGTCGGTCGCGAAGCCCGGATAGACGTCGGTCGTCAGATCGACGGGCTTGAGCCGGGTGCCATTGCGTTTGATCGTTACCGACAATTCGCCGTGCGTCACCTCACAGCCGGCTTCGACCAGCTTGTCGAGCAGGATAGCTATGAGTTCCGGACGCACATTGGTCAGGCGGACCTCACCGCCTGCCATGGCCGCGGCCACCGCATAGGTGCCGGCTTCGATGCGGTCGCAGATGACGGCCCAGTCGGTACCGTGCAGGCTGGTGACGCCCTCGACGGTGATCGTCTTGGTGCCGGCGCCCGAGACCTTGGCGCCCATGCTGTTCAGGCATTCGGCCAGGTCGACGATTTCAGGCTCGCAGGCTGCGTTATTCAGCACGGTCGTGCCGTGGGCCAGCACTGCCGCCATAAGGGCGTGCTCGGTAGCGCCGACGCTGACGAACGGAAAATCAATCACAGCGCCCTTAAGGCCGCGCGGCGCCTGGGCAAAGACATAGCCCTCGTGCATGTCGATGTGCGCGCCCAAGGCTTCGAGCGCCTTCAGGTGCAGGTCGACCGGGCGCGCGCCGATGGTGCAGCCGCCGGGCAGCGACACCTTGGCATGACCCGTCCGCGCCAGAAGCGGCCCCAGCACGTTGAACGAGGCCCGCATCTGGCGGACCAGGTCGTAAGGCGCAAAGGATGAGGTGATTTCCGGCGTATGCAGATGCATGACCTGGCCGGCTTCGTCGGTCTCGCGGATAGCACAACCAAAACGCTGCAGAAGACGGCTGAGCAACCGGGTGTCGGCCAGGCGCGGCATATTGGTCAGGCGCACCGGTTCGGAGGTCAGGAGCGAAGCCGCCATCAGCTTGATGGCCGAGTTTTTCGCGCCCGAGACAGGAATATCCCCGAACAGAGGGCTGCCGCCCTCGATGGCAATGCGATCCATTTATGCGTCCGTAATCAGAATCCGCCA
>CBFGPQ010000285.1:0-3345 GCA_965650705.1 uncultured Asticcacaulis sp. | reverse complement strand
CAGGTGCCGCTGACCCAGCTCGATGACAATCTGTGGATGCTGGAGCTGTGGCACGGCCCGACTCTCGCTTTCAAGGATATGGCCATGCAGATGATGGCCGAGCTGACCAGCGGGGCCTTGCGGGAACGCAATGAGACCCTGACGCTGGTCACCGCCACGTCGGGAGATACGGGCGCAGCCGCCGTGCGCGCCTTTGCCGGCGCCGATCGCGTCCGCCTGGTCGTCTTCCATCCGCTTGGCCGCGTCTCGCCGGTTCAGCGCCTGCAGATGACGACGGTCGAAGCCGATAATGTGCTGAATGTCGGTATCGAAGGCGACTTCGACGACTGCCAGAAGATCGTCAAGACCCTGCTCGGCAACGCGGGCCTGAAGGAACGCGGCCTGATCAGCTCGGTCAACTCGATCAACTGGGGCCGCCTGCTGGGCCAGGTGCCCTACTATCTGGCCGCCGCGGCTGCTTCCGGCTCCGATAAACCCGAATTCATCGTGCCGACCGGCAATTTCGGCGACGCCTTTGCCGGCTGGGTCGCCCGCCGCATCGGCGGTAATGTCGGCCACCTGCACGCCGCCGTGAACCAGAACGATGCGCTGAACCAGGCGATCAATGACGGCCGCTATGTCCGCCGCCAGGCGGTGGAATCCGCCAGCGTCAGCATGGACGTCCAGGCGCCGTCGAACTTCGAACGCCTGGTGTACGAAGCCTCGGGCCGCAGCGCCGCCACGACCAAGGCCCTGTTCGACACCTTCGCCACCACGGGCGCGGTGACGCTGTCACCCGAGCTGCAATCGGCGTTGAAGGCCGAGGTTACCGCTTCGACGATCAGCGAAGACAAGACCGCCGAGACCATTGCCCACGCCTATAAAACCTATGGCAAGGTCATTTGCCCGCACACCGCCGTCGCGCTTGGTGCGGCGCTGGAACGCAGAGAGCCCAACAAGCCGCAGATCTTCCTGTCGACCGCACACGCCGCTAAGTTCCCGGACTTCGTGCAAAAGGCGCTGGGCTTTGCACCTGAAGTGCCGGAAACAATCCAGGCGCTCTATGGCCTGCCCGAGCGCATCACCGAACTGAAGATGGACGAGGCCGCAGCGCTTGATCTGGTCAAGGGCTTTTCGGTTTAAATTCCCAGAGGTAGGGCAAGGTTTTCGCGCCATTGCGCGTCTTGAAGCCGACACCGCCTGTACCGTCAAAACAGACACCGAACCGCCTCAGCGTGCGCATGCCGATAACTCCGTCGGAGGCATCACTGCGTTGAGGACCCGGCGGGGCCAGGCTGACCGGCGTCGCGGAAATGGTAAAAGCGCCCAGCTTGAAATCAGGGATCTTGACCGTGCGGCGCTGCACCCGGGCGCTGTTGATGTCGACCGTATGCCCCGACGCCAGTATCGGATAGCGGTCCCACAAACCAAGCCGCTTCACGCAGGCGCTGTTCAGGCTGATCTCGGCACTGGCGCCCGTATCGACGACCAGTTTCAGTGGCATGCCGTCGAGCGTGACTTCGACCAGAACCCTGTGGTCGCTGCCCGCCGGCGACAGTCGCCGCGACGGCGTCATCTGATAGGCGCTGAAATCCTGCTGCCCTTGTTCGTACACGCGCAATTCGGCGGCGTCGAAATCGAACTCTGATGGCCGGCTGGCGACAAAGCTGGCGCCAAGCATACCAGACGCACCCGCAAATGGTGGATTGCGCAGGCCAATGAAGATCAGCTCATCATGGAGATGCGTGGCGTTTATCGCGATATCGCGCACCAGATAGACCGGCGTGATTTCGCTGCCGCCCATGCCGCTGATCCGGGCCTTGGTCCTGGCCAGCAGTCCCAGTTCCGGCGCAAGCTTGACATTAACGCCATTGACCGATGCGCCACTGTCGATGACGAAGCGATATGGCCCTTTTTTGCCGAAGGATACCGCCACATGCGGCAGGCCGGCTGCATTGAATTTGAGCGGAATGCGCAGGGCGTCCTTCGCCTGCGCGATCTGCGGCAAAAGAAGACCCGATAAGCCCAGAAGTGCGTAGCGGCGCGACAGCATGGACGGAATATAACACCACAAACGGCAAAAAAGAGGCGGCATCTCCACCGCCTCTCTCTTACCCCTTTACACACACCACTTGCTTCAGCGTATGGACGATTTCGACGTGGTCTGCCTGGGCCTTCATGACCGCGTCGATGTCCTTGTACGCCGCCGGCGTTTCGTCGATCACCTCGGAGTCCTTCCGGCACTCGACCCCGGCGGTTGCCCGCGCGTGGTCTTCCAGGGTGAACCGCCGCTTTGCCTCCGCCCGCGACATGGCCCGGCCCGCGCCGTGCGAGCACGAACATAGGGCCTCAGCCATGGGCTGGCCGGCGATCCCGCGCACGATGAACGACTTGGCGCCCATCGAGCCCGGAATGATGCCCAGCGTCTCCGGCGTGATCCGCACGGCGCCCTTACGGGTCACCAATACGTCCGAACCGAAGTGCCGTTCGTGCGCCACGTAGTTGTGGTGGCAGTTCACGGCTTCGCAGTCGCAAGTGAACCGCTTCGGCACGGAGACGGAAAGCGCCTCAAGCGCCGCCGTCATCATCAGCTCGCGGTTGGTCCGCGCGAACCGCTGGGCCCAGGATACCGCGCCCATATAGTCGCCGAACAGCTCCGAACCTTCCGGCAGATAGGCCAGGTCTTCGTCCGGCAGGTTGATGAACCACCGCTTCATCTCGTGCTTGGCGCGCTCGATGAAGTAGCCGCCGATCTTGTTGCCGATACCCCGCGACCCCGAGTGCAGCATGATCCACACAGCATCGTTTTCATCGAGGCAGACCTCGACGAAGTGGTTGCCCGACCCAAGCGTCCCCAAGTGGTTCTGTGCCCGCTGCGCAGCCTGCGAAATCTTCGGATGCTTGTCGACGATCTTTTTCAGTTCGCCGGACAGCTTCGAAAATTCGGCATTGGCCGCCTCGGTGGCTTCACCCCACGCGCCCCGGTCGTTGACACCGCCATTGTCGGTCCGGCCATGCGGAATCCGGGCTTCGATCGCCGTCCGCAGGCCCGACAGGTTGTCCGGCAGGTCCGAAGCGTTAAGCGTCGTCCGCACCGCCATCATGCCGCAGCCGAGGTCGACGCCGACCGCCGCCGGGATAATCGCGCCCTTGGTCGGGATCACCGAACCGATGGTCGCGCCCATGCCCCAGTGAACGTCCGGCATGATGGCCACGTGCTTATGGATGAAGGGCATGGAGGCGATATTGTCGAGCTGCTTGCGCGCCTGATCCTCGACGGCCACGCCGTCGATCCACGCCTTGATCAAGCCCCCACGGGCGCCTTGGAAAACTTGCATGTGTTTTCTCCTTTTCTGCTCGTTTTCA
>CBFGPQ010000284.1:0-3369 GCA_965650705.1 uncultured Asticcacaulis sp. | reverse complement strand
TTGCCGATCGTTCCGCCCAGCATGGATTTCAGTTTGTTCGGCGCTCCCATGGGGGGAGAGTTTCACACCCCGGCCTCGCGGACAAGGAAATTGACGAAACGACCGGCTTTGCTTAAGGGTTGGTCGAGTTCACCCGCAGGTCCGGACACCCATGAGCACCATCATCCCGCCCCCCGAAGTCATCTATGTCGACGGCCACAAGGTCGCGTGCAACGGCGGTGGTGGCGCATTGGGCCACCCGTTGGTTTATCTGGAACTGGGCGAAGACGGTGAGGTTGAGTGCGGCTATTGCGACCGCAAGTTCGTCCATAAGGACCACGCCCACGACTACCACGATCCGGCGCCGCGTCCCGAAGGGGAGCATTAAGCGCATGCTGAAAAGTGCCTCGCGGTTTTCAGATAACATGCGCGGGGAGCTATGACCTTGCGGTTTCTGCACACCATGGTCCGTGTGAAGGACCTGGATGCGTCCTTGCGCTTCTACTGCGATGGCCTTGGCCTGAAGCAGGTCCGCCGCATGGACAATGAAAAAGGCCGCTTCAGCCTGATCTTCCTGTCCGCCGACGAAGACGCTCACATGGGCGCGCACGACGGCCTGCGGGGCCAGGCGGAGGTTGAGCTGACCTACAACTGGCCCGACGAAAACGGTAATGTCGAAGACTATGGCGGCGGCCGCAATTTCGGCCACCTGGCCTATGAGTTCGACGACGTATACGCCATTTGCCAGCACCTTAGGGACATGGGCGTGGTCATCAACCGCCCGCCGCGCGACGGCAGCATGGCCTTTGTGCGATCCCCCGACGGCATTAGCATCGAACTGCTGCAAAAAGGCCCGGCGCTTCCTCCCGCCGAGCCCTGGGTCAGCCTGCCGAATATCGGCACCTGGTAATTCGGGAAATTCAGGCGAACTCCGCGCCGCGCCAGAAACCGACACTGTCGGCCGCGACCACACTGGCGAATGGTCCAGCCAGGGTCGCATTGTGGTGCGCGATGATCATGTCGGCGGGCAGGACTTCGCCATCGACCGTCGTATGGGCATCGCCGGCCAGCACGACTTCAAACCCAAGATCGGCCGCGGCCCGGCACGAGCTGTCGATGCCGGTGTCGGTGCCCGCTCCGGCCAGGATCAGCCGCGATATGCCGACGGCCTTAAGCTGCGCTGACAGGTTGGTGCCCTGGAAGATGCTCGGCCGCGCCTTGTCGATCACCCAGTCCGGAAAGCGCGGTTCCAGTGGCGCCAGCAGCCGCCAGCCCTCCGACCCGTGCGGAAAGGCATCAGAGACAGTCTGGACAAAGACGATCTGCACCGCGTCGCGCCGCGCCCGATCGATCAGCGCACAGACACGGCGAATGACGAAGTCGGCATCGTGGGGTCTTTGGTGTGCGGCGAACAGGGCGCGCTGCATGTCAATGACGATCAGCGCGGATTGAATATTGCGTTGAGGGGGCATGCGTGGCTCCGGTGCAGTGTGGCCGGAGCGGTTCTTTCGTCCCCGGCCTTTACGATGAAAGGAACGGGGAGTTTGCGAACTGTGCTGTCAGCCTAGGGCCACGCACCGGCAAAACGCCCCGCCACTGGCGGTCGTTGTTGCGGCTACGTTACGGGCTCGGCTGTTCAGCATGGCAACACCGTGACACAGCGGCGCGGACAGGTCAATGGCCAGCGTGACGGTGTTGCCGGGAGGCAGACGTGAGCGATTAATCGGCCAGGCCCGCCTTGTTGGCCGATGGCTGGCCGCTGAGGTTGTGAGCCAGTATGGCGTCGAGCCGTTCAGGATTGAAAGGCTTGGACAGGTAGTCGTCCATGCCGACATCCAGGCATTTCTGGCGGTCGCCGTTCAGCGCATGCGCCGTCATGCCGACGATCTTGACCGCCTGCATCTGCCCGGCGGCCTGGAGCTTACGGATCAAGGCCGTGGCCGTATAGCCATCCATGACGGGCATCTGCACGTCCATCAGCACGAGGTCGAAGGGTTCGGCTTCCAGCTTTGCGACTGCCTCCTTGCCGTTATTGGCGACGACCACCTCGTAGCCGGCGTCCTGAAGCAGGGTCAGGGCGACGATGATATTGCCTTCATAGTCCTCGACCAGCAGGATACGCTTGCGATGGCTGGTCTTCTTAAGCGCGTTCTGGACCTCGGACGGCGGGCGGGTGGCACGGAAGCGTGGATCGTCGTCGTTTTGGGCGATATGTTCGACGTGTTGCAGCGGCAGGGCGATACAGAAACGCGAACCCATGCCCTCCTGGCTCTGCACGTTGACCTCGCCGCCCATCATGGTGACGAGGTTCTTGACGATGGTCAGGCCCAGGCCCGTGCCGCCAAAGCGCCGGGAAATAGTTTCATCGGCCTGGACGAATTTGTCGAACACGCGTTCCATCTGCGCCTGGGTCATGCCGATGCCGGAATCGACAACGTCGATACGCACACGTTGCTCGCTCTCGATCTTGACCAGTATATTGACGAAGCCCTCTTCGGTGAATTTCAGCGCGTTCGACACCAGGTTCAGCATGACCTGGCGGATGCGCGCCACATCGCCGACGAAGTTCATCTGCGCGCGCGGTGGCGCCTTGACCGACAAAAGCAGGTCCTTCTCGATGGCGCGCACATTCATGATCGAGCGCACTTCTTCCAGGACGTCCGACAGGTTGAAAGGCCGGTTCTCGATCTGCATCTCGCTCGACTCGATCTTGGCGATATCGAGCAAGTCGTTGATCAGGTTCAGCAGTGACGCGGAACTGATGTTCAGCGTCGAGATGAACTGGCGCTGTTTTGGCGTCAGATTGGGGTCGCGATCAAGGATACTGACGATGCCGATGATGGCGTTCATCGGCGTGCGCAACTCGTGGCTCATATTGGCCAGGAACTCGCTCTTGGCGAGGCTGGCCTCCTCGGCCGCCATGCGTTCGGACTGGTTGAAGATATGGATGATAGACTGGGCCATTTCGACATCTTCCTTAGCCCACGGCCGCGATCGGCTCTGGACTTCCTGTTTCCACAGGTCGAATGACGCGCGCGGCACCAGGCGATGGCCGGCCTTTTCCTCTACGGCGGTCTTCTCAGGGTTGCCGGCCCAGTTGACGTTCTTGGCGATGGCGTCGCGGAACCAAATGACATAATCGTTGCGCATATGGCTGATCGGAGCGGCCAGGAAGCCGCCCTTCAGCCCTTCCAGCCCCGGGACGCCGGCGCAGAAGGTTTCAGCGTCATTGGTCTTAACGATGCCGCCGGGGTGGCGGCGGTGCAGCCAGTCGGCCAGGCGGACCATCGTCTCTTCATTCGGCGCCGAATCAAAGCTGTGGACACGCTTCTTGTATTGCACCGCCATGCCCTGGGACTTCATGGCGTCGAGCGCCAGTTCCTTCTTTTC
>CBFGPQ010000283.1:0-3377 GCA_965650705.1 uncultured Asticcacaulis sp. | reverse complement strand
AACCTTTTTGAGGATATAATAAATGAAGAGAATTCTGTTCGCCGCATCGGCACTCGCGGCTTTGGCCTTTGCTGGTTCCGCTTCCGCCGAGGGCGCATTCAGCTACAACATCGCTGCCACCAGCGACTACGTCTTCCGTGGCATCACCCAGACTGATGGCGGCGCGGCCTTGCAGGGCGGCGTCGACTATTCCAACGGCATCTTCTACGCGGGTGGCTGGGCTTCGAACGTCGATTTTGCCGACTATGAGGTCGACCTTTATCTCGGCGTGAAGCCGGTCGTTGGTGATTTCACGTTCGACCTGGGGCTTGTTACCTACCAGTACGGTGACGACACGCTCAACTCCACCGAAGCCAAGGCCGCCGTCAGCTATCCGTTCTACAAGGGCACGATCGGCGCCGCTTACTTCCATAATCTCGATTTCGACGACACGACCTACTACGAAATCAATGCCGCCTACCCCCTGAGCGAAAAGTTCAGTGTGTCGGGTGCCATCGGTGAACAGGACCTGGGCGGCGCGAAATACACCGTAGGCAGCGTCGGCGTAACCTACGCGATCACGCCGACGCTCTCGCTCGACGGTCGCTTCTCGGATACCAATGTTCCCGAAACTGTCAAGCCGTCAAAGCCGCGTCTCGCCGTAACGCTCAAGGCTGTCTTCTAGTCGATGATTCGCCTGCCCGGCCAGCTCGTGCCCTTGGATTCGATCTGGCCGGCTCCATTGATCAGAATAGTCTTATTGCGGCGCAATAAATCCTGCAAAGAGTTTGTGGATTAATTTCATATGTGTAAATTTTAACGTATTTGACTGAATTTTAACACATTTTTTACACCCGTAAACGGGGTGCGATTTGTGACAATTTTGCATCAAGGCGTGCTTAAACGACCATAGGGGACTTTGCGCCTGCTAAAAACTTGCTAGATTGTCGTTCGGGTTCACCAAACTCTTTAACTCAAGAATAACAGCCGCCAATCAATGAAACGCGTCGGCTTCAACCTTTGAACTGGGATCTACAGACCATGAAAAAGACACTTCTTGTCGCCGCTGTCGCCATCAGCGCGCTCTTCGCAGGCTCGGCCGCTATGGCGCAGGACGACGCCGGTGCTTTCAGCTTTAATATCGCTGCCACGAACAACTATGTGTGGCGCGGCGTGACGCAAACCGAAGACGGCGGCGCTGTCCAAGGCGGTGTCGACTATAAGAAAGGCATCTTCTATGCCGGCGCCTGGGGCTCGAACGTTTCGTTCGCCGGCGACAGCGACACCTCGACCGAAGTTGACCTGTACATGGGTCTCGCGCCGTCGGTCGGCGACTGGAACTTCGATTTCGGCTACATCCACTACATGTACCCGAACGAGTGCGACGCCTGCGACTATAACTTCGGTGAGCTGAAGGCCGCCGTCAGCCGTTCGCTGGGTAAGGGCACCATCGGCGCCGCCATGTATCTGGGCGCCGAGGACCTGGAAGACCCCTACTATGAAGTCAACGCTTCCTATCCGCTGACCGACAAGCTGTCGGTTTCGGGCGCCATCGGCAACTACGAAGGCATTGAAGTCGTTCCCGGCAAGAACGGCTATGCGACCTGGAACATCGGTGGCACCTACGCCCTGACCGACAACCTGTCGCTGGACGTCCGTTACAGCGAAGCTTCGAAGCTGCCGAGCAACCTGTACGCCACCCTGAAGGTTGGTTTCTAATTCTAAACCTGACCAAGGTTTAAAAGCGCTGACCGCGGGCCTTCAACGGGCTCGCGGTCTTTTTTTGTTCTCTTTTGACGTCAGGCGTTATATACCCGGCGCGAATCGCTGCATGTTTGAGTCATGAGTTCCAAATCCGCGCAACCCAATTTATTCACAGGCGCCGCTGAGCCCGCCGCGCCCGCTCCTGTTCCTGTTCCCGAGGCGCGGACCACCGCGCCCAAGCCGAAAGTGGTCGAAATGCCTGCTCCGCAACCGGTCTCGCACGACACCACTTATGACGCGTCGAGCATCGAGGTTCTGGAGGGGCTTGAACCCGTTCGCAAGCGTCCCGGGATGTATATCGGCGGGACCGACGAAAAGGCGCTGCACCACCTGTTCGCCGAGGTGCTGGATAACGCCATGGACGAAGCCGTGGCCAACCACGCCAAGGCCATCTGGGTCGAACTGGACGCAGACGGCTATGTGTCGGTCCGCGACGACGGCCGCGGTCTGCCCGTCGACCCGCACCCGAAATATCCAGGCAAGTCGGCGCTGGAAGTCATCATGACCGTGCTGCACTCAGGCGGCAAGTTCTCGGGCAAGGCGTACGCGACGTCCGGCGGTCTGCACGGCGTCGGCGCCTCGGTCGTCAATGCTCTATCCGAAAAGCTGGAGGTCACGGTGTGGCGCGACGGCTTCGAATGGCAGCAGAACTTCTCCAAGGGGCATGTTCTGGGGCCGGTCGAGCAGGTTCAGCCGTCGAAGAAGCGCGGTTCGAAGCTGCGCTTCCTGCCCGATCCGGAGATTTTCGGAGCCCAGGCGCACTTCAAGCCCGCCCGCCTCTATCGCATGGCCAAGGCCAAGGCATATCTGTTCCGTGGCGTGCAGATCTTTTGGAAGTGCGCGCCAAGCCAGATCCACGACCAGACGCCGGCGGAGGACAAGTTCTTCTTTCCCAACGGCCTGGCGGATTATCTGGCCGAGCGCATCAAGGGCAGCGAGACGGTCTCGGAAATCTTCTCTGGCCGCGTTGACCGCAAGGATGATGCCGGCGCTGTCGAATGGGCGGTCGTCTGGTCGGCGGCGGGGTTCGATGATCACGACAGCTTTGTCCAGTCCTACTGTAACACTATCCCGACGCCCGATGGCGGCACTCACGAAGCAGGCTTGCGTGCCGCGCTGACGCGGTCGCTTAAGGGCTATGCCGAAATGATTGGCGACAAGCGCGGCGGGCTGATTACCGCCGAAGACGTCGCCGCCTATGCCGGTATCGTTATTTCGGTCTTCATCCGCAATCCGGAATTCCAGGGCCAAACCAAGGATCGCCTGTCGTCGCCTGACGCCCAGAAGCTGGTCGAAAAGGCCCTGGCCGACCCGTTCGATCACTGGCTGACGGGGTCGCCCAAGCAAGCCGAGCGGCTGTTGCAGTTCGTTGTCGAAAAGGCCGAGGAGCGCCTCAAGAAGCGCAAGGACAAGGAAGTCCAGCGCGCCTCGGCGACGCGCAAACTGCGACTGCCGGGCAAGCTGGCGGACTGCGCGCGTCAGGACGCGGTCGGCACCGAACTGTTCATCGTCGAAGGTGACTCGGCCGGTGGTTCCGCCAAGCAGGGCCGCAACCGCAACACCCAGGCCATCCTGCCCCTGCGCGGCAAGATTCTGAACGTGGCCTCGGCGACCGTCGACAAGCTCAAGCAGAA
>CBFGPQ010000282.1:0-3378 GCA_965650705.1 uncultured Asticcacaulis sp. | reverse complement strand
GACGCCAAGGACAAGGTGCTGATGGGCGCGGAACGCCGCTCCATGGCCATGTCCGAGGAGGAAAAGAAGCTGACGGCTTATCACGAAGGCGGCCATGCTATCGTCGCGCTCAAGGCGCCGGAGGCCGATCCGGTCCACAAGGCGACCATCATTCCGCGCGGCCGTGCGCTCGGCATGGTGATGCAATTGCCGGAAGGCGATCGCTATTCGCAGAACTTCGTCCAGATGACGTCGCGCCTCGCTATCCTGATGGCCGGCCGTGTTGCCGAAGAACTGATCTTCGGCAAGGAAAAGGTTACCTCTGGCGCGTCATCCGACATCCAGCAGGCGACCCGCCTGGCCAAGGCGATGGTCACGCGCTGGGGCTATTCCGATGAACTGGGCCTGGTGAACTATAAAGACTCCGAGGATGAATACGGCGCGCTTGGCCGCGACACTTCCGAAGCCACGGCGCAGAAGATCGACGAAGAGATCAAGCGCCTGGTCAAGGCGGGTTACGACGAAGCCAAGCGCATCCTGCAGGAAAACCATGACGGCCTGCACCGCCTGGCCAAGACCCTTTTGGAACTCGAAACCCTGACGGGTGACGAGATCGCCAAGGTGCTGAATGGCGAGGAGATCAAGCGTGACGAGACGACCGGCGTCGCTGTCGAGTTGAGCTCGAACCTGGCGGTGCCGGAGACCGAGCCGGTTGCGGCCGAAAGGGTCGCAATCCGTATCTGACCGGTAACACATTAAGCGAAGCGGGCGAGGGAAACCTTGCCCGTTTCTGTTTGTGCATGGCAAAGACACTTTGCGCTTCGCCTTGCTTCGCTTGGCTCCGCCCAGCACAGAATTTCTTAATGCGCCAAATCTTTTAAAACTGCCGTATTGTATAAAAGTGCATATATTTCATACGTTTATATGTAGGGCTCCATTCCTTATCCTTAAACGAATCGCTGTTTGTTATGACATTGTTAAGGACGTTGGGGTTTTTATGGCTTCCTAACATTCAGGGGTCATGAGAACGCAACGTTCGCTGCCGTCCGGCGGCGCGGTGCTCCCGTGACACCCTATACGGCTTTGCGAAACGCGGAGCCATTTCTGTGACGTGATGTGGAGATCCGACTATGCCGGCTGTCGTGCGTGGTGGCAGACGACAAGCATCGAAACCCGAGGCGGCGCCGAAGGCAAGCCAGGGCAAGGGTGCATCGAAGGCAAGGGGGGCGGCGCGTAAAGGCTCCGCGCCCGGTGGCAAGCGCGCCATCATCGGCTCGGTGCCTATCCCCAACGAAGTCACCGCCTGGTTTTCCGTCATCATGGTCGTGAGCCTGCTGGCCGTCGTGCTGATGACAGGCGGCCGTGCCACCGCCCTGGGGCAGGGCCTGACCCGCTTCGCCGACGGCCGCCTGGCGGCCATCGGGCTCAACCTGCAGCACGTCCGCCTCGAAGGTGTGTCCGATGCCGCCGCCCCCGACATCCAGCGCGTGCTGGCCATGAAGCGCGGCGACCCGTTGGCCCTGATGGACCTGACCGCTGTGCAAAAGTCGGTCGAAAGCGTCGGCTGGGTCCGGCAAGCCTCCGTCCGCCGCCAGCTTCCCGGACTGCTGGTCATTACCGTCGTCGAACGTCCGCGCCTGGCCGTCTGGCAGTACAAGGGCAAGAGCGTTGTCGTCGACGACCAGGGCCAGATTATTCCAGAAGCGCGTGCCCCCAACTTCCTCAACCTGCCACTCGTCGTCGGCGAAGGCGCCAACGAACAGGCGGCCGCCATCCTGGAACTTATGAACGCGCGTCCCGGCCTGGCGCAGAAGACCTATGCCCTGGTGCGCGTCGACACGCGTCGCTGGGACATCCATCTCAAGAACGGCACCATCGTCAAACTGCCGGCGCTGAACCAGGACGATGCCATGGCGCGCCTGGACGTCCTGATCGCCGAGCGCCGCGTGCTCGACCAGGGCTTCGCCGAAATCGACCTGCTGGATCCGACCGCGTTACAGGTCGTCCCGCTCGTCTCCCGACCCAACCCGCAAACCTGACCGCACTCTTAAAGTATCCGCTCATGTCCCGTTACGAAGATCGCCAGAACGCCAAGCTGCAGGCCACGAAGGGAGCTTCCGCCTCCGGCCGCCCCGCCATGGCCGATGCCGCCGTCCGTCCGGTTGTCTCGTCCGGCCTGATCGCTTCGCTGGACCTGGGCGCTTCGAAGATTGGTTGTTTCATCATGCGGCCCGAAGGCGCGCGCCAGTCGGATCAGTCGATCCGCGTCGCCGGTGTCGGTTATGTGCAGTCCAAGGGTATCCGCGCCGGCGCCATCATCGACATGGAAGCTGCGTCCCAGGCGATCGCCCAGGCCGTTGAACGTGCCGAAGCCATGGCCAATGTCTCGATCCAGGGTGTGCGCGTTGCGATTCCGGGCGCGCAGACGGCGTCACATCGCGTGTCGGCCTCGGTCTCGCTGGGCCTGAAGCCCATCACCGACGAGGACCTGAACCGCGCTATCGCCTCGGCGCTGGCCCAGGTGCGTTTCCCCAACCGCCGCGCCATCCACTTGTTGCCGGTTTCGTGGACCGTCGACAGTCACGCCGGTGTGCGCGACCCTCGCGGCCTGAACGGCCGTAACCTGGGCCTGGAACTGCTCGTCGTCACGATCGACGAGAACGTTTTCAACAACATCCAGCAGTGCGTCGGCCTGGCGCACCTCGAAGTCCAGGCCATCGTGTCGGCGCCGTTGGCCGCCGCCGTCGCCGCGCTGGAGGAAGACGAAAAGGAACTGGGCTGCATCTGCATCGACATGGGGGCGTCGTCGACGACCGCCGCGATCTTTGCCAACGGCACCCTGATCCACGTTGACTGCCTGAATGTCGGCGGCAGCCACGTCACGGCCGATATCGCGCGCGGCCTGTCGACCACCATCGCCGGCGCCGAGCGCATCAAGACACTGCACGGCTCGGCCATCGCCTCGTCGAACGAAGACCGTGAAACCGTCGAAGCGCCGCCGCGCGGCGACGATCGCGGCGGCGGGCCGATCGTGGTACCGCGCTCGATCCTCAAGGGCATTATCGCACCCCGCGTTGAGGAAACCTTCGAACTGCTGCGCGAGAAGATCAAGGCGTCCGGCGTCCAGATCGAACCGGGCGCGGGTATTGTCCTCACTGGCGGCGCGTCACAACTGGCCGGCGTGCGCGAACTGGCCGTGCGAGTCTTCGACCGTCCTGTCCGTTTGGGCAAGCCGATGCGTGTTCCGCACCTCGGCGACGCGGCGGCCGGGCCGTCGTTCGCGGCGGCGGCGGGCGTCATCCTTCGTACGCTTTACGGTCCGCGTGACGTCGTCCAGGTCCGCCGAATCATGACCGCCAAGATCGGCCCCAAGGATGCGCCGACGACCAGCCAGGGCGG
>CBFGPQ010000281.1:0-3386 GCA_965650705.1 uncultured Asticcacaulis sp. | reverse complement strand
TTGCGCGGGACGATGATGCCGGCGCCGCCCATGGCGCCTTCGGGCGCGGGCATTTCAGCCAGGGCCAGGCGGTGACCGTCGGTCGCCACCGCGCGCAGGTAGCTCGAGCCTTCTTCGGCCAGCGTGTGCAGGTACATGCCGTTGAGGTAATAGCGGGTTTCTTCAGTCGAGACGGCGAAGCGCGTCTTGTCGATCAGGCGCTTCAGGTCATCGCGCAGGATCTGGTAGGTGACGCCTTCATGGTCACTCGACATGATCGGGAAATCGCCGGCCGGAAGGACCGGCAGGGCGAAACGCGAACGGCCGGCGGAAACGGCCAGGCGAGGGTCGTCACCGGCGGAATAGCGCAGTTCGACGTCAGAGCCTTCAGGCAGCTTGCGGACAATTTCGTAAAGAGTGTGCGCCGGCGCGGTGATCTGGCCTGGCACCTGGACGGTGGCGTCGGCCATATCGACGATTTCCATGTCGAGATCGGTGGCCGAAAAGGACACGGTGCCCGGTTCGGCCGACAACAGGACGTTCGACAGTATGGGGATGGTGTTGCGGCGTTCGACGACGCTTTGGACATGGCCCAGCGCTTTCAGAAGCGCGCCACGTTCGATCGTGAATTGCATCTCTACGGAGTCCTGTTTGCTCGATTCGCCCGAGGGTATTCTGCCATCGGGGGGGCGGACATTAAGGCATTACGGGCAAAGATCAAGAACGACTAATGGGGTTTGGGGCCCGCGGCCCCAAGCCTTCTAATCTTTTCTCACCTTGCCCCTTCGGGGCGAGGTGAGAAAAGATAAAAATGTTTGTGGGGGCACAGCCCCCACGCCCCGTTTAGTTGCTCCTGAGCTTGCGCGTCAGCGCCTCAACATCGCGCGCGATCTGGTCATCTGACGTCAGCAGCTCTTCGACCTTCTTCACGGCATGCAGGACCGTCGTATGATCGCGGCCACCGAAACGGCGGCCGATATCCGGATAGGAGCGCGTCGTATGCTGCTTGCACAGCCACATGGCCACCTGACGCGGACGCGCCACGCTGCGGGTCCGGCGCTCCGACAGAAGATCCGCCTGCTTCAGGCCGAAATGATCGGCCGTCAGCTTTTGAATCTCATCTACGGTTACGCGGCGCTCCACCGACACTTTCAGGTTCGGTTGCAGCAAGGCCATAGCTTCTTCCAAAGTCAAACTCCCAAGTCGAGGGCCGGCGGACGCCACCAGGGTATTGACCGCGCCTTCAAGCTCACGGATCGACCCCGGCACGCGCTCGGCCAGAAATTGCATTACATCCCCCCTGGGATTTTGTCCGGACGCCTGGCCTCTTTGGGCCAGTTGCGCCAGCTTGCGCTCGATGATGCCGATGCGCAGGGATTGGTCGGCGACATCCAGCGCGCAGACCAGACCGGACGACAGGTGCGACCGCAGGCGCGCCTCGATCTCGGTCAGTTGCGACGGTGGACGGTCCGCCGTGAAGACCACGCGCCGATTGTTCTCGATCAGCGAGGTCAGCGTATGGAACAACTCTTCCTGCGACGACGTCTTGCCACCGATGAAGTGGACATCGTCCACCAGCAGCAGGTCGGCGCCACGGATCTCGTCCTTGAACGCCGCCGTCGACTTGTCCATCAAAGCCTTGACGAAGGTCGAGGTGAATTTTTCAGCCGTCAGATAGACGATGCGGGCGTCGGGACGGCGCGCGTGCGCTTCCCAGCCAATGGCGTTCAGAAGGTGCGTCTTGCCGTAGCCATACGGGCCATGAAAAAACACCGGATTGAAGTGGCCGTCCGCCCACGACGCCACCTGGCGCGACATGGTGTAGGCAAATTCGTTGCCGCGGCCCGACACGAAGCTTTCGAACGTCAGGCGGTCTTGCAAGCCATTGATACGCGATACCGGTGTCGGCATAGCTGGACGGATGTCCTGAACAACGGCGGGCATCTGGACCGGCGCGCTGACCGCCTCGGGGCTCG
Source organism: uncultured Asticcacaulis sp. (assembly GCA_965650705.1). GTDB lineage: Bacteria > Pseudomonadota > Alphaproteobacteria > Caulobacterales > Caulobacteraceae > Asticcacaulis. Next base: position 1,431 of record CBFGPQ010000281.1, on the reverse strand, counting down.
CGGCCGGGATCGCCTGGCCGGTCGTGCGGGCCTGGTCTTCGTATTCGACGCGCGATTTGACATCGAGAATCCGTGAATCCGGGTCGTGCTGCGACCACAGTTCCTGCGCCCGACGGATGGCGTTGCGCGAAATCCAGTCGCGCGCATAGGCCGTTGGCGTCACCAGAACCGGATCACCATAAAGGCCCGGCCGCACACTCGAAGGTGCGACGTAGGAGTTATAAGCGCCTTCGCCCAACTCACGGCGAAGCACGGGTGCCACTTTAGACCATACCGTCTCAGGTAGGATCGGCGACCAGCTTGTCATGCTTGGCATTTTTTTATCGCCCCAACCATTTGCCCTATACCCTGTACACTACACATACCCAAACCTCCCTGACGGACAGGAATTCTCCTGACGCCAGCCGTAAATAAAGCCCCCGCGCAAACCCTAGCCCCGGTGTTGGGCGCAAGCTCTGGATGCGCATCCGCCACGGACCGGCATCCTGCCTTCGTACACCGACACTTCTGTGCCGTTTCAACAAAGACCAAATCTTACAAATACCCCCCAGGCCGCTAGTCCTGAGTGCACAATCCCCTTTTCTTCGCGCGTGGGGCGAACCATGCGCAACGTAACAGCCTTCCTGACGCTCATGAGGTCAGACGACCCCAGAAGCGGCGGCCTCAGGACGAAGCGGTCAAACCGGCCGATCGTCCAAAAAAACGGCTGGAGCCTCCGGCGCGCGCAAGTTGCGGGCGCCTCCCGAATTCATCCGTATTGTGATGAAACCCGGTGAGGCAATATCGCCAAATTAGCTACCTTGAAGCCCGCGTCAATCCCGTTATTTTCGTCTCGGCGCTGATAAATCAGTTGACTCTCACAACCTGTTCGCAGGCAAAGAGAAATGGTTAAAAATTAGTGCTTCATTAACCAATTTGTGAACGGACAGCCAGCAGCTATACGCCATTTATTCAATGAATATAATGACTTATAGAATTCTTACTTGTCGGACTAACCGTCACAAAGGGGAAATCGGGCAAAAAAAAGGCAATGCAGTACAGCATTGCCTCCGGTTTTTGCCGGCGTCAGGCAAACAAAAAAAGGGCCGGGAGCGACCAGCCCTTTTGTGCTGAATTTAGGAGATTAGGCGGTCGCCAGCTTTTTCAGCTGAGCAGCCAGGCGCGAAACCTTGCGCGAACCGGTGTTCTTGTGCACCACGCCCTTGGAAACGGCGCGCATCAGTTCGGACTGCGCCTCGACAAAGGCCGACTTGGCGACCGTGGCATCACCGGCGGCGATCGCTTCTTCGAACTTGCGCAGGAAGGTACGGACACGCGAACGGCGCGCCTTGTTGACTTCGGTACGGCGAGCGATCTTGCGGATTGCCTTGCGGGCGCCGGGGTTATTGGCCATTCATCACCTGACTGGACGAGAAGATTGTAACAAAAGGC
>CBFGPQ010000280.1:0-3400 GCA_965650705.1 uncultured Asticcacaulis sp. | reverse complement strand
AAATGCCCGCGCCCGAAGGCGCCATGGGCGGCGCCGGCATCATCGTCCCGCGCAAAACCGTCGACCAGGCGCGCCGCCTGCTTGATGACGGCACCGGCTATGTCGACTTGACGGTCAGCCCGGCCAAGATCCGCTTTCAGTTCGGCAATGCCTCGCTGACGTCGAAGATCATCGACGGTTCCTTCCCGGACTATGGCCGCGTCATTCCGCGCGGCAATGACAAGGTGATGATCGTCGATACTGGCGTGCTTTCGAAAGCCGTTGACCGCGTCTCGACCATCTCGGCCGAAAAGTCGCGCTCGGTGAAGATGGCGATCGAAAGCGGCCGCCTGACGCTCTCCGTGCGCAACATCGAAGCCGGTCAGGCCGTCGAAGAAGCCGAAATCGACTATGATAACGAGTCGCTCGATATCGGCTTCAACGCCCGTTATATCCTGGACGTGATGGGCCAGATCGGCGGCGATACGGTCGAGCTGCGTTTCTCGGATGCGTCTTCGCCGACCCTGGTGCTCGACCCGGCGGACAATGGCGTCCAATACGTGCTGATGCCGTTGCGGGTGTAGTCGAAAGCTTGGAGCCGATGCCTCACCTCCCTTCCTTCCCCGTTTACGGGGAAGGTGGCATTTTGTCTTGGCAAAATGACGGAAGGGGGGAGCATCAGAGCCAAGTTTTCAGGCAGTTACCATTGGGACCTCGACAATCCCCCCTTCCGTCGTCGCTGCGCGCCGCCACCTTCCCCGTGAACGGGGAAGGAAGAAGGTATGCATGACGACGCAATCCCTCAAATCCCTGTCGCTGACCGAATTCCGGTCCTACGAACGGCTCGATTTCGCTATCGACGGCCGCAGCGTCTACCTGTATGGCGCAAACGGCGCCGGCAAGACCAACCTGCTCGAAGCCATCAGCGTCCTTAATCCCGGCAAGGGCCTGCGCGGCGCGGGCTTCAGCGATCTCGGCCGCCGCCTGCCACACGAAGCGCATGGCCGCGCCTGGGGGGTGGCCGCGAAGTTTGGCGAAGGCGAGGACGAAACGCACCTCGGCACCGGCTCCGACCCGCGCGACCTGAATAAACGCGTCGTGCGGCTCGACGGCCAGAACGTTACAGCGGCTCGTCTACTCGAACACGTCCGGCTGATCTGGCTGACTCCGGCGCAGGACCGGCTGTTTATCGAGTCGCGCTCCGAACGCCTGCGGTTTTTCGACCGCCTGACCTATGCCGCTGAACACCGGCACGCCGCCGTCGTCAATGCCTATGAGAAGGCCTTGCGAGAGCGTCTGAAACTCCTGACCGATGGCCCCGCCGACGACGCCTGGTTGTCATTGCTGGAGCAAAAGCTGGCTGAAACCGGCACACAGATGATCGAGGCCCGCCGTCGTGCCGTCGCAGCCCTTCAGGCAGAGATCGAAGACCACAAGGGGCCGTTTCCCAAGGCCGACCTGATCCTGACGGGCGACATTGAAGATTCGGACCTGAACACCTATATTATCAACGGCTTCCGGCAATCGCGTGGCCGCGACGCGGCAGCCGGGCGATCCCTGTTCGGGCCGCACCGCATGGATTTTTCGGTCATCCACCGGGACAAGAACCGTCCTGCCGCCGAAGGTTCCACGGGAGAGCAAAAGGCGCTCCTGCTCAACATCATCCTGGCGCAGGGGGCGCGTCTGGCGAAGGACATCTCCGCCGCCAAACCTATCCTTCTGCTGGACGAAGTGGCCGCGCACCTAGACCCCTCGCGGCGGCACGCTTTGTTTGACGAGACCCATGCTTTGGGCCTACAAACCTTCTTTACAGGGACCGATTTGGGCCTGTTCGACGGCCTTCGTAACCGCGCGCTGGGTGTGCGCGTCGACGGCGGTCAATTTGTTGAATTTATTGAGTAAATGGACCCGCGAATGAGCGACGAAAATTCCCAAGACCATCCAGAGATCGTAACCAACGCCTATGGTGCTGATTCGATCAAGGTTCTGAAAGGTCTGGACGCCGTTCGCAAGCGTCCCGGCATGTATATCGGCGACACCGATGACGGCTCGGGCCTGCACCACATGGTCTACGAAGTCGTCGATAACGCCATCGACGAAGCCCTGGCCGGCCACGCCACGCGCGTCGGCGTAATCCTCAATGCGGACGGGTCTTGCTCGGTGTCGGATGACGGCCGCGGCATGCCGGTCGACATCCACGCCGGTGAAGGCGTGTCGGCCGCCGAAGTCATCATGACCCAGCTCCACGCCGGCGGTAAGTTCGACCAGAACAGCTATAAGGTTTCCGGCGGCCTGCACGGCGTCGGCGTCTCGGTCGTCAACGCCCTGTCCGACTATGTCGAGCTCAAGATCTATCGCAACGGCAAGTGCCACGAGGCGCGTTTCGAATTGGGCGAGACCGTCACGCCCGTCCACGTTACCGGCGACGCTCCCATCCGCGACGAAGGCCCCAAGGCCGGCGAAGTGCTGACCGGCACGACCGTGACCTTCATGCCGTCGCTGAAGACCGGGCCGGATACCGGCACCTTTGCCTTTATCGATTTCGACCGCAAGACGCTGGAACACCGCCTGCGTGAGCTGGCCTTCCTCAACTCGGGCGTCCATATCCGCTTCGCCGACTTCCGCGAGGCCGAGCCGTACGAAATCATCCTGCACTACGATGGCGGTGTGATCGAGTTCGTCAAGCACCTCGACAAGGCCAAGACCTCGGTCATGAAGGCCCCGGTGTCGGTGCGCGGCGTGCGCGACAAGATCGAAGTCGATCTGGCCATGCAGTGGAACGACAGCTACCACGAGACGATGTTGTGCTTCACCAACAACATCCCTCAGCACGACGGCGGCACCCATCTGGCGGCCTTCCGTGGTGCGCTGACGCGGGTCATGTCGCAGTACATGGAGTCCTCCGGCGCCGCCAAACGCGAAAAGGTTTCCGTCTCGGGCGAAGACGCGCGCGAAGGTCTGACCTGCGTTCTGTCGGTCAAGGTACCCGACCCCAAGTTCTCGTCGCAGACCAAGGACAAGCTGGTCTCGTCCGAAGTCCGCCCGGCCGTCGAAGGCCTGGTCTATGACAAGCTGTCGCAGTGGTTCGAGGAAAACCCCACGGAAGCCAAGACGATCGTTTCCAAGATCGTTGAAGCCGCCGCTGCCCGCGAAGCGGCCCGCAAGGCGCGCGAACTGACGCGGCGCAAGTCTGCGCTGGATATTTCCTCGCTGCCGGGCAAGCTGGCCGACTGTCAGGAACGCGATCCCGCCAAGTCCGAAATCTTTATCGTCGAGGGTGACTCGGCCGGCGGCTCGGCCAAGCAGGCGCGCAACCGCGAAAACCAGGCTATCCTGCCCTTGCGCGGCAAGGTGCTCAACGTCGAGCGCGCCCGCTTCGACAAGATGCTGTCGTCCGAACAGATCGGCACGCTGATCACGG
>CBFGPQ010000279.1:0-3410 GCA_965650705.1 uncultured Asticcacaulis sp. | reverse complement strand
TCGGTCAGATAGGCCTGCAGGTCCTCCTGCAGGGCGGCGACCGAGCGGTCGTAGATGGTCTTTAGTTGCGCGACGGCTTCGGCGGCGGTCGGTACCGGGGCCGATTGCGGATCATTCATTTTTGCGGGTTTGTTCATGGCGATACCTAGCACAGCTTGGCCGTTATCGCCAATCGCCGCATTATGAAATTTGTGTAGTGCCCATCGGCCTGAGGTCGAGCGCCTGGAACAGGTGGGCATCGCTGCCGCGTTCCGGGTTGGGCGTGGTCAGCAGCTGGTTGCCGACGAAGATCGAATTGGCGCCGGCCAGGAAACATAGCGCCTGAAGCTCCTCGCTCATCTCGTTGCGGCCGGCACTGAGGCGAACCATGGTCTTGGGGCAGACGATACGCGCGACCGCGACCGTGCGGACGAATTCAATGCCGGAAATGCCGCCGTCGCGCACCGCCTGTTCGCCCAGCGGTGTGCCGTTGACGGCCACCAGATTGTTGATCGGCAGGCTGTCGGGATGGAGGGGCAGGGTCGCCAGCTGGTGCAGGAACGATACCCGGTCCTCGCGCGCCTCACCCATGCCGACGATACCGCCGCAACAGGTTTTCATGCCGGCGTCGGCTACGGCCTTTAGCGTATCGAGGCGCTCGGCATAGGTTCGCGTCGTGACGACCTGGTCGTAATATTCCGGCGAGGTGTCGAGGTTGTGGTTGTAATAGTCGAGGCCCGCGTCCTTCAGCGCCGCGGCCTGGTCCGGGCGCAGCATGCCGAGCGTTGCGCAGGTTTCCAGCCCCAGCGCCTTGACGCCGCTGATCATTTCGGAAAGCGCCGGCAGGTCGCGGTCCTTCAGTTCGCGCCACGCCGCACCCATGCAGAAGCGCTGCGCGCCACCGTCCTTGGCGGCTTGCGCTGCGGCCAGAACTTCGTCGGCCGGCATCAGCTTGGAAGCCTTCAGGCCCGTATCGAAGTGTGCCGATTGCGAGCAATAGCCGCAATTCTCGGCGCAGCCGCCGGTCTTGACCGACAGGAGCTGCGACAGCTGGACTTCGGATGCGTCGAAAAACTGACGGTGTACAGTGGCGGCGCGGAAGACCAGCTCCATGAACGGCAGATCGAACAGGGCGGCGATTTCGGCCTTGGTCCAGTCGTTGCGCACAGTGGCAAAGGTTTGGGACGTATCGGCCATGTTGCAACTCCTCTGTACGGCGTTCAAGCCATAGCCGGGATTGGGGGCTATGGTCAAATGGCCCAGAGTGTTCTAAGGCGCATGACATAATAAGGGGAACATCGCATGACCGCATCCACCGGCAAGCCGCTCAATTCGCCGTTCAAGGTCCTGTTGGCCAGCCTGATCGGCACGACCATCGAATTCTTCGACTTCTATGTCTATGCGACCGCGGCCGTTCTGGTCTTTCCGACGCTGTTCTTCCCATCCAGCGATCCGACGTCGGCCCTGCTTCAGTCGTTCGCCACCTTCTCGATTGCCTTCTTTGCCCGCCCGATCGGCGCCATGGTCTTCGGCCATTTCGGCGACGTCATCGGCCGGAAAGCTACACTGGTGGCGGCGCTTCTGACCATGGGGATATCGACGGTGGTTATCGGCCTTTTGCCATCCTACGCCCAGATCGGCGTCGCGGCACCGGCGCTGCTGGCGTTGTGCCGCTTTGGCCAGGGGCTGGGGCTGGGTGGTGAGTGGGGTGGGGCGGTCCTGCTGGCGACCGAAAACGCGCCTCCGGGCAAGCGGTCGTGGTACGGCATGTTTCCGCAACTGGGCGCACCGATAGGCCTCCTTCTGTCGTCGGGCGCTGTCTGGGTTCTCCTGCAGAACATCTCGCAGGATGATTTCCTGAGCTGGGGCTGGCGCGTGCCTTTCGTCGCCTCGATCGTCCTGATCCTGGTCGGCCTGTGGGTGCGCTTCTCGATTACCGAGACGCCGGAATTCCAGGCGGCCAAGGAAAAGGAAGAGCGTGTGAAAGTACCGCTGACGCGCATCTTCGCCAAGCACAAGCGCAGCCTCCTGCTGGGCAGCTTCGTCGGCCTGGTCACCTTCGTGCTGTTTTACATCGGCAGTGCCTGGCTGTTGTCGTTCAACGTCAAGACGCGCGGCATTCCCTTTCTCGAAGCGCTGGAAATCCAGATCCTCGGTTCAGTCGCTTTCGGCCTGTTCATCCCCATCTCCGCCAAGCTCGCCGAAAAGTTCGGGCGCCGTCAGGTGCTGATCGCCACGACGGTCTTGATCGGGCTGTTTTCCTTCAGCCTGCCGGTCCTGCTGGGTGGTTCGGACAGCGCCATCTTCGTCTTTTCGGCCCTGGCCATGGCGCTGATGGGGCTGACCTACGGCCTGATCGGGACGGCTTTGGCGGCGCCCTTCCCGACGGAGGTGCGCTATACGGGCTCGAGCCTGACCTTCAACTTCGCCGGCATTTTTGGTGCCTCGCTGGCGCCCTATGCCGCGACCTGGCTCTACAGCAATTACGGGGCGTCGCACGTCGGCTATTACCTGCTGGCGGCGGCCTCGATCACCCTGCTGTGCATCCTTTTGTCGGGCAAGAACGAAGTCTAACCCAGCAAGGGTTGTCCGGCCAGAGCCTGAAGGAAAACGAGCACGGTCAGGGCGACGCCGGCGATGGTGCCGGTTGTGAGCGCGAGCCAGCGCCAGAAAGCCGGCAGGGATGCGACCAGTGCCGCCAGTACGGGCAGGGCTTGCATAAGATGCAGGCCGAAGAAGTGGGCGACGCGCAGGTCGCCTCCTTCGCGATTCCAGCCAAATAGCGGGAAATGTCCGCCCTCTGCGCCGATCACGTGACCGGTCGGGTTTGATGCCATAAAGCCCGCGAATGTGCCGCCGAGCAGGAAGGAAAGGACAAGTCCGAGAACTACGGCCGTCACATAGTCCGGGCGCAATCCGGGTACTGGCCGGCGTGCGATCTCCCAGGCCATGACGGGCAGGGCGGCGATCGCGACGATAATGGCCATGCCCATAAGGGTGTACATCAGCGAAGACGTGGGCGTTGCCGTGTTGAAGTGCGAATGAATGCCGTGCGCCGCCTGCCAGGTGATCCAGAACAGCTCGAACGACAGCATCAGCACTGTGCTCCAGACGGCGAATTGCATAAGGGGGTGTTTGCGGCGATCCTCGCGGACATATCCGAAGAACCAGGCGAGGGTCAGGCTGTAGACGGCGATCGACAGAAAGAACTTGGTCGGCTTTACCCAGATATTGATGCCGTCGAGCGTGCGGGTGTCGATCATTTGCAGGCCGAGAATTCCGCCGAAGCCGAGCAGAAGGACAAGCCCGTAACCTGCCAGAACAGGTTGGCGTTGGAACAGGGTCGCCAACGCGCCGGATTTTACCTGTCCTTGCCCCGCGCGCAGGAACATGTAGGCGGCAAAGCCCACCGGGCCGAACATGAAGGTCAG
>CBFGPQ010000278.1:0-3410 GCA_965650705.1 uncultured Asticcacaulis sp. | reverse complement strand
GCAGCGCCCCCATCCGCAAAACAAACCTGTTTTGCAGAGGTCTCGTAAACGGGGAGAGGGAATTACTCCACAGTCACCGATTTGGCCAAGTTGCGAGGTTGGTCGACATCCGTGCCTTTATGAACCGCCGTGTGGTAGGCCAGAAGCTGAATCGGCACCGAATAGACCAAGGGCGCGATAAATGGATCGCAGGCCGGATTGCGGATAACCTTCAACGTCTTGGCAGCATCGCCGGATAGCGCCGGGACCTTTTCAGGTACATCGGTGATCATGACGACGCGACCGCCGCGTGCCGCGACTTCCTGGACGTTCGATGCGGTTTTCTCGAACAACTCATCGTCGGGCGCGATGACGACGACCGGCGTGTTTTCGTCGATCAGGGCGATGGGACCATGCTTCAGTTCGCCAGCGGCATAGCCTTCGGCGTGGATATAGCTGATTTCCTTCAGCTTCAGCGCGCCTTCCAGCGCCAGCGGGTACATGGCGCCACGGCCCAAGTAGATGACGTCGCGCGCCTTCGACAGGTCATAGGTCATACGCGTGATCTCGGCGTCCATCTTCAGCGCCTCGGCGATCAGGCCCGGCGCCTCCAGGAGCGTGCGGACGAGATGCGCCTCGTCGTGCGTCGTGATCTTGCCGCGTTGACGGGCGGCGGCAATGCATAGTGCAAGGAGCGCCGACAGCTGCGAGGTAAAGGCCTTGGTCGAGGCGACGCCGATTTCCGGGCCGGCGTGGGTCGGCCACAGGATGTCGGCTTCGCGTGCCATGGTCGAGGAGTGGACATTGACCAAAGCCGCCGTCTTCAACCCTTGCGACTGACACCAGCGCAGTGCGGCCAGTGTGTCGGCGGTTTCGCCCGACTGCGATACGGCAATCGCCAGCGTGCCAGGTGTCACCGCCGGGCTGCGGTAGCGGAATTCCGAGGCGACCTCGACATCGACCGGCAGTCCGGCCAGCTTTTCGAAGGCGTAGCGCGCGATCGACCCGGCATAGTAGGCCGTGCCGCAGGCGATGATCTGGATGCGCGCGATGTCACCGAAATCGACAGCGGCCTTGATGTCGTCACGCACGCGGGCGGCCACCGGATCGAGATAGGCTGACAGGGTCCTTTGGCAGCTTTCCGGCTGTTCGTGGACTTCCTTTTCCATGAAGTGGCGATAAGCGCCTTTTTCGACCAGGGCGGCGGAGGCCGACACATGGGTCAGCGGGCGGTTGACCAAAGACCCCTTGGCGTCGAAAACCTGCGCCCCGCCGCGCGTGACGATGGCCCAGTCGCCTTCTTCGAGATAGGTGACGCGCTGGGTGAACGGTCCGACCGCCAGGGCGTCGCTGCCTAAAAACATCTCGCCATCTTCGCCCCAGCCAACGACCAGCGGCGAGCCACGCCGCGCACCGAGCAGCAGCTCGGCTTCACCTTTGATCAGGATGGCCAGGGCGTAGGCGCCGTGCAGGCGATCTAGCACGCTCTTGAAGGCATCCTTTGGGGTCGCGCCGCTATTCAGCGCCTGATCGAGGAGGTGGGCGATGACTTCGGTATCGGTGTCGGACGAAAATTCATGGCCCTTGGCCTTGAGTTCGCTTTTCAGCTCCGCGAAATTTTCGATAATGCCGTTGTGGACGACGGTGACGCGGCCGGCGCTATGTGGGTGGGCATTGCGGACGCTTGGCGCTCCGTGAGTCGCCCAGCGCGTATGGCCGATGCCGACATTGCCGGCCACGGGTTCTTTATCGATAACGGCTTCGAGGTTGCGGATCTTGCCTTCGGCGCGGCGGCGTTCGGGCCCGTTTTCGGTCTGGACCGCGATACCGGCCGAATCGTAGCCACGGTATTCGAGGCGCCGTAACGATTCCAGAAGACGAGGGGCGACGTCCGAATTGCCGATGATGCCGATAATGCCGCACATATGGTCTTGTCCCCGCAGTCTTTAGAAAATACGCGTCCTCCATATCAGAGAAGCCGTGAGGGAGGCGTAAATTGCCGTGACAAAAAATTACACGGCAAAGCTTAAAACCTTATGGAAAATCGGTTGTTAAGACTTGCGCCGTAACATTGGGAACGAAGATGTGAGTGGCGGGGGCGGGGTACGGGTTTATAAACCTCCGGCACGGTTTTCGCATCGAAACCCGATAATACCAATTACCTGACACAGAGTGCGAATGAGCCAGAGAAAGTATTTTGGCACCGACGGCATCCGCGGCCGCGCCAACGCCTTCCCCATGACAGCCGAAGTCGCTTATCGCGTCGGCATGGCCGCCGGCAAGATGTTCATGTCCGAGACGGACCGGCGCCATCTGGTCGTCATCGGCAAGGATACGCGCCTGTCGGGCTATATGATTGAACCGGCTCTGGTCGCGGGTTTCACGAGCGTTGGCATGGATGTGCGCCTGTTCGGGCCGCTGCCGACGCCGGGCGTCGCCATGATGACGCGATCGATGCGCGCCGACCTCGGCGTCATGATCTCGGCCTCGCACAATCCATTCGCCGACAATGGGATTAAATTATTCGGCCCTGATGGCTACAAACTATCGGACGAGGTCGAGCTGGCGATCGAAGCGCGCATGGACGGCAACATCCTGGAAGGCGTCGCCGAAGCGCACAAGCTGGGCCGCGTCCAGCGTTTGGATGACGCTCAGGCGCGCTATATCGAAATCGCCAAGGCCAGCTTCCCGCGCACCCTGACGCTCAACGGGCTGCGCATCGTGCTCGATTGCGCTAACGGCGCGGCCTACAAGGTGGCGCCGCTGGCGCTCTATGAACTGGGCGCGGAAATCTTCTCGCTGGGCGTGTCGCCGGACGGGCTGAACATCAATGAAAAGTGCGGATCGACCCAGCCGCAGGCCATGGCCGAAAAGGTCAAGGAACTGCGTGCCGATATCGGCATCGCGCTGGACGGCGACGCCGACCGCGTCGTGATCTGCGATGAGCACGGCCAAATCGTCGATGGCGACCAGATCATGGCGATCATCGCCGGCAACTGGGCTAAGAAGGGTCTGTTGAAAGGCGGCGGCGTTGTCGCAACCGTCATGTCAAATCTCGGACTTGAACGCTTTCTTAACGGTATTAAATTGAAATTGGAGCGCACCAAGGTTGGCGACCGTTACGTCATGGAGCGCATGCGCGAAGGCGGCTTCAACCTGGGTGGCGAACAGTCCGGACACGTCATATTGACCGACCACGCCACGACGGGAGATGGCCTTATGGCCGCTTTACAGGTATTGGCGGTTCTGGTCGAATCCGGTAAGACTATGAGCCAGCTGGGCCGTCAGTTCGAGACGGTTCCGCAGATACTCAAAAATGTCCGTTTCACCGGCGCAAGTCCTCTGGACACTGACGCCGTGAAACAGGCGATACGGGAGGGCGAAGAGATGCTCAAAGGGTCCGGCCGTGTGCTGGTCCGGCCTTCGGGTAC
>CBFGPQ010000277.1:0-3443 GCA_965650705.1 uncultured Asticcacaulis sp. | reverse complement strand
TGAAGACGCAGAAGGGGCGGCCGCCGAGATCGACCGACACCTTGGCTTCGGTCTCGTCCATTGGCAGGACAAAGCCGAAACGTGCCATGCCGATACGGTCGCCCAACGCCTGTTTTAACGCCTGTCCAAACGCGAGCATACAGTCTTCGACCGTATGATGCGCATCGATTTCCAGGTCGCCGTCGCAGGCCAGTTGCAGCGAGAAACCACCGTGGGTCGCCACCTGATCCAGCATGTGATCGAAGAAGCCGACACCGGTGTGGACCTTGACGGGTTTGGGCTCGTCGAGATTGACCAGGACCGAAATCTTGGTCTCCTTGGTGTCGCGCATGACCTCGCCGATGCGCGGCGCCGGCCCATCCATCGGCACATCCAAGGCCTTGAGGATGCGGTTGTTGGTGGCCTTGTCGCCAAGCGCCAGCAGTAAGCCGTTAGCTGTGTTCTGCGTCGACAGGCCAAGCTTTTTCAGGGCTGTCTGGGTCTTCAGCAGGTTGACCGGGCGCAGCAGCATGAATGGGCCGTCATTGAGATCGAAACGGTCCAGTTGCGGCGAGCGCGCAAGCGCTTCGCGCAGCCGCGCCTGTTCACTCCGGATCAGGTCGATCCGCGCTTGGACGCTGAGCGCGCGAGACGGTGACAGGGCCGCTTCGGCGGCGCGCACCGACAGGGTCGGGATCGGATGGGGTTCGCAGAACTTGAGCAAGCCCTGCAAAGTCTTGGTGTTGGCGATCAGTGCGCCGACCCGCGCGCCAGCCATGCCGAAAAGGTAGGACAGGCTTTTGAGCACCACGACATTAGGTTCCGACACGGCCAACTCGACCATGCTGTCGGCGCTTGAAGCATCGAAATAGCTCTCGTCGATAACCAGGATCGAAGGAAAGATGTCGACCGCAAGGGTGCGCGCCTTGATAACGTCCCAGGCCTTGCCATCGGTTTGCTGAGGATTATGAACCAGATAGAAGCCCGCGCCCTTGGCGATCGTGCCTGTGGCCGGCGGCGTGCGAACGGTGAGGTTATATACGGCGCTCAGGTCTTCGAGATAGTGATCGGCTGAAGCCCAGATAAACTCATGGCCGTGCGTGCGCAGGCGCCGCATCAAAACTTCCATGGCGTGTGACGCGCCACGCGTGACCATCAGTTGATGTGCCTCAACGCCATAGAAGGCGGCCATGCGCTCGCGCAGGGGCTCGAGCGAGGGGGGCAGGGCCTCCAGGCCCGTGGTCGACAAAGAGGAAAAAGGCGAGTTGAACATTCGTTATAACTCAGCGTTCAGGCGGAAATCGGCCGCCAGGGCGTGGGCTTCCAGTCCTTCGAGCCGCGCGAGGCGGGCGGCGGCAGGCGCGATCGCTGCGGCACCTTCGCGGGTGGCTTTCTGGACGACAAAGCTGGTGAGATAGGAGCGAACCGTGATGCCGTCCCAGGCGCGCGCGGCGCCATCGGTCGGCAGGACGTGGCTGGGACCGGCGGCATAGTCGCCAAAGGTTTCCGCCGCATAGGTTCCGGCGAAGATGGTGCCAGCGGCCGTCAACTGCGGAATGATGGCGTCGACGTCTGCGACCTGGATGGCCAGGTGTTCCGGGCCATAGAGGTTGGAGACTTCGGCGGCTTCGGCAAGTGATGAGACGATAAACAGGCGCGCCTGGTCAAGTGAGGCCTTGGCGATGGCCGCGCGCGGCAGGCGCTCGACCTGCGCTGCGACCTCGGCGGCGATGCGACCAGCGATGTCGGTCGTAAGCGCAACCAGAATGACTTGGGCGTCCGCATCGTGCTCCGCCTGGCTGAGCAGGTCGGCGGCGACCAGTTTCACATTGGCGCTGTCGTCGGCGATGACCAGCAGTTCCGACGGACCGGCGGGCATATCGATGGCCAGGCCTGACACGCGTTCGGTGGCATAGCGCTTGGCTTCGGCGACGTATTTGTTGCCGGGGCCAAAGATCTTGTCGGCAGCCGGCAGGCCTTCGAGGACGCCCAAGGCCATGGCGGCGATGCCGTGCGCGCCGCCGACGCGCCAGACAGTGTCAAGCCCTGAGGCAGCCCCGGCGGCGATCATCATCGGGTGGATCGAGCCGTCTTTCGCCGGCGGCGTGATGCAGATACGGTTGGGTACGCCGGCGACCAGAGCCGGCACCGCTGTCATGATCAGGGTCGAAAACAGCGGGGCCAGACCACCTGGCGCGTAAAGGCCGGCGGTCGCGATCGGGCGGTAAACGCGTTGCAGGCTGAGGCCCGGCTTGGGCGCGATCAGAGGGCCGTCGCTCGGCAGTTCGGCTTGCTGAAAGGCGCGAACGTTCTCGACGGCCAATTCCATGGCGGCGAGGTCATCGGACGTCAACTGGGCGCGGGCAGCATCGACCGTCTCGGCATCCAGACGCACGGCGTCAGGTGCATGACCATCCAGCCTTACGGCCCAGTCGGTCAGGCCGGCGAAGCCGCGCGCTTCGACATCGGCGAAGATTTCGCGCACGCGTTCCAGCACGCGCGGATCGCGGCGGTTTTCCGGCCGGGACAGCGCGGCCTTGCGGGCCTTAAAATCCAGATCTTTCCAAACGAAGGTCTTCATCACTTCATCATTTTTTCGATCGGCAGCACCAATATGGCCGATGCGCCGGCGTCTTTAAGCTTGTCGAGCGTGTCCCAGAAGACGTTTTCCTGGCAGACCGCATGGACAGCGACCGTGTCATCGCGCCCGGCCAGTTGCATGATGGTCGGAGCATCGGCGCCAGGGATCATCTTGATGATCTCGTCGAGATGCGCACGGGGCGCATTGAGCATGACATACTTGGCTCCGGTCGAAGCCACCACGCCATCGAAACGGCGCAGGACCATGTCATATGTATGTTCCAACTCAGCCGGCGGGGCGTGCGGCGCCTTGATCAGCACGGCTTCGGACTTGAGCACCAGGTCGGTGGCACGCATGCCGTTCGCCTCCAGCGTCGCTCCCGTCGAGACCAGGTCGCAGATGGCGTGGGCGATCTTCATGCGCGGGGCGACTTCAACGGCGCCGCGCATCTCGACGATATCGGCCGTAACACCCTTGTCCTTCAACCACTTGCCAAGGATGTTGGGGTAGGAGGTGGCGATCCGCTTGCCCTCAAGGCTTTGCGGACCATCGTAGATGGCGTCGTTCGGCACGGCGATCTTCAGCGTGCAAGAGCCGAAGCCCAGGCGCATGACGATCATCGATTCGACATCGCTGTCCGGAAAGTGTTCGCTCAGGACATTGAGACCGACGATGCCCAGTTCAGCGACGTTATCCGCGACAAAAGTCGGGATGTCGTCGTCGCGCACGCGCAGCAGCTCGATCGGCTGGTTTTCAATACGGTACAGCAGTTCGTTGGCGCCCTTCATGACGCGCAGGCCCGCGCCGGAAATCAGTTCCAGCGAGCGGTCGGCCAGGCGGCCCGACTTCTGAACGGCAATACGGAGTCTCGGTTCACTCATTT
>CBFGPQ010000276.1:0-3460 GCA_965650705.1 uncultured Asticcacaulis sp. | reverse complement strand
GACGCCGACGGCAATGAATCGCACATCGAAGCCGACGCCTTCCTGCCCTTCTTCGGCCTGACCATGAAGCTGGGTCCGGTAGCGGAGTTCGGCCTGAACCTGCATGAAAACCTGATCCCGGTGGATACGGAAAAGTTCGAAACCTCGACGCCTGGCATCTTCGCCATCGGCGATATCAACTATTATCCGGGCAAGCTGAAGCTGATCCTGTCGGGCTTCCACGAAGCGGCGCTGATGGCGCAACAGGCGCACCGCTATGTCCACCCGGACCGCAAGCTGCGCTTCCAATACACGACGTCGTCGAGCGACCTGCAGAAGAAGCTGGGCGTGAAATAATCGGGTTTGGGGCCTGCGGCCCCAAGTCTTCCTAATCCAAAAGAAAGCCCCGCCCCTGAAGGGCGAGGGCTTTTCTTTTGGAAAATAAAGGTTTGTGGGGTCACGGACCCCACACCCGATTGTTTTACGTCAGGTGATCCGCAGCAATCTATGGCCGGAAAAACAACCCCAGCTTCAGACTCTCCCCAATCCGATGGGCGCGCACCATGAAGTATTCGACAGCCGCCTCATTGGGCGCGATGTCGCGCAGGGTCTGCTCGAACAGATAAAGCCATTCGCCGAAGTGTGCCGGCTCGATCGCCGGCACGCGCATATGCGCTTGCATCGGCCGGCCCGAATAGCCGCCGGAGTGCAGCGCTACCGACGCCCAGAACTGTTTCAATTTCGCCAGGTGATCCGGCCAGTCGTCGACGGCGCCATTGAACACCGGCCCGAGACGTTCGTGCGCGCGCACGCGGGCGTAGAACTCCTCGACCAGGTGATCGATAAAAGCCTCGTCCACGCCGATGGCGGCCGCTTCGCGGCGGATTTTTTCTCTTGCGGCCAAGGCGTGTTCTGACGTCATATCCATATCATAACACGCCGACATAGCCCGGCCCATGCGGCGGCTTGTCCCGGCCTTCGAACAGGGAAAATGATCATGTTGCACCAGGGAAGCTGCCATTGCGGCAAGATCGCCTTCGAGGTCGAGGGCGATTTCGATACCGCCATCGACTGCAACTGCTCTCTGTGCCGGCGGCGCGGCAGCCTGCTGGCCTTCGTTAACGCTTCGGCCTGTACGTTAAAAACGCCGGAATCGGACCTCAGGACCTACACTTTCAATTCGCACAAGCTTAAGCACCATTTTTGCGGCACTTGCGGCATCGCGCCGTTTTCAGAAGGAAGCCGCCCCGACGGCACACCTACGCGCGCCATCAACCTGCGCTGCTTGCCTGACCTTGACCTCGACGGCCTTAAGGTCCGCAAATGGGACGGTGCTAAACACTAGCTGAAGCCACAGGGCCTGCAAACCCTCGTTCGCCAAGGTTTGCGCGCATTGTTTCCTTATTTCCGCCCTCCTAGCCTCGGACAGTCCTGGCAGGAGCCAAATCATGCGTCATGAACAATTTTACCACGGCAACAATATCGCCTTCGAAATCGATGCCGACTTCATAGACGGCACGGATTGCACCTGCGCCCTGTGCCGGCCGCACTCCAGCCTAGTGGCCTTTGCCTCCCGCGACGGACTGACGGTCGATGTACCCGGCGTCCATGCACCGCATTTCAACCGCCAGCGCCTGACCCATTCCTTCAGCCACGTCGCCGACGCCGATACAGCGCACACCCGGCCGTTCGGCACGTGGAACAACGCCCGGTCGGCCTAACAAAATCGCGTTAGTCGCCCTAAAGCTTCCATCCACAAACCATCGCTTTATTTCACAGGTCTGAAACCTTACATTCAGGCCTGTCGAAGTACGAGTGTAAGCGATGTTAGCCCTCCCCCTGTCATGGCCATTGGAAAACCGTCAGGTCGTCCTGATCGGCGAAGGCGCGTGGCTGACGCGCAAACTCAACCTGTTCGCCCGCACGCCGGCGCAATTGACCGTCTTTACGCCGCAAGAGCCGACCCAGATCGAAGCTGAAGCCACGGTTCATACCCGCTGGCCCGAAGCCTCGGAATTGAGCGACGCTGCCCTGATCGTCGTTGCCTTCGAAGACCGCGCGCTGGCTGAAAGAGGCGCAGTCTTGGCCCGCACCTCGCGTGCGCCGCTCAACGTCGTCGACTATCCCGATCTCAGCGACTTTCATTTCCCGGCGATCATCGACCGCGGCCCATTGAGCATCGGCGTCGCCACCGGCGGCACCGCGCCCGTCCTAGCGCGCGAAACCCGCCGCAAGATCGAAGCCGCCGTGCCGCCGTCCGACACACACATCGCGGAGTTCGCGCTCGCCGTCAGCCCGCTGCTGCGCGAGGCCATCGGCAATGTCGATGACCGCCGCCGCTTCTGGGAAACTGTGCTGCAATCGCCGGCCGCCGAACTGGCGCGGCAGGGGCGCGTCGCTGAGGCTATCGAAGCCGTCGAGGCGACGCAGTATCAGATCGAACGCGCAGGCGTCGTCCACCTCGTCGGCGCCGGCCCCGGCGATCCGGAGCTGCTGACCTTGAAGGCGCTGCGCCTGCTGTCCGAGGCCGATGTCATCGTCTATGACCGCCTGGTCGGCGCCCAGATCATGGATCTGGCGCGACGCGATTCTGAGCGTTTCTACGTCGGCAAGGCGCGCTCGAACCACAGCGTCCCGCAAGAGCAGATCCACGACCTGCTGGTCGAACAGGCCCGCCTGGGCAAACGCGTCGTGCGCCTGAAGGGCGGCGATCCGTTCGTCTTCGGCCGTGGCGGCGAAGAGGTCGAAGCCCTGCGTCAGGCCGGCATCGAGGTCCACGTCACGCCGGGCATCACGGCGGCGCTGGGCTGCGCGGCGTCTGCCGGCGTGCCTTTGACCCACCGTGACCACGCGCAATCCGTCACCTTCGTCACCGGTCACCTCAAGGATGGCGATCACAGCAATCCGCTCCAGCTCGACTGGTCGGCCCTGTCTGCGCCGCATCATACCTTGGTCATCTATATGGGCGTGGCCACGGCCAGCGAGATCGCCAGCAAGCTGATGCACCACGGCCGTATGCCGGACACGCCTGTCCTGATCATCGAAAACGGCACGCGCGCCGACGAGCGCCGCACCCTGGCTGATCTCTCGACGCTTGAGGTCGTCATCGCGGCCACCCCACCCCAGGGGCCTGCCCTGCTGATCATTGGCGAGGTCGCCTCGCTCTATTCTCCCGAAGTCGCCACTCTCGTTGAGACTGCTCTGATCGAGACCGCCCAACAGGTACACGCATGAAACTGCTCACCGCCAACCGTCTGACCGACGGCCTGACGCTCTGGTATTCCGGCTCGGGCTGGGTCGAGGACGCCGCCCACGCTGCCAAGCTTTCCGACGATGACGCCGATGCCCTTTTGATCGAATGGAAGCTGCGTGAGACCGAAGTCGTGGCGCCCTACCTGATCCCGCTGACCGACGCCGGCAATCCGGTGCAACGCGAACACGTGCGCGAATTCGTCCGCGCCAACGGCCCGACCATCGGCCA
>CBFGPQ010000275.1:0-3482 GCA_965650705.1 uncultured Asticcacaulis sp. | reverse complement strand
CAGAAAGGCGGAGACCGGCTCCGGGTCGTGCACAATCGTTTCGCCACCGCGGCCATCCGCCTCTGAAATGACAATGCGGCCGGCGTCTTCGCCCAGGGCCAGACGCAGCATGTCCACGCGTTCGGCAGCTGTCCATGGCAACCGGCTGGACCGGGCCAGATCCGCGCACGTCACGGCCACCTGCACACCTCCGGACAAAAGCGCCTGCCGGATAGCTGCGATCGCGTCATTCGTAGGGGGCGCGAAACGGCCACGGATTACAGTTTCAGACATGTTGGCTCCTCGTCCAGCCGTCTTATAGACGGGTTGCGCGATCGAGCAACCACCGGGGCTTCGTGCGAGGATTTACACTTTCAAATTCCGGATTATGTGGTGTACTTCCGGACAGGTGCCCGGCCAACGGGCGCACAGAATCATAACAGAATCACAGGGTCCCTTCATGTTTCAGGCCTCCGCCTTAAGCCTGCTCGATATCGGGATCATCCTCACCTATTTTGCCGGATTGCTCGCCTATGGCTGGTTCGACAAGCGCCGGACGCTGAAAGCGCGCGACCACTTCCTGGGCGGCAATTCGGCGACCTGGCCCAAGATCGGCTTCTCCCTCTACGCCTCGACCATATCGGTAACCTCGCTGGTTGGCCTGACTGGCAGCGCCTATGCCCATGGCATTTCGGTCTTCAACTACGAATGGAGCGCGGCCGTCGTCCTCACCGTCTTCTGCGCCTTCGTCCTGCCGACCTATATTCGCAGCCAGGTCTTCACCGTGCCGGAGTTCCTGGAACTGCGCTACGGCCGCTTTGTCCGCACCTACGTGTCGGCGCTCTCGATCGTGCTCGGCATATTCCTCGATGCCGCCGGCGGACTTTTCGCCGGCGCCGTCCTATTTCAACTCCTCTTTCCTGGCTGGGCGCTATGGCAGGTGTGTGCGCTCCTGGCCCTGCTGGCCGGTGGCTTTCTCGTCGCGGGAGGTCTGCGCGCCGTGCTGATGGTCGAGTCGGTACAGGGTCTTATCCTCGTCATGACCTGCGCGGCCATTGCATGGTTCACCTTCGATGCCGCAGGCGGATGGCAGACGGCGCTCAGCAATGTCGCGCCCGAGAACCTGAAGCTGATCAAACCGGCCGACGACCCCTCGATGCCATGGACGGGGCTTTTGACCGGCGTACCCCTGATCGGCTTTTATTTCTGGTGCACCAACCAGACCATGGTCCAGCGTGTTCTCGCCGCCCGCACCCTTGACGACGGCCGCTGGGGCAGTTTGATGGGCGGTGCACTGAAGTTGACCACCCTGTTCCTCGTCGTCCTGCCGGGTGCTGCGACCGTCGCCCTCTTCCCAAACCTCGACAAGCCGGACCAGGTCTTCTCGCACATCGTCTTTGATATTCTGCCGCACGGCCTGATCGGATTGATCGTCGCCGCCTGCCTGGTGTCGGTCCTGTCGGGGCTGTCGGGCATCTACAACGCGACATCGACGCTCGTGACCATGGACTTCATCCGCCGGCTGAAACCCGACATGAGCGAGATCGGACTGGTCCGGACCGGCCAGGTGACGACGGTGGCGGTCATGGCCCTTTCCATCCTGTGGGCGCCGCAGATCATCCACTTCAAGGATACGTTGTGGCAGTACCTGCAGGCTGTCCTGTGTTATTTCGTGCCGCCGATCGCAGCGGTCTTTATCTGCGGCCTGTTCCTGAAGCGGGCCAATTCCACCGGAGCCGCCGCGGCCCTGGCCTTCGGCACCGCGGCCAGCGTCATCCTTTTCGCTGACGACATCGCGTTCAAAATTATCAACCTGCATTTTCTGCTGGCCGCCATCGTCATCTTTGCCATCAGCCTTGCCGCGCTCTTCGTCGGCAACCGCTACGGTCCGGCGCCCGATCCCGACCGCATCATGCCGCTCATGTTCTCCAAGGAGATCTGGGACGCAGAAACCGCCCATCTGAAGACGGTAAAGTGGTATCAGAACTACCGTGTGCTCTCGGTCGGCCTGCTGGTCGTCACCGGCGCCGTCGTCATCGCCTTCTTCTAATCCCGCGGTATGAAAAAACACGTTGCGGCCAAATGTCATCGATGTCATTAATTAAGAAAAAGAGGAAACGCCATGACATCCGCCTATCGCCTGCGCACAAGCCTAGCCGTCGCCTTTAGCTTTACCGTCCTTGCGGCCTGCGGCGGTGGCTCGGCCCAGACCTCCGGCGGCGGGACATCCAGCAGCTCCTCTTCTTCCGCAACAGGCCCCGGCCCGACCCAGATCAACGAGCCGGGCGGAATTCCCACCGGCTATACGCTGCACTGGTCCGACGAGTTCAACACGGACGGCCTGCCCGACCCGGCCAAGTGGAGCTATGACACCTTCCGCAACAAGGACGGCTGGTTCAACAACGAGAAGCAATATTATTCGGCCAACCGCCCGGAAAACGCCCGTGTCGAGGGCGGCAACCTGATCATCGAGGCACGCAAAGAATCCCTGAGCGGCAACGCCGACTGGGGTGGCCAAACCTACACCTCCGCACGCCTGCTGTCGAAGATGAGCTATCAGTACGGCCACGTCGAAAGCCGCGCATTTGTCACCTGCCCCAAAGGCTCATGGCCGGCCATCTGGCAACTCCCCTCGGCCCCTTATAATTCATGGCCTGATGACGGCGAAATCGACATCATGGAATATGTCGGCTGGAACGCCGGCAAGATCTACCAAAGTGTCCATACCCGCGCCTATTACCATTCGATCAACACCCAGAAGAGCGTGCTCACTGACGTGCCCGACGCCTGCAATGCATGGCACGTCTATGAAATGACCTGGACAGCTGACCGCATCACCATGGGGATCGACGGGCGCAACTATTTCAGCTTCCGCAATGATGGCTCGGGCGACTACACCAAATGGCCCTTCATCCACCCGCAATTCCTGATTCTGAACCTCGCGGTTGGTGGCGATTTCGGCGGGGTCGGCGGCATCGATGACGCGTCCCTGCCCTGGCAGTTCAAGGTCGACTACGTCAGGGTCTACACCAAGCCTTAAACCCCGCTCACTTCTCAGCAATAAGGTGCACGGCGCGCTTGTCGCCGTACGCCCGCTCATGTTAGCTGTTCCTGAAAAACCAACGGGGATAGCGCCTTATGACATCGCCACGCAGCATCCTGATCGCCGGCGGCGGAACAGCGGGCTGGCTGACGGCATGTTATCTGGCAAAGGTCCTGGGCGTCGATCCTGGCCGCACGCCGGCAATCACCCTCATCGAAAGCCCGGAAATCGGCGTTATCGGCGTCGGCGAAGGCACCTTTCCCACGATCCGCACCACCCTCCAGACGCTCGGCATAGATGAAGCGACCTTCCTGCGCGAGACGACGGCGACCTACAAGCAGGGCATCAAGTTCGTCGACTGGCTGCGCACGCCCAATGATGGCCGGCATTCGCACTACTTGCACCCCTTCGACGCGCCCTACTGGGTCGAAGGCGCCGGCCTCCTGCCCTACTGGCTGCT
>CBFGPQ010000274.1:0-3533 GCA_965650705.1 uncultured Asticcacaulis sp. | reverse complement strand
CCAGCACAGGGAAGAACTTGGCGTCGATGTCGGCCGAACCGGTCGAGAAGGTGACATCCGATGGCATGTTGAGCACGATGGTATCGCCGACGCGCTGCACCGACACGCCGCTGCCGCGCAGCTGGTCGCGCAGTTCCTGCTGCTGGCGATCCATGTAGTTGCCGACGGCCGCACCGGCCAGGGCGCCGATGCCGGCCCCAAGCATGGCGTTCTTACGGGCCTGGTCGCCCTTCTTGTTGGACAGGGCGCCAACGGCCGCGCCGACACCGGCGCCGATCAGGGCGCCTGTCTTGGTGCGGCTCGACACCTTCATTCCGCTTTCTTCTTCAATGGTCGTACAACCGGCCAGGGCAAAGGCAGCCAGGGCGGAAACCATAACAAACTTACGCATGGGATTTGTCCTCTCACAAACAAATATAGGCGTTACTAGCGCTGCTACGCAGCTTTGTTCAAGTCGTGACCGCAATGAATGCAAAGGCCGGATAAAAAGTCAGTGCTTTTCACTTTAGGCGATGCGCCACGATGATGACGATAAATGCTTTAAACTGAACCCAGAATGAAGGCGACTGTTTGGCCTCCGTTCACGACTTGGCGTCGGACTTCTTGCACCGCCAAACCGTCTGGGTTTCCGGGGCCATGGTCAAATAGGTCTGGGACAATAAACGAACCTTGACCAGGTTCTGGTTGAGCGCGGCGGCGGCATCGCTGCCTGGCTTGGCGGCGCAACGCAGGTCACCCAAGGCATTGCGTTGCGTGACATATTCCTTGTGCAGATCAGGTTCGAGGCGGAACTCGCTGCGCTTGAACAACTGGCCATCGGCCGATAGCTCCAGACGCGCCGCCATCTGGGTGCCTTCATTGACCGCAAAGCGCACCAGCGTCCCATCGGCCTGGCGTTCGTAAGCCGTCTTGCCGCTGACACAGGCATTCTGGGCGTCGAAATCGAATTCAATCGGTCCGGCCGCGGCGATCGGATTGGGCGACGCCGCGGAATCGACCGTGCACGCCATGTGGACGACGCCGGCAGGCGCTGTGGAGGACGCCAGGGGCGCGGTCAGCCGGCGTGCGGTGTCGCGATCCTTGATCAGCAGAAAGACGACCGCGGCAATGATAATAAGACCAAGTGCGATCCAGCCCCACGGAATGGGGTGCTTGACGCCCGGGACCTTGACCTTCTTGTCCAGCACATTGTGCGACGTCTTGAACTTGGGCGCGGCCTCGTTGGAGAAGGCCGTTGGCGCGACGTCGCGCTCCTTCATGTGAATTTCGTGGCGATGGCGCATTTCGCGGCGGATGATCAGTCCGATCAGGATCAGGACCAGCACCGACAGAAGGACCAGCGTCCCCAGCTGCCAGCGTTCCAGCGCGGCACGGTCGGCTTCGGCCTTGCGCTGCTCTTCCAGGCGGGCGGCCTGGGCCTCGGCGGCGGCGGCCAAGGCGTTGGTCAGGGCGTCGTCTTTGACGATTTCGTCTTCGCTCTTGGCGTAACACGGCTTGGTCGCCATGGTTGGCGTCACGGCGGCGGAGGCCAGGAAGGTCTGGAGCGCGGTCACGCGCGTGGCGACGTACTGGCCCGTGGCGATATCGAGATCGCCGCCGGCCGACATGGTCGACGGCGCAGTCCAGGTGTTGACGCCCACCACCTGGCCGCATTCATTCAGCAACGGCCCGCCGGAATTGCCGTGATTAATCGGCGCCGTGTGGAACAGGGTGTCGATGCGGCTGCCGTCCGGATTCGTCGAGGCAAAAAGGGCGATCGAGCCTTGCGTCACATAGGCGTCGCTCGGTTCCAGCAGTTGGGTGCCCGATCGGTTCAGCAGGTGGTCGGTCGCGTCGGGATAGCCCATCGAAACGACGCGCTCATTCTTATTCGGCTTGGCGAACAGCTTGAGCGGCGGGATCTTCAGACCGTCCGCCTTCAGCAGGGCCAGATCACCTTCGGTCCAGGTCTTGACCAGCTCAACGCGCTGATAACCGGCCCCGGCGTCCTTGTGCGGCACGATATATACGTCGGCGCTCGACGCCTCGGCGGGCACTTCGACGACGTGGTAATTGGTGATGACGTAGCCGGGCGCGACGACGAAGCCCGAACCCATGCCAACGGAATCAAGCGGCGTGCCCCCATAGCCGCGATATACGACCAGCACGCGCACCACCGACTGTTCGGCCGCGGAAAGCGCCTTGGTCGAATTGACTGGCTGCAGATCGGGATTGACGATCGGAGCGGAGGCGGTCTTGGCGTCGTCGGCGGCGGCACGATGATTAAGACCAATGCCAATGGCCACGCCCAGGCAAAGGACCAGCGCAAGCGCGATCCAGCGCGCTTTCACACTTGTTCGACCTGCGTCTGAGCTGGACGCCACTACCCTATTCCCACTTTGTCCCGACACGGCATGTGATCACACCGCATGCCCCACCTCACGCTTTGGCTGAAAGCATGTTTAAGAAGCGTTAATAGCGGAGTTCTGTGACGAAATCACCCCTCTAGCGCTGCTTTTAAGTGACTGTGGCATAATAAAGCACCAGGCAGCCGCTGCTTGCCTTTGCCTGACTGCGGCGTTAAGCGAAACGTCTGTTTCCCATGATCAAGGACCTGTCATGTCCGCCTCCGCCATCCCGCCCGTGCCACTTGCCCTCTACGACGAGGATTTCGCCGCCTTTTCCGCCCAGTTGGGGGCGGCGTTTGAGCGTTATGGCTTCGCGGTGTTGGGGGGGCATGGTCTTGACCCGAAACTTCTCAATCGGGCACTGACGGCCACCAAGGCCTTCTTCGCCCTGCCGGAAGAGGTTAAGCGGTCGTACCATATCAAGGGCAAGGGCGGCGCACGCGGTTATACGCCGTTTGGCATCGAGACCGCCAAGGGCCACGTCCACCATGACCTGAAGGAGTTCTGGCACACCGGCCGCGAACTGCCCGAAGGCCATCCTTATCGCCAGTATATGCCGGACAATGTCTGGCCGGCCGAGGTCGCCGATTTCCACGACAGCGTACTGGCTCTGTACGAAGGCCTCGATGCCCTGGGCAAGAAGGTGCTGCGCGCCATCGCGCTCTATCTCAAGCTGGATCCCGGCTTCTTCGAAGACAAGGTCGATCTCGGCAATTCGGTGCTGCGCCTGCTGCACTATCCGCCGGTGACCTCCGCAGGTGAGTCGGTGCGCGCCGGCGCCCATGGCGACATCAATGTCATTACGCTGCTGCTCGGCGCCGAAGAACCCGGCCTGCAGATTCTCGACCGCGATGGCCAGTGGCTGCCGATCACCCCGCCGGAAAACTGCATCGTCTGCAATATCGGCGACATGCTGTCGCGCCTGACCAATGGCGTGCTGCCGTCAACCCAGCACCGCGTCATCAATCCGGCCGAGGCGCGCAAGGACTTCGCGCGCTATTCGACGCCGTTTTTCCTGCACTTCAATCCGCCATACCTGATCGAGACCCTGGACAATTGTGTCTCGGAAAACCGCCCGAACCAGTTCCCCGAGCCGATCACCGCCGAGGATTTCCTTCAGCAGCGTCTGCGCGAGATCAAGCTGGC
>CBFGPQ010000273.1:0-3576 GCA_965650705.1 uncultured Asticcacaulis sp. | reverse complement strand
TCAGCCCCCTGAGCATGACGGCGCGCGACCGCGACGGCCGCGAACACCAGTCCCTGGCCTTCAATGAAGTCTCGATCCTGCGCCAGACCCATCAGGGGGCCAAGCTGCGCATCTTCATTGAT
Organism: uncultured Asticcacaulis sp.; assembly: GCA_965650705.1. GTDB lineage: Bacteria > Pseudomonadota > Alphaproteobacteria > Caulobacterales > Caulobacteraceae > Asticcacaulis. Next base: position 3,454 of record CBFGPQ010000273.1, on the reverse strand, counting down.
GGCACGGTCCGGCTCGATGAACTGATCTGCGACGGCGCCATGGTCGCCACTCCCGCGGGATCGACGGCTTACAACCTGTCGGCCCATGGCCCGATCATTCCTCTGACCGCCAAGGCTCTGGCGCTGACGCCGATCAGCGCATTCCGCCCCAGGCGCTGGCGCGGCGCCATTTTGCCGCACACCGCCCAGGTCCGCTTTGAGGCGTTGGAGGTCGACAAGCGTCCGATCAGCGCTACCGCCGACACATTCGAAGTCCGTAATGTCGTATCCGTCGACATTTCCGAAGCGGATAATCTCAAGGCCACCCTGCTGTTCGACGCCGGCAACGGCTATGACGAACGCGTCATGGCGGAACAGTTCGCCTCGTAAAGCCGGGGACAGCGGATGCACAATTTTTCGCTAACTATTAGCTCTTCTTAAACCCGGCCAGTTTAAGGTCGACCGACAAAGATAAGCGTCCAAAGGTCACAGTGCCATGCCAATGCCGGAAAAAGCCCAGATCATCCAGGTCCCTAACACGCTGCGCGCCAAGGTTGGCGGCCGCCTGGGTGCCCTCGACGCTGAAGCCATTGCCAAGGCAGAGGCCGCGCTGGCCGACCTGTCGGAACAGTTCGACGACTGGCTGATGGACGAAATCCGCAAGCTGGAAGACGTACAGAACCTGATCAAGACCGAAGGCTACACCGACGCGCACAGCGAGCAGCTGTTCTACCGGGCGCATGACCTCAAGGGCCTGGGCACCACCTACGGCTATCCGTTTATTACCCGCATCGCCGGTTCGCTGTGCAAGATGCTGGACGAAGAGGACAAACGCAAGCTGGCGCCGCGCAAGCTGGTTGACGCGCATCTCGACACCATCCGCGCCATCGTCCGCGACCAGATAAAGGCCGACAATCATCCGATGGGCAAGATCCTGGCTGAAACGCTGGAAGCGCGGGTCAAGGAGCACCTCGACTCGATCGGCCGCAACACGTAGCGCCTTTCATCATTCACAAGAAAAGCCGCCGGTTTTCCCAGCGGCTTTTTTTATTGCTCGACACCGTCTGTCAGGCTGCCCTGCTCAGCACGGCTTCCCTCCCCGAAACCTGTTCCGGCGTTTGCGTACCCCACTTCCGCCCCTTGGAATCGCGGTCGAGCCGCTCATAGAGATAGACCAGGTCTTCGCGCGGTGCGAACGGCACCTGTGTCAGGAAGCGCTCGATCAGACGCTCCTGGAAGCTGATCGCATCCAGATGGCCGGCTTCGTCGTGAAGCGTGCGCCAGGTATCGACAGCGATACGGAAGGTCTGGAACAGACGCGCCGGCATCCCGGCCCTGTCGTAGATGGCACGCAGCCCCAGCGATCCGGCGTCGTGCACCATCAGACACGTCCGGTCGTGCGACACGCCGGACAACTCAGCCAGGGCGTGTTCAAAGAACGGCATGTGGCCGCGCGCCAGGGCGCGCAGCATCAGGGATGGCGTGAGCCGGCCCTTGGCCGACAGGTGCTTGACCAGTTCCGACGGGTCGCGGCTGACACCTGAGGCATCGGCCATGTCAAGGGTCGCGCGCTCCTGCGCCGCATTGACCAGTTCCATCGCCGTTTCCGGCTTGATGGCATGACGCGTGATCAGATGTTCGCGCATGGCGGCGCTGACCATGTGCACCAGGCGCTCACTGATCGCCACTGGCAGGGTGGCGCGGTTAATCAGGACGCTGTGCAGAACCTCGGACTCACCGAAACGGTCTACGACCTTGCCCATGCTGTTTTCTGAAAAGCGCGCATTGTCGTTGGCGCAGGCTATAACCACGGCCTCTTCGACCGCGCTGTCCGCCAGCGCCGCCGTTACGGTTTCCGACAGCGTGTCGCGCTTGGCTATGGCGATCTGGCGCGTGGCGCCGCCGCTGCGGATAATCTCGCTCAGATCCTTGTCGGTGAACAGAGGCGAATGGCTTAGCATGGGCACAGCGACGCTGGCCACGTCCTGGGCAAGCGTCATGGCGACGTCGTGCGGCACCAGCTCCGAGGTGCGCAGCGTCACCGCCAGGGCGCGTCGCACCAACTCGGCGGCGTCCTGCGCCATCATGCGGATAATTTCCTGCGCCGCGGCGCGATCGCCTTCGGTCAGCTCGGCGCGCTCCATGACTCGACAGATCTTGTGTGTCGCCACAGCGCGGTCATCTGCATTCTCGCCTTTGACGAGACGCTGGATATCGGCCTGAGAGAGAGGACTGCGAGCCGGCGCGGTGGAACTTTGGACAGATGGCGCATTCATGAGCGAATCCTTCGGGGCGAATCCTTTGTGGGGACCCCAAATTTTCGCGCGTTTTGCCTAACGAATCCTTTACCTCGTGATCACGCTTCCGGCACGAACCGTGATTATTCGCGACCAGAAATTGTAACGGTAAACCCGGCGGCAATCTCTGCATGATAGAGTCGCCGCATGACCGCGTCTCAAGTCCCCTCAGATACTGTCCTGCTCGATTACGGCCTGCGCGCGCAGGCGCGCATGTTCCCCTATACTCTTGGCTTTTTCGGTGTTGGCCTGCCGCTATTCATCTGGGCGGCCTCGACCAGCGTGTCCCCGTGGCTGATGGCTGCTTATATCGTGCTGCTCAGCGGCATCTGGCCCGCCTTCATGGTTCTGCGCAACCGTTCCGAAGCCCTTGCCACCGCGCCGCGCACCGAGGCCAATGTCAAGGCGCGTCTGCTGCGCCAGGGTGTTGCCGGCGGCCTTTGGGCCCTTTGCCTGACCGCCATCAGCCTGACTTCGGGCGGCACCGGCCCCGGCGCCGATGTCCTCATGATGATCTGCGCCGGCGCCGCCATCAGCATTGTCTTCTTCTGCACGCCCGTCCTGCTGCACCTGTTGATCGTCGGTCCGGCCGCCCTCCTTGGCCCACTCCTCGTCCTCTACAGTACCCGGTCGGACACCAGTTCGGCGGAGCTTATGACGGGCGGGCTGATCCTGGCCTTCGCCATGGCACTGGTCCTCAACCGCCATATGCGCGAACACTATATGCTCCAGGTCAGCGCGCTCGACACCGCGCGCGTGCGCGAAGACGCGACGGCTGCCCGGATGGCGCTGATGGAGACCCTGTCGCGCGAAGTGAAAACTGGCCTTCAGGGCATCGAACATCATCTGGCCCAGAGCGCGGTCAGTCTCGTCCGCGCTCCCGCCCCGCGCCGCCTGGTCGAGACGGCGTTAGAGGAGGTTGCCCGCCTGCAGACCATCCTGGTGACCACGCTCGACAATGATGAGGCGGAAAGCGGCCAGATCGCCGTCGAGCGACTGCCGCTCGATATTGAACTGATCTGCGAACGCGTCATGGCCGGGTTTGCCTCCCTGGCATACGGGAAGGATTTAGGCTTCACCCTGTCGGCGTCGGAAATGCCCGCATCAGGCAGCGCGCTCGGCGACACCTACCGGGTCGAACAGATCCTGGAGCATCTTGTCAGCAACGCTCTACAATA
>CBFGPQ010000272.1:0-3589 GCA_965650705.1 uncultured Asticcacaulis sp. | reverse complement strand
GCGTCGAAGAATTCGATTTCGAAAGCCTCAGCCGCAAACAGCTTCGCGGCAACATCTACCTGGCAAAGGTCACGCGCGTCGAGCCGTCGCTGCAGGCCGCCTTTGTCGAATATGGCGGCAATCGCCACGGCTTCCTGGCCTTCAACGAAATCCATCCCGACTACTACCAGATCCCGGTCGCCGACCGCGAGAAGCTGATGGCCGAGCTGGCGGCCCAGGCGCAGGCCAATAACGGTCACGCCCACGACGACGATAGCGACGACGACGACCACGAGGACGAAGGCGACGATCTGCCTGATGAAGAGCGCCGCCTGCGCCAGCACCTGATCCGCCGCTATAAGATCCAGGAAGTCATCAAGCGCCGGCAGATCCTGCTGGTCCAGGTCGTCAAGGAAGAGCGTGGGAACAAGGGCGCCGCGCTGACCACCTACCTGTCGCTGGCCGGCCGCTACTGCGTGCTGATGCCGAACACGGCGCGCGGTGGCGGCATTTCGCGCAAGATCACCAACGCGGCTGACCGCAAGCGCCTCAAGTCCATGGTTCAGTCGCTGGACGTGCCGCACGGCATGGGCCTGATCGTCCGCACGGCCGGCGCCAAGCGCACCAAGCAAGAGATCAAGCGCGACTATGATTACCTGTTGCGCGTCTGGGAGACCATCCGCGAGACGACGCTAAAGTCCAACGCCCCGGCGCTGATCTATGAGGAAGAAGACCTCGTCAAGCGCGCTATCCGCGACATGTTCGATAAGGATTTCGTGGGCGTCCTGGTCGAGGGCGAGGAAGGCTACAAGTCCGCCCGCGACTTTATGCGCATGATCATGCCGTCGCAGGCCAAGAAGATTCAGCCCTATCGCGCCAATTCGCCCCTGTTCGCGCGCTACGGCGTCGAGGACATGATCTCCAAGATTTATTCGCCGGTCGTGGCGCTGAAATCCGGCGGCTATCTGGTCATCAACCAGACCGAAGCCCTGGTCGCGATCGACGTCAACTCCGGCAAGTCGACCAAGGAACGCAATATCGAGTCGACGGCGCTCAAGACCAATCTTGAAGCCGCCGAAGAGGCCGCGCGCCAGATGCGCCTGCGCGACCTGGCCGGTCTGATTGTCATCGACTTCATCGATATGGACGAGCCCAAGAACAACCGGGCCGTCGAGAAGAAGCTGAAGGACGCCCTGGCCGAGGACCGCGCCCGTATTCAGATGGGCAAGATTTCCGGCTTCGGCCTGATGGAGATCTCCCGCCAGCGCCGCCGCACGGGCTTCCTGGAAGGCACGACCGTTACCTGCCCGCACTGCGAAGGCATGGGCCGCATCCGTTCGGTCGATTCCGCCGCGCTGTCGGCCATGCGCCGCATCGACATGGAAGCCATGCAGAATGGCGCCGGCGCCATTACAGTCAAGCTGCCGATGACGGTCGCGCTCTACATCCTCAATGAAAAGCAGGCGCATCTGGCCAAGCTGCGCGAGGAGTGGGGCCTGAAGGTCAATATCGAGGTCGATACCGACCTCGGCCATACCGACCTGCAGATCATCCGCACCGTCACCGCCGATGAGGTCGACTTCACCCCGCCCGTTCGCCCTGAACCCGTCGCCTTCGACTTCAGCGTCGATGTCGAGGATGAAGAGGAAGAAGAGGAGGACGAAGAGGCCATCGAACGCGAGGACACGGATGACGACGAGGCCTCGGCCCGCGTCCAGAGCCGTGAGGATCGTGACGATGGCGAAGGTGGACGCCGCGGCAAGCGCCGCCGCCGCCGCCGCGGTGGACGTGACGGTGGCCGCGAGCGTGGTGAAGGCGAAGCCGAAGCGGCCGCCGATAGCGCTGCCGAAGAGGGCGATGACGAGGACGGCGAAGAGGATGACGGCGATTTCCGCCGCAACGGCCGTGGCCGCCGCCGCCGTGGTCGCCGGGGTGGCCGCCGCGCCGGTTTCGAGAGCCGTCCGCGCGAGCCCTATGGCTGGGTGCGCGCCCGTACACCGTCGCTGGAAGCGCCATACGTCTGGATCGATCCGTTCGAAGAGCAGCAACAGCAGCAGGCGGCCCGTCCGGCGCGTCCGGCTGTCGCCCCAATGGGTGAAATCGCGGGCGTCGCGGCCGCCGGCGCCATCGGCAGCACCTTGACGGCTCCGGTCGTGAACCAACCTCTTGGCGCGGAAAATACCCAGCCGACCTCGCTGGTGCCTGAGGACCTGCGCAACCAGCCGGCGCCCAAGCGCGCCCGCCCGCCGCGCAAGGGCCGTAATGTCGTAACGACCGAAGAGGCTCCGGCCGAAGCTGCCGCGGCGGAAGCCGTCGTGGCCGAAGCCACGCCCGTCGAAGCCGTTGAAGCCGAGCTGCCGCCGGTCGAGGTTCGCGCCCGTCCGAAGCGCTCGCGCAAGAAAGCCGAAGCGGTCGAGGCCGAAGCCATCGCGGCGCCTGAGGCAGTCGTCGCCGATGTCGTCGAGCCGGTTATCACCCGCCCTGCCCGCGCCACGCGTTCACGTAAGAAGGTCGCGGACACGCCGTCGATCGTCGCCGCCCAGGAGACCGACCTGACGGCGCTCGACCCGATCATCGTCGCCCCCGAGCCTGCCCTGGCCGTCGCCAAGGAACTCGAAGTCGTCGTTGCGGAGCCTGCGCCCGCTGCCATCGATCCGAACGAGATCAGCGCGCCGCCGGAAAAGCCAAAGCGCGGCTGGTGGAAGCGATAGAAGCGTTATCCAAAAAGTGTGAAGCGGTTTTTGAGTAGATATCGCGGCAAGCAAAAAACTAAGGGCTCTGGCATTGCCGGGGCCCTTTTTATTTCCCACTCGACGCCTTAGATTTGTCATGCTTGCCGGATAGCGATAAGCTGCTGGGGAAGTTGCGATGAAACATAAGAAGGCGCTGATCGTACGTCGGCGCCGGGATTACCGTCCATGAACCGAGGTCCTTTGAACATTGGCGCAGGGGCGCGCAAAGCGTTGCGCACCGGCGTCTGCGTGGCGGCGGCGGTGCTGGCCTTTGCCATGGCGGGCAATGCCCAGGCACAAGGCGTCATCCGCGACACGGAAGTCGAGCTGTTCCTCAAGAAAGAGACCCGGCCGATCATGGTTGCGTCCGGTCTGGACGCCGACAAGGTCCAGTACCTTTTGATCGCCGACGACGAACTGAACGCCTTTGCCACCACGGGCCTGCGTATGGGCCTGAATACTGGCCTGATCCTCGAAGCCAAGACGCCCAATGAGCTGTTCGGCGTCGTCGCCCACGAAGCGGGCCACCTGAGCGGCGGTCACATGATGCGCACCGACGAGATCATGCAGGCGGCCAAGATGCCGACAGCGATCGCATTGGGTCTGGGCGTCATCGCCATGATGGCCAAGGCGCCGACCGCCGGCGCCGCGCTCATGGGTTCGTCGACGACCTTCGGCACGCTCAATGCCCTGCGCTACATGCAAACCCAGGAATCGGCCGCGGACGCCGCCGGCGCCAAGGCGCTTGAACGCGCCGGTATGTCGGGCAAGGGCCTGGTCGAGTTCTTCTACAATTTCCGTAACGTCGAGACCTTCTCGAACGCCGAACGCTACAAGTTCTTCATCACGCACCCCTTATCGCGCGAACGCATCCAGAG
>CBFGPQ010000271.1:0-3617 GCA_965650705.1 uncultured Asticcacaulis sp. | reverse complement strand
TTGACGAAGGATGGCATCAGCACGACGTTCTTGGCGATATAGGCGCCGGCGCGGACAATGGCGCCTGGCACCGAACGGAAGCCGGCTTCCTGGTAATCCTTCTCGCCCCATTTGGCGAACTTGTTGGGCACCTTGTCCCAGTAGGGACCAATCGGCGCCTGTTCGAACAGGCCGCGGCCGGTGTGCATCAGCTGGTTGCCGTTGAGGCGGAAGCTGAGCAGCACGGCCTTCTTAAGCCACTCATTGGTGTGCCACTTGCCATCCAGCTTATCGGCGACGCGGAAGCGGCCGCAGTCAAGCAGGTCCAGGGCGCCCTGCACGGCTTCGCGGTACGGGCCGTGATACTGCGGGTTCAGTGTGTCACGCACTTCCCAGGCGGCTTCGATATCATCCTTGTAGGCGGCGAGGTCGGACATGCGGACGGTTCCTGATTGCATTCTTGATTGTCGCGCATGGCATTAGAGCGCATTCCGAAAAGTGTGAAGCGGTTTTCGGAAAAAATGCGCGTTAAAAGACTTTTCGATTACGCCGAATGTCAAACAGAAGTGCCCTCACACACTCATTTTTTGCCGGTCCAATCGGATCGGGCCAGGACATAACTCGTCTCGCTCAAGCGGTTTCTCGCCATGAAGGCGCTGATGCTTTCATAGGTCGCTGTCTCTATGCCGCCGCTTTGGTCGTCGAGGTTCAGGCGCGGATCGACCATCGGGCCGAATACTCGTGTAAACAGTCCGGTCTTGACCGGTGTCGCCTGAAAGTGTGCCTTCAGATTGGCCTTGACCTGCGGATAGAACTCCGTCTGCCAAGCCGACGCGGCAATGACGTCGAGGACGAATTCGGTGCAGTTCTGGCGGGAGGAATCGAAGGGACTGGAGACCAGGGAATAGTCCGCTACGTGCATCTTCGTATAGATGGGTGAAGCAATGGTCGCCATCATCCGGCGCTGCATTTCGGGCGTCGGGATGATGACCGCGACATCGTCTTCGGCAGCGGCCGATATGAAGTCGATCGGGAAGTCCTGCTTCAGGTAAGACCGAGTGATGGGCAGGGTCTTGCCATCGCCCTGATAGAGGTTGTGCACGGCGTAACCCTTGTAGGTCTTGCCATCGGCGCCCTTGACCTCGCTGTAGACCCAGAAGGCGCCGTGGGTATAGCGGATACCCTCGGGCAGCTTTGAACGCGGCCGGCCGGTGCGGAAGACGATGGCCAGGCGGGCGTAACGCGCCGCCAGGTCGCGTTCGATTTGCTTGGCGAAGGCGGCGTTCAGCGCGGCGGGGCGCCAGTCCTTCGTCTTGCCGCCTGAGTCCGCAACCGGTTGGGCTTGCGACTCACGCGGCGCATCCCAATTGTTCAACTCCTGAGCAATGGCGGGCTGGGTTGCCAGGACCGCCGCCACGACCAGAAAGACGCGCATCACCTCTTGTCCGCTGTATCGTAGGGGACTTGGGGCGCGGGCTGCGCCGTAACGGTTTCCGGCGAGATTTCCAGCGGGCCATTGGCTTCGTCCCACACGGCCTGGCCGGAGTCGCGGATAGCTGCGCCACCGCTTTCGGCAACCGTGCCAACAGCGACGAAAGGCAGGGCGACGACGCCGATCACAACCTTGACGCCGGCTTCGGCGAGTTGCGCAGTGGCGACGACGGAATCGCCGGACGCCTTGGACACATTACCGACGCTGTCTTGGGCAGAGGCGGGGGCGGCCACCAGTGCAGCCGCGATCGTATAACAAACCAGACGCTTCATAATCATCTCCTGTGAACGATGTTCAATGAACTTCGTTCAAGATGACGTGGGCGTCAAGTTAAATTTTAACCATTACCGAAGGACTGCAGGAAGGCCTTGAGCGAAGGACTTCGGAAATCGACGAAATCGTCTGTGTTTTCCAATGCTTTTGGGCCGACGAGGACCGTCTTCATGCCCAGGCCGTAGGCGGGCTTGAGATTGCGCGGGCTGTCCTCGAAAAAGACCGTGTCGGCTGAGTCGACGACGTGAGCCTTCATCATCAGCTCAAACGTGGCCAGCGACGGCTTTGGGATGAAGTTGGCGTGTTCGAGATGAAAGATGCCATCGAACAGGTGGCCCATGTCCATCTTGGTCAGCAACCGGCCGGCGTGGAAGCTGTCGCCGTTGGTGAAGACGATTTTGCGGCCGGGCAGCGCCTTGATCAGGTCGTTCAGCTCGGGGTCGGGGTTGAGGCTGTCGAGTGAGACGTCGTGGACTTCGTCGAGGAAGCGGCGCGGTTCGACCCCGTGGTGGGCCATCAGGCCGGCCAGGGTGGTGCCGTGTTCGTTGAGGTAGCGTTTCTGGAGGGCGTAGGCTTCGTCACGGCTGAGCCCGGTTTCGCGTGCCACGAAAGCCGACATGCGGCGTTCGACCAGCGCCATGACCTCGCATTCGTGCGGGTATAGGGTGTTGTCGAGGTCGAACAGCCAGGTGGTGATATGGGCGAGATCGGGGTGCATAATCTTATCCCCTCTCCCCGCTTAAGGGGTATAGCGCCAGCGAAAGTATAGCTTTCGCAAGCGATGGGCTAGGGTGAGGGGCTAAGATCAGTGAAACAGCAAAGGTCATAGTTGTTTTTGCACCTAAGAACCGCAGGCCATGACTCGTGGCTGCGGGCGATTGCCCCTCACCCTAATCCATCGCTTGCGAAGCTATACTTTCGCTGGCGCTATACCCCGCAAGCGGAGAGAGGGGACTGGTTAGTCCGCCTTGATCAAGGTTCCGGCGCCGTGTTCGGTGAACAGTTCGACCAGCATGGCGTGCGGGCGGCGGCCATCGAGGATGACGACGGCTTCGACGCCCGATTCGACCGCGGCGATGGCGGTTTCAAGCTTCGGGATCATGCCGCCGACAGCGACACCCGATTCGATCAGGCCGCGCGCTTCCGAAATCGTCAACTGGCGGATCAGTTCCTTGTTCTCGTCGAGTACGCCCACCACGTCGGTCAGCAGCAGCATGCGCTTGGCATTGAGCTTACCCGCCACGGCGCCCGCTACGGTGTCGGCATTGATGTTGAAGGTCTGGCCTTCGTCGGAGACGCCGATCGGCGCGATAACCGGCACATAGTCGTGTTCGGTGTCGTTGATGAGGGTGCGGATCAGCTTGTCGTCGATGCGTTTGGGTTCGCCGACGAAGCCCAGGTCGACGACCTGTTCGATCATGCTGTCCGGGTCCTTCTTGAGGCGTGTGGCCTTTTCGACGGTGAGAAGACCTGCGTCCTTGCCCGACAGGCCGACGCCGCGCACATCGGCCTCAGAGCCGGCGCGGGTGATCCAGTTGGCGATTTCCTTGTTGACGGCGCCCGACAGGACCATTTCGGCGATTTCCATGGTGGCGTCGTCGGTGACGCGCAGGCCGTCGACGAAGGTCGACTTGACACCGGCCCGGCCAAGCATGGCCGAGATCTGCGGCCCGCCGCCGTGGACGACCACAGGATGAATGCCCAGCAGTTTCAGGAGAACAATGTCAGAAGCGAACAGTTTGGCGGTGGCTTCTTCGCCCATGGCGTGGCCGCCGTATTTGATCACGACGATTTCGCGGTCGTAGATCTGGATGTAGGGCAGGGCCTCGGCCAGCGTCTTGGCGGTCGCCCAGCCTTTTTCTTCTTCTGCGGT
>CBFGPQ010000270.1:0-3682 GCA_965650705.1 uncultured Asticcacaulis sp. | reverse complement strand
CTACGACCATATGAAGAAGTCCGCGGAAGGATTTGATGGAACCGATCCGATCCGCCGGATGCAATTCACCGACCTTTAAGGCGAGGCGAAGGCGCCCCGACAAGCTGACAGGTCGGGGCGGCTACCGCATGTAGCAAACGGGTTGTTCAGGCGGTGCCCACTCCGCACCGCCTCCGCAGATTCAATATCAGATGGCGCGAATTCCGAGCCGGGATGCGGCTGGTTGATATACGGCCACACAGCACGCGACGCGCTGGAAATCGAAATGCCGCCAGCAGCAAAATAGGGAGGGTAGCCAGTGCTACCCTCCCTTTCTTGACCCTGCGCCGTTTGCGGACGGAAGCAATGCTCCCGCCCGCACCGCTGTGTCGTTGTCAGCTGCTCAGATGCGCCGTGGCACGCGCGGCCACCTCGCCCAGTTCGGACAGGATCGGGTTGCGACGGAGCGTGAGCCCCCCATTCACCTGAAGATTCTGGCCGGTCATGAAACATTCGTCGGATGCCAGCCATACGACCGCAGCCGCAATATCTTCGCGCGTACCGAGGCGGCCTAGCGGATATTCCTTTGCAAAGGCGTCGATCAGTTCCTTCACGCTGAAGCTGTCGCCAGCCATCGGCGTTTCGGTGAGGCCCGGCGAAATGGAGTTCGCCCGGATGCCGCGCGCGCCATATTCGTTGGCGACGGTGCGGATCACATGATCGATTCCGGCCTTGGTGCCCATGTAGGCGGCGTGATTTTCGAGCATGATGGTCGCCGTGGCAGAGGAAATCTGAATGATCGATCCGCCCTGCCCCATTACCCGCAACATCGCCTGGATGAAGAAGAAGGGGCCTTTGAACTGAATGTCCATGATCTTGTCGAGATCAGCCTCAGTCGTTTCGTGGGTCGGCTTCATCAGCCCCCAGCCAGTCGCGTTCACCGCAACGTCCAGCTTGCCATAGGTGTTGACGGCAAAGTCAGCGGCGGCATCGACATCGGCCTTGCTCGTGATGTCCATCAATATGTAGCTGCCGCCGATCTGCTCCGCGATGGCGCGCAGCGGCTCTTCATGCCGCCCTGTCACGACGACCTTGCAACCTTCCTGCGCCAACCGCTCCGCAATTTTCTGGCCCATATTGGCGGTTCCTGCCGCCCCGGCGACCAGCGCCACCTTTCCTTCAAGCCTCATCTGAACAACTCCTACGTTTCAATTGGCGGCAGCTTGTCGTTCTTCGGCTCTGAGCATTGCAGGGAGGGTCTGGACCCGCCTGCCGCTCAGAGCCGAGGCTCGATCAAAAACGCGCCGTCAGCGATGCGCCCCACTGGCGGCCAGGCGACGGATTGGCGAATTCGATGAAAGTGCCTACCGCGTCACCGGAGGTATATCCATCATATGTCGTGTTGTTGGTGACGTTCTTCACAAAGCCAGCCAGTTCGACGGTCGTGTTGCCCGCGACGGGCAGCTCATACCGAACGCCAAGATCGATTTTCGTGACGGGCGGGATGGAGCCGCGAGGATCGTTCAGCACGTCGGTTTCATAGCGACTGGTGTGGAAGATCGCCGCGTTGAGCCCCACAGTGCCCGGACCCGCCGAGAAGCTGTAATCCGATATGGCGCCTGCGGTCCATTTGGGAACGCGCCGCAGCTTGAGGCCGCTCAGATCCGCCGGGCCTTGACCCAGATCTCCGAAGAAATCCTTATATTTGGCGTCCAGATAACCGACCGACCCGGTGATCGTCCAACCGCGCATCGGTGCGAGGGCCAGCTCTGCTTCAAAGCCCTTATACTGCGCCTTGGCCACGTTGAGAGTGGTGGCGACATTGGTCGTACCCACGACCTGGAGGACATTTTCCTGCTTGTCATCCAGAGTATTGTGGAAAGCCGACAGGTTCAGGCGAACGCGCTTGTTGAAGAGTTCGGTCTTGAGGCCGATTTCATAGGCCTGCATCGTCTCCGGCTCATAGGCCTGAACGGCGGTGACCAGATTGCCGGGGCGTCCGTTGAACCCGCCAGTGTTGTAGCCCTTGCTATATTGCGCATAGGCAAGAATGTCGGGCGTGAACTTATATTGCAGATTGACCTTCGGCGTGAACTTCTTGAACTTCGCGCGGCCTGTGACCTGGCCAACAAGTGGACCGATCGCGTCGTTGTCACGAGTGTCCGAAACTATTGGTGCCCAGAGGCTGTAATCCGTCGTCTTCTTGTCCCAGGTCTGACGGCCGCCGACGGTCAGGCGCAACTTATCTGTGATGTCGTAGTCGGCCTGAAAGAACAGGGCGAAAGTCTTGTTGGTCTGGAACGTGCGATAGCGGTTCAGGGAATTGAGGAACGCTACGCCCGGCGGTGTCGAAAAAGTCGGCAAGCCGTTGGTTAGAATGACATCTCCATTTGCATCCATGTCCGGCAGCACAGCCGCGTCCAGCGACGGGTTCTGCTTTTCGGTGTACCGGTAATTCATATAGAAGGCACCGGCCACGATGTTGAACGGGCCTGAGAAAGAGGTCGCGAAACGCGCTTCCTGCGAAAACTGCTTCGCGTCGACCGATGCCTTGTCGCGGAACAGGGCGAAACGCGTCGCGTCGAAGTCGCTGGTCTGCCGTTCGTGGAATTCGCGATATCCGGTTAGGGACGTGAACTTCACTTCGTCGGTCAGGTCATAGGAAATTTCACCAGTGCCTGCGGTGAGACGCAGGGAAGCTGGCAGCTGAGTGGTTTCGACTTCATTCTTGCCCTGGTCCAGATCGCTCAAGGGACGGCAGATGATCTGCGTCGCGGGATTGAGACAAGTGGAGTTCAGGCCGCCGAAATAGCCGGGGATGGGATAGGCAATAAGATCGGGGACAGGCGTGGCCACATAGGGTGGGATGGCGCTGTCATTTTCCAGCCGGTCGAAAGCGACATAGATGTTGAGCCTGTCCGTGGGCGTCGCGACTGCGGCCAGCGAATATTGCCGGACGTCGCGATCCCCTTCGCGGCCGCCGTCCACGATGTTGCGGAACTGACCATTGTCCCTGCGTACGGCGATGGTTGCCTTGACGGCCAGTATATCCTTGACGACGGGCGCCATGATATAGCCTTCATAGTCGTTCTGGCCAAAGCTGCCGATGGTGAAGCGAACCTTTCCGGTCGTGTCGGCGGATGGGTCTGGACGAAGGCGCACGACGTTGATCGATCCGCCCGTCGTGTTCTTCCCGTTCAGAACGCCTTGAGGACCGCGCAGCACCTCCACGCGCTGCACATCGAACGCGTCGATCAGAGCACCGCGCTGAAATGCGATGGGGATACCGTCCAGGGTGATGCCGATGCCTGGTTCCACGCTGGGCAGGACGTCCTGAATGGAAATGCCGCGCAAGCTGATCTGCGGCACATCGACGGCTGCGCCTGAACGTGTGACAGTCATGCCCGGCACGAGGCCGCGAAGGCCGGTCAGGCCATCGACACGGGCCTTTTGAAGCGTGTCATTGCTGAATGCGGAAACGGAGACAGGCACACTTTGAAGTGGCTCGGCACGCTTCTGCGCGGTCACGATGATGTCCGAAAGTCCTTCGGATTGCTGCGGCTGATTGGCTGCGGTCGCGTCCGGCGCCTGCTGCGGCTCCGCGGCCAATGCCGCCTGAAAGCCGCCCAACGCAGTTGCGATCGCTATCGCCGACGAAAATGCCAGGCCTCGCATATGCCCTCCCCATTCAACGCTGATTTTT
>CBFGPQ010000269.1:0-3695 GCA_965650705.1 uncultured Asticcacaulis sp. | reverse complement strand
ATCGATACAAAAGGCGCGGCGGGCCTTGTGAAACACGCCAAAACGGGTCACAGGCTGCGCCTGACCCCGCATACCACGCAAACCGACGGCTTCTTCATCGCCGCCTATACGAGGACGCAAATTACGTGAGTGTAAAGCCCCACGAAACCCTTCTGATCGTCGACTTTGGTTCCCAGGTTACGCAGCTGATCGCCCGCCGGGTGCGCGAATGCGGCGTCTATTGCGAGATCCATCCGTTCACCAAGGCCGGTGACGCGATCGACAGCCTGCGCCCCAAGGCGGTCATCCTGTCGGGGTCTCCACACAGCGTCATCGATGAAGGTCCGCGGATCGACGCCAAGCTGTTCGAAATGAATTTGCCAGTGTTTGGCATATGTTACGGTGAACAGCTGATGTGCGATCTTCTCGGCGGCAAGGTCGAGGGCGGCCATCACCGCGAGTTTGGCCGCGCCGAAATCGAGGTCGTCAAGGACAGCCCGATCTTCAAGGGGTTGGACCGCAATGAGACGGTGTGGATGAGCCACGGCGACCGCGTGACCGCCATTCCCGAAGGCTTCGAAGTCATCGCCGTTAGCGAAGGCGCGCCCTATGCCGCCATCGCCGACGAGGCGCGCAAGTTCTACGCCGTCCAGTTCCACCCTGAAGTCGTGCACACGGTGCGCGGCACCGACATGATCCGCAACTTTCTCTTTGAAATTGCTGGCTTTACCGGCGACTGGTCGATGGCCTCGTTCCGCCAGGAAATGGTCGCCAAGATCAAGGCCCAGGTGGGTACCGGCAAGGTGATCTGTGGCCTGTCGGGCGGGGTCGACTCCTCGGTCGCCGCAGTCCTGATTCACGAAGCGATCGGCGAACAACTGACCTGCGTCTTCGTCGACACCGGCCTGCTGCGCAAGAACGAGGGGCAACAGGTCGTCTCGCTGTTCAGAGATCACTATAACATCCCTCTGATACACGTTCAGGCGCAAGAGCTTTTCCTCGGTGCGCTAAAAGGCGTGTCCGATCCGGAGACCAAGCGCAAGACGATCGGCAAGCTGTTCATCGACGTCTTCGACGCCGAGGCCGCCAAGATCGAAGGCGCCGAATTCCTGGCCCAGGGCACCCTCTATCCAGACGTGGTCGAAAGCGTGTCGCCGTCAGGCGGCCCGTCGGCGGTCATCAAGTCGCACCACAATGTTGGCGGTTTGCCCGACTATATGAAGCTTAAGCTCGTCGAACCCCTGCGCGAACTGTTCAAGGACGAGGTCCGCGCGCTCGGCCGCGAACTGGGCCTCGATGCGGCGTTTGTCGGCCGCCACCCGTTCCCTGGGCCAGGCCTGGCCATCCGCATCCCCGGCGAAGTCACGCCGGACAAGGTCAAGACGCTCCAGGACGCCGACGCCATCTATCTCGAAGAAATCCGCAAGGCGGGGCTCTACGACCAGATCTGGCAGGCTTTCGCCGTCCTGCTGCCGGTCAAGACGGTTGGTGTCATGGGCGATGCCCGGACCTATGAAGACGTCCTGGCCCTGCGTGCCGTGACCTCAAGCGACGGCATGACGGCGGACTTCTATGAGTTCCCGTGGCCGGTGCTCGGCCGCTGCGCCACGCGCATTGTCAACGAAGTCCGCGGCGTCAACCGCGTGGTGTACGATGTCACCTCGAAACCTCCCGGCACGATTGAGTGGGAATAGAAGCGTCTTCGATTTCCGCTATTTGTCTTTATCAGTTCAGTTCCGACGCCATCTCTCGCGGGGATGGCGTCGGCTTTTTTAAGTAGTGACCCCATGATCCGCCTCGACAATATCAGCAAGCAGAACGGACACCAGATACTGTTCATCGACGCCTCGATGACCATCCAGAAGGGCGAGAAGGTCGGATTGGTCGGGCCCAACGGCGCCGGCAAGACGACGCTGTTCCGGATGATCACTGGCCAGGAACAGCCCGACGACGGCATCGTCGGTATCGATCCCGGCATGACCATCGGCTATTTCAGCCAGGAGGTCGGCGAAATGTCGGGCCAAAGCGCGGTCGCGGCCGTCATGGATGGCGTCGGTCCGGTCAGCGCGCTGGCGACCGAGATGGCTGAACTCGAAGCCGCCATGGTCGATCCCGACCGCGCCGACGAACTCGACGCCATCATCGAACGCTATGGCGACGTTCAGGCGCGCTTTGAGGAACTGGACGGCTATGCGCTCGACGCCCGGGCGCGCGAGGTCCTGGCGGGCCTGAGCTTCAGCCAGGAGCGCATGGAAGGCGATGTCGGGCTCCTGTCGGGCGGCTGGAAGATGCGCGTGGCCCTGGCCCGCATCCTGCTGATGCGCCCCGACGGCATGCTGCTCGACGAACCCAGCAACCACCTGGATCTCGAAAGCCTGATCTGGCTGGAAGGCTTCCTGAAAGGCTATGACGGCGCGCTTCTGATGACTTCGCACGACCGGGCGTTTCTCAACCGCATCATCGGCAAGGTGGTGGAAATCGACGCCGGCACGCTGATCACCTATTCGGGCGATCTCGACTTCTATGACCAGCAACGGGCGCTTACCGAAAAGCAGCGCCAGGCGCAGTACGAACGCCAGCAGGCCATGCTGGCCAAGGAAATCAAATTCATCGAACGCTTCAAGGCGCGCGCCAGCCACGCCGCGCAGGTCCAGAGCCGGGTTAAGAAGCTCGACAAGATCGAGAAGGTCGAGGCGCCGCGCCGCCGCCAGTCGGTCGAGTTCGAATTCCGCTCACCGCCGCGCTCGGGCGAAGACGTGCTGAACCTGAAGGGCGTCCATAAGGCCTACGGCAGCCATTCGATCTATGCGGACCTCGACTTCCTGGTCCGCCGCAAGGAGCGCTGGTGCGTGCTGGGCGCCAACGGGGCCGGCAAGTCGACGCTGCTGAAGCTGGTCGCCGGCGCGACCCAGCCCGACAAGGGGACGGTGACGGTCGGCGCCAGCGTCAAGATGGGCTATTTCGCCCAGCACTCGATGGACCTGCTCGATGGCGAAGAGACGATCTTCGAGTCGCTCGACGGTTCGTTCCCGCAGGCGGGCCAAGGCGCCTTGCGGACGCTGGCCGGCTGCTTCGGTTTTTCGGGCGACGACGTCGAAAAGCCGTGCCGCGTCCTGTCGGGCGGTGAAAAGGCGCGCCTGGTCATGGCCAAGATGCTGTTCGATCCGCCGAACCTGCTGGTGCTCGACGAACCGACCAACCACCTCGACATGGTGACCAAGGAGATGCTGGTCGCGGCACTGGCGGATTTCGAAGGCACCATGCTGTTCGTCTCGCACGACCGCTACTTCCTGGCGGCGCTGTCGAACCGTGTGTTGGAACTGACGCCTGAAGGCGTACATCAGTATGGTGGGGGGTATACTGAGTACGTGGCAAGAACCGGACAGGAAGCGCCTGGATTACATCCTGGCGGCTAATCAATCAGTGTCTGTTGGGTGAGCGCCCCTTTCTTATACCTCCCCAGCTTGCTGGGGAGGGGTACCGCACGAGCGAGCGCAGCGAGCGAGATGCGGTGGTGGGGGCCTTCGCGTAGAAAAAAAGCGCCATTGAGTCATTGGTGTTTCGCGGTCGACCTGAGCCACTTTCTGAACAACGGCCCCCACCACCATTTGGCCTTTCGGCCAAACGGTCCCCCGCCCCACAAGTGGGGCGGTAAAGAGGATCAGAAATCAAACGCCTGCTGCGCGGGTGGCGGCGGGGCGAGGTGGTGGCCTGCC
>CBFGPQ010000268.1:0-3732 GCA_965650705.1 uncultured Asticcacaulis sp. | reverse complement strand
TCGCGTCAAAACAAAAACCTAGAGCATGATGGCGGTTCGACCTAAACGCATCATGCTCTAGGCTGTGACCCGGCATTCTATCGCCCTAATCGGGGATCATAGACCCACTTGCGCAGCTTGGTTGCGGTAATTCCCGCTGCGTCCGGATGCTGAGGATTGATCAGCACGTTCTGCTCTTCAGGCGAAATCAGCGAGGGCACCTTCAGGCAGGCGGAACGGGCTTGCGACGCCCATTCCGTGCCGAACCGGATGCTGGCGCGGCCGGCGGGCAGGGCGTCCCATCCGACGGGCGCCGTGTCCGCTGTCACAACTTCCGCCGCCGCCCACACCGCGTCCGGAATGTCGAGCCGCACCAGGTAACGATTGAACGGCAGGGGATTGGCCGCCAGATGGACAAAGGTCTCCAGGCAGGCCAGGGCGATGTTCTCGGACGCATAGACCATGTGCGTCCCAGCCCGGTTCCAGCGCCCGCCGGTCGTCCAGGCGCCAGCCCCGGTCATATCGTCCGCCTCGTAGTCGGGGGTATCGGTTGCGATACGCCAGACGGATACCGTCACGCGTAGGCCCCGCTTTGCATCCGGGCCAGAAGAACGGAAACCATGCCCTGGCCTTCCATCGTGTCCATATAATCGACCGGCCGCCCGCCACCCAAGGCCGCAACCGGGGTCTGGAGCCAGCCGGCCACCCACTTGGCGGCGTCGAAGCCTTCCGGTGCGCCCGACTGTTCGACCATGGTCTGAACCTGGCCGATTAGCTTGGACATGCCGACGATGCGTTCACTGTCCTCAGCCGACAGGGCTTCGCCCTTCAAGACCTTGCGGTTCAGCGTGGCGGTCGACAGGTTGAGGCTTTTCAGAACTGCGCCTTGCGAGACATCAAGTCGCTCCAGCAGCTTCTTGGCGTCGGTCGCCGGCACGCCGGCGCGGATCATCGCCACCCGGTCGGACGGATCGGACTGATAGACCCCGGCGAAATCGACCAGCGAAATGGTCCACGTCTTCTTGACGCCCGTGGTTTTACGCGGGCGAGGGGTTTTTACGGGGATTTGCGATGCGTGTGTGCTCATGTGAGCAAATATATCGCTCATTTGATATCGCCGCAACAGGTATCAAGTCCGCCGGAAGAAGGTAATCATTGCCTTGATAGGCCGGCCCGAATTACGTATCAAATGCCAACACCATAAAAAAGGGTTGGAAACAAATGGCATTCAAGACAATTGTCTTTCTGATCCTGGCCGCGGCGGTTTTCGCGGCGCCCGCGATGGCGGCGTCCCCCGATCCCGCCGCCGCTTTTCCAGCCAGGATGCAAAGCTTTGCGTTGTATGGCGACGGCGCCATTCCCAATTCCAAGCCTGGTCCCGATAACGAATCCGGCGCCGACAAGGGCTGGATACAGAATGTCTCGCGTCCCGTCATTCAGGTTTACCTGCCCGCCAGGGCAAAGGCGACCGGGGCCAGCGTCCTCATTATCCCCGGCGGCGGCTATGCGGGTCTGACTTTTGACTATGAGGGTGTCCAGCAGGCGCAGTACTTCATCGATCACGGCATCGCCGCCTTCGTTCTGAAATACCGGCTGCCAAGCGATCTGACGATGGCTGACAAATCCGTCGGACCGCTCCAGGACGCGCAACAGGGCCTTCGGTTCATCAGGCTTCATGCCAGGGAATGGAACCTCGATCCGGCGCGGGTCGGTGTGGTCGGCTACTCGGCCGGCGGACACCTGGCGTCGACGCTTTCGACGCGCTTCCAAAAACCCTCCATCGCCAATCCTGAAGGCGTAAGCCTGCGGCCCGACTTCCAGGTGCTGGTCTATCCGGTCATCACCATGGACGCCAAGGTCACCCACATGGGCTCGCGGACCGCGCTTCTGGGGGCGTCGCCCTCTGAAGAACAGGTCAAGGCGTTTTCGAGCGACCTGCAAGTTACAGCCGACACGCCGCCGGCCTTGATCCTGCACGCCGCCGACGATCAACTGGTCGACGTCGACAACGCCATCGTCTATTTCGAAGCGCTCCGCCACGCCGGCGTGCCGGTGGAAGCACGGCTTTTCGACAAGGGCGGCCATGGTTTTCCGCTGCTGCCGCGCAACACCTGGCAAGGCGCGATCATGGACTGGATCACGGCGAACGGCTGGCTCAGTCCGCGCGCCAAATGAGCGATCGCAACCGCGCGGCTAAGACTTGGGGCTAAAGAAGCTGTTGGCCGTCAAACGCCCCGTCCTCGGGTTATCGCTTAAGTTCGCGCCATCAAACAAAGCACAATGAAGGACATTGCTGCGATAGATCACCAATCGGTTGAAGCGCAGTTCGACGTGGTCGATCATTTCATAATTGGGCGTGTCGGGCCCGGCAAACCCCGTCAGCCGGTCAGCGTCGCGCGCGATCTCTTGCGCCACCGCCTGCATATAGTTGTCGCGGCGGCCCGGAGTAACCGACTCGAAACCGCTCAGGCGATGGCGAAAGAAGGCCGTGCCACCCGGCTGGTCCTTGCAGAGATAGTGGACCATCGCCAGACTCATCGGATTGGGCTGGTCGAAGTGCGGAATGCGCTGCAACGGCCCAAAGCGTTCCAGCCCCCACGTCGCCAGGGCATAAAAGCCATAGGCGACCAGCGCCTGATCCTGCGGCAAACCAAAGGCGCGCTCGAACGAGGGTTTCAACGCCGGCAGCAAGGTTCGCAAATACCCCACCGGCAGGTCGGCATTGACGCCCGGATAAAAGGTGCCCTTGGGTGGTGCCCAGGACGCGCGCGCCGCGGCTTCGACCATGGCTTCGGGAGCTTCCAGCACATCGTCAATGACCAGCAGCGGATTCTGCTCGACGCCAACGGTCCGCAACTTCACGCGGGCATTGGGGTTTATCCGGATATCGGCAGCAGGCGCATCGCTCATATAACGAGCTTATCCGATCTGTGCCCCGGCCGACAAAATAAAATTGGTCTGCTTGCGCATGAGACCCGTTTGGCGGACACTTCCTTCAATAAGGGAGGGCTAACCCATGGAACGCGTGCGCTTTACCTCGCTCGATGTCTTTCGCGGCCTGACGATCTGCCTGATGATCGTCGTCAACATGCAGGGGGAGGGCGCATACCCCATTCTCGGCCATGCCGACTGGTTCGGCTTTACCGTGGCCGACATCGTTTTTCCGTCCTTCCTGTTCGCCATGGGCAATGCGCTGGCCTTCGGCAAAAAAGACATGGCGCCGGGCGAGTTCTGGCTGAAGACGCTGCGCCGCGTCGCCATCATCTTCGCCCTCGGCTATCTCCTCTACTGGTTCCCCTTCTTCAAGCACACCGATGCCGGCTGGGTGATGAAGCCCATCGAGGAGACGCGCATCATGGGCGTACTGCAACGCCTCGCGCTCTGTTACGGCTTCGCCGCCATCGCCGCCCGTTACCTGGGCGTGCGCGGTCTTCTCTTGCTGTCGGCGGTCCTGCTGCTCGGCTACTGGGGCATTCTGCTGGGATCGGCGCCGCCCGAACTGGCGCTGACCAAGACCGGCAATATCGGCAACTATGTCGACCAGCTCATCCTCGGCAAGTCGCACCTCTATCCGTGGGACGAGGGCTTCGAGCCCGAAGGCCTGCTCGGGACCATCCCGGCGACGGTCAATGTCATCCTGGGCCACCTGGCGGGGCTCTATATCCGCAAGCATACGCCAGGACACTTCGTCATGATCCGCTTTATTGGCGCGGGCGTCGTGCTGATCCTGGCGGCCGTCGCCTGGGGGACCGT
>CBFGPQ010000267.1:0-3766 GCA_965650705.1 uncultured Asticcacaulis sp. | reverse complement strand
ATTGATCGGCGCGGAAATCGTGTCGGTCGTCATGGGAGCCTCCGTCCTGAAACTGCTTCAAGCGTCTCATCAATACCGCGGCGCCGCAACAAAACTCGTTTCACATGCGCGGCATCTCATTTCATCCCAAAAGTGAATTCACAACGGCTTGATCTGTTGTTTACTCATGGGCGTCAAGCCCCGCACAGTCATTTTGCAATCACACTGATACGGTTGCCATACCTATTCACGGAGCAACCGTCATGGCCACCGCCACCCAGTCTTCCGGTAACAACACCGCTATTATTATTCTCGCCGTCCTGATCATCGCCGCCCTGGCCGTCGGCGCCGTATTTATGATGCAGGACAACCGTTCGGGTAGCGAGCGTCTGGGCGACGCCGTCGAAGCCCTGCCGAACGGCGTAGACAATGCCGCCGATAAGCTGGGTGACCAGTCGCCGGCTGAGAATATAGAGCGCAATGCCGAAAAGGCCGTTGACCGGGTCAATTGAGCCCCATCACACATTTACGTGACGACGCCGGAGACAGTCCCAGTCTCCGGCGTTTTGATTTGACCGTGATGTTGACGCATGCGTAAATTTCATCACTTGACTTGAGTTGTTGCAAAAGATACGATTTATAAAAATACACAGGGACATCCATGCCGACCACTTCCGCCGGCCGAAACTTCCGTGACGCTCTGGCGGCCGAGCAGCCATTGCAGGTCATCGGCGCCATCAATGCCAATCACGCCTTACTGGCCAGACGCTCAGGTTATCGCGCCATATATCTGTCGGGGGGCGGTGTGGCGGCAGGATCGCTGGGCATGCCGGATCTTGGCATCAACACGCTGGACGATGTCCTCATTGATGTCCGCCGCATCACCGATGTCTGCGACCTGCCGCTCATGGTCGATATCGATACCGGGTTTGGGCCGTCGGCCTTCAATATCGAACGGACGGTCAAGGCGCTGATCAAGGCAGGGGCCGCCGCCTGCCATATCGAGGACCAGGTCGGCGCCAAGCGCTGCGGTCATCGTCCAGGCAAGGAAATCGTCCCGGCGTCGGAAATGGTCGACCGCGTCAAGGCCGCCGCGGATGCCAAAACCGATCCGGACTTCTTCCTGATCGCCCGGACGGATTCCATCGCCGTCGAAGGCATCGATGCCGCCATCGAACGGGCCGTGGCCTGTGTAGAAGCCGGCGCCGACGGCATCTTCGCCGAAGCCGCCTATGATCTTGGGACCTACCGAAAGTTCGTTGACGCCGTGAAGGTGCCGGTCCTGGCCAATATTACCGAGTTCGGCAAGACGCCGCTGTTCACGCGCGATGAACTGGCCTCCGCGGGAGTCGCGATCCAACTCTATCCGCTGTCGGCCTTCCGCGCCATGAACAAGGCGGCCGAAGCCGTTTACGAGGCCATCCGCCGCGATGGCCACCAGAAGGCCGTGCTCGACACCATGCAGACGCGCGAAGAGCTCTATGACCGCATCGGCTACTGGGACTTCGAGCACCGGCTCGACACGCTGTTCAGCGGCCAGAAATAATAAAAAACAAAATGACGACAGGAAACGAACATGGATACGGCAGGAGATCCCACCACGGGCTTTAAGCCCAAGAAATCCGTTGCCCTTTCCGGAACGGTGGCTGGCAATACGGCTCTGTGCACGGTCGGGCGGACGGGAAACGACCTGGCCTATCGCGGCTATGATATCCTCGACCTGGCCAAAACCTCGGAGTTCGAAGAGATCGCCCACCTGCTGGTCCACGGTAAGCTGCCGAACCGGGCCGAGCTTGCCGCCTACAAGACTAAGCTGAAGGCGCTGCGCGGACTACCGGCGGCGGTCATGGCGGCGCTCGAAAGCCTGCCGGCCTCAGCGCATCCGATGGACGTGATGCGTACCGGCGTGTCGATCCTGGGCTGCGTTCTGCCGGAAAAGGACGATCACAATACCGCCAATGCCCGGGATATCGCCGATCGGCTGATGGCGTGCCTGGGCTCGATGCTGCTCTACTGGTTCCATTTCAGTCACCACGGCCGGCGCATCGAGGTCGAGACCGACGATGACACGATCGGCGGTCACTTCCTGCACCTGCTGCATGGCGAACGCCCGCGCGAGTCATGGGTGAGGGCGATGCACACCTCACTGATCCTCTATGCGGAGCATGAATTCAATGCCTCGACCTTTGCCGCGCGCGTCATCGCCGGCACGGGATCGGACGTCTATTCCTGCGTCGCCGGCGCCATTGGCGCACTTCGAGGTCCTAAACACGGCGGCGCCAATGAGGTCGCCCACGATATCCAGAAGCGCTATGACACGCCGGACGAGGCCGAAGCCGATATCCGCGAACGCGTCGCCCGCAGGGAAGTCGTCATTGGCTTTGGCCATCCGGTCTATACGACGGGTGATCCGCGCAACAAGGTCATCAAGGAGGTGGCGCGGTCACTGAGCCAGGAAGCCGGCAGCCTCAAGATGTTCGATATCGCCGAGCGGCTTGAGACGGTGATGTGGGGCATCAAGGCAATGTTCCCAAACCTCGACTGGTTCAGCGCGGTCAGCTACCACATGATGGGTGTGCCGACGGCGATGTTCACGCCACTATTCGTAATTTCCAGAACTTCCGGATGGTCTGCGCACATCATCGAGCAGCGCCAGGACGGCAAAATCATCCGCCCCAATGCCAACTATACCGGCCCGGAAAACGTCCCGTTCGTGCCGCTCGACCAAAGACCATAGGAACCGAAATAGTCCTTCGCCTCCCCCATTTTGGCTGCCGCCGAGGCTGGGGGAGGTGGCATCGCGGCCAAAGGCCGAGATGACGGAAGGGGCCCAATCATAGAGGCCCCGCCCACCGCCTTCGGCGGTCCCCTCACTTGCGAGAGCTATACTCTCGCCGCGCTCGCCCCATAAATGGGGAGGGCGAAGTCAGCCAAATAGCAGGAAGCGCCTCATGTCCGCCCATATCTCCAATGTCCGCCCCGAACCCGACAGTGTGCTCGTCGATATCGCAGATTATGTGCTGAACTATGAGGTCAAGTCCGATCTGGCCTATGCGACGGCGCGCAATTGCCTGATCGACACGATCGGCTGCGGGTTGGAAGCCCTCGAATATCCTGCATGCACCAAGCATCTTGGCCCGGTCGTCCAGGGGACGGTCGTGCCGAATGGCGCCAAGGTCTTCGGTACGCAATTTCAGCTCGATCCAATTAAGGCAGCCTTCGATATCGGCGCCATGATCCGCTGGCTCGACTTCAACGACACCTGGCTGGCGGCGGAGTGGGGACATCCATCCGACAATCTCGGTGGGATTCTTGCCGTCGCCGACTGGCTGAGCCGCAATGCGGTCGCGGCCGGCAAAACACCCCTGATCATGCGTGACGTGCTGACCGCCATGGTCAAGGCCCACGAGATCCAGGGCTGCATCGCCCTGGAGAACAGTTTCAACAAGGTCGGCCTCGACCACGTCATCCTGGTCAAGGTCGCTTCGACCGCCGTGGTTGCGCAGATGCTGGGCCTGACGCGCGACGAAATCATCGATGCCGTGTCGCTGGCCTGGGTCGACGGGCAATCCTTGCGTACCTATCGCCACAGCCCCAATACCGGGTCGCGCAAATCGTGGGCGGCGGGTGACGCGACCTCGCGCGCCGTACGCCTGGCGCTGATGGTTCAGAAGGGCGAGATGGGCTATCCGAGCGTCCTGACCGCCAAGACGTGGGGCTTCTACGATGTCTCGTTCAAGGGCCAGCCGTTCAGGTTCCAACGTCCCTATGGCAGCTATGTCATGGA
>CBFGPQ010000266.1:0-3889 GCA_965650705.1 uncultured Asticcacaulis sp. | reverse complement strand
GGGCGCGCATGGCGTCGCGGGCGTTGACGACCAGGTTCATCATGACCATTTCCATCTGCCCCTTGTCGACGTGGACATTGGGCAGGTTGCGGCCGTATTCGGTCTCAAGCTTCACATCTTCGCGCACCAGGCGGCGCAGCAGGACTTCGGCTTCGGAGACCATCTCGCCGACATTGAGCGTCACGCGCTTGACGGTCTGCTTGCGCGCAAAGGCCAGCAGGTTGCGCACCAGGTCCTCGGCGCGGGCGATGATCTGGCGGATGCCGTTCAGGTCCTCGTACGACGGATCGCCCAGCGGATGGTTGAGCAGCAACTGGTCGTTGCGGAACTTGAAGCCGGTCAGAAGATTGTTGAAGTCGTGCGCCATGCCGCCGGCGACCTGGCCGATGGCCTGCATCTTCTGCGACTGGATGAGCGTGGTCTCCAGCTTCTTCTGTTCGGAGACGTCGAAGAGATAGAGCGTGAAGCCACCGGCTACCGGCGAGACATAGATCTGGATCGGGCGATCGGCCTTGGTGCGCAACGAAATGTCGAACGGCCCCGTCTTGCCGCCTTCGCGGCTGACGGCCAGGCGCTCAATCAGGTCGGCGCGTGAATTGTCGTGGACCAGTTCGCCGAACGTCCGCCCGGCCAGCGTGTCCGGGTTTTGCTCCGTGAGCTGGGCGAAGACGCGGTTGAATTCGCTGATGTGGGCGGAAAAGACGTCGTCGCCCATGACCAGGGCTGCGCCAAACGGCGCGGCTTCGGCAAAGGTGTCGAGCTTGGCTTCGGCCAGAGGTTCCGGCGTGGTCTCGGCTTGTGGCTCGGACTGGGGCGCTTCGCCGGCGGCCCGGCCTTCGTGCCTAAGCATGACGCCCTGGCCCAGCACGCCCTGCGATCCGGCGCGCACCAGCACCAGGTCTTCGCCCAGACGCGACACGATCATTTCGAAGTCGAAGCCGCCCAGCTTGACGAGCGCGCGGCCCATGCCGTTGGCCTTGGCTTCGCGCATGGCGACGAAAAGCGACGGCGCCTCATCGCCCTGCGGCAGACGTTTTGCCCCCCCGCCGGCCCCGGTCCAGGCAGTATTCGCGGCGACGATATGGCCATCATAGCCGGCGACCGCGGCGGCTTCTTCCAGGGAGCCAACGAGATCGGCGGCGCGGAAGCCTTCATTGGTCAGGATTTCGGCTTCGCTGGAAAAAGCGAACATGCTGAGGAAGATGACGACGGCGAATGTCATCAGGAAGATGGCCAGCAGCAGGCCCGCGGGCAATTGCCCCGCGACCAGCCACACGGCGGCGCAGGCGAAGACGACAACGGCCGACACGATGCTCAGTGTCCAAACATTCACCGCCTCGCGAAAACGCGCCAGGGTAAATCGTTCGCGCCAATTGGAAGACGCGACCTCGGGCTGGTCGGCGGGGTTCATCGGACGTGCGGACAAAACGGTTACCTCACGGGACTAGAGCGATATGCCAAAAAGTGTGCAGCGGTTTTGGCTTAATATCGCGACAAAATAGAAACTTGGAACACGATGATGGGGTACTTAAACGCATCGTGCTCTAGGTATTTCGCGGCGAATCACGGACGAGTTTAGCGCATTTGGAGAATTCGCGCGCGTCAAGAAAGGTTCCCTTAAAAACCCCTGCGCTTGCGGGTCAGAACGAAGCTGATCAGCTTGGCGACCGCCGCGAAATGTTCTTCCGGGATAACCTCATCGATATCGATAGCGGCATAAAGCGCGCGCGCCAGGGGCGGGTCTTCGACAATCGGCACCTCGTGCTTGCCTGCCTCTTCCCGGATTTTCAGGGCCAGTGCATCGACGCCCTTGGCGACGCAGATGGGCGCGGCGGTCTCTCCCGCCTCATAGCGCAGGGCGACAGCGTAGTGGGTCGGGTTGGTGACGACCACGGTTGCGGTGGCGACATTGGCCATCATGCGGCGGCGGCCCTTTTCCATGCGCAACTGGCGCAGCTTGGCTTTGACGTGCGGGTCACCTTCGGTCTGCTTGTATTCTTCCTTCTGCTCTTCCTTCGACATCTTCATTTTCTGCATGAAGCGGAAGCGTTGCAGCATGTAGTCGGCGCCGCCGCCGACAAACAGGAAGATGCAGACCGAGATGGCGAGGACCAGCAGAATGTCGCGGCAGTAGGGCAGAATCAGCGCCGGCGACATATGCGTCAGGCTGACAATAGCGTTGAGCCGGTCCTTGAGGACGTTCCAGACGATGATGCCGGTGATGATCAGCTTCAACAGGGTCTTGCCGAACGTGATCAGGGCGTCGGGCCCGAACAGCTTGGCGAGGCCCGACATAGGGTTCAGGATCGAGAAGTTGGGCTTCAGCTTCGACGGCGTGAACATGAAGCCGGTCTGCATGACATTGCCAGCCACGCCGAGGAACAGGGCGCCACTCATGACCAGGATCAGGACCGGCAGGACGCTCATCAGCAGATGGCGGAAGATGGTCATCCCGCCATCGCCGTCCATCGAACTCAGCAACTGTTCCGGATGCGCTATGAAGGGCAGCAGATCGCGCGCCAGCTCCATGCAGATGGACGGTCCGGCGAACGCCAGGACGCCCACCGCGCCAATCAGCGACATGGCCTGCGGCAGGTCCGCGGACTTGGCGACGTCACCCTTCTCCCGCGCCTGCTGGAGTTTTCGGGCCGAGGCCTCTTCGGTCTTGTCCTCCTGATCGCCACCCTCAGCCATTTCCGCTCCTTATGAAGACAGCGAGGAAATCCTGGTAGTGCTCTATAAAGAGCATACCGAGGGAGCCAAGGCTGAGCGCCATCAGCGCCAGCCCCAGCAGGACGCTGAGCGGTGTGGCGGCGAAGAAAACCGGAAAGTTCGGCATCATGCGGCCGACAAAGCCGACCGCAACGTTGAAGATCAGGCCGAAGGCGAGCAGCGGCGCCGCCATTTGCATGGCCAGCACGAAGCTGCGCGAAACTGTCTGCACCATGAGCGTGACGGCGTCAGCGACCATGACCGGCTTCGTCGCCGGAAAGACGGTGAAGGAATCGACCATGGCCCGGATGAACAGGTGGTGCAGGTTGGTCGCGTAGATCAGCACCAGACCGAGCATAGCCATGAAGGTGCCGAGGCTGGTCGACGGCTGCGCCTGGGCGGGGTTGGCAGTCTGGGCAAAGGACAGGGTCGTCTGCAACGACATGATTTCCCCGGTGGTGACCATCGCGTACATGAGCACGCGCATCAGTGTTCCCAGCATCAGGCCGATAATGGCCTCGTGCAGGACCTGGCCAGTCATGCCGCCGATCGTCAGCGACATGGGCGGCAGGGTGTGTCGCACGATGGGCGCGACCACGACGGCCAGGACCAGCGCGAAGCTCAGGCGATAGCGCGGCGGCACCGCCTGGTCGCCGACACCCGGCATCAGCATGATCAGGCTGGACAGCCTGATGAAAATCAGCCCGACGGCCCACAGGTCGGCGGACGTGCCGAACACCGACGCAAGCTCACTACCCGGCGTGGCCGCCAGGGGTGCCAGGCGCAACGAAGGCGCCGCCAACAGCATCTTACATGCTCGCGATTCGGTTCATGACCTGGTTCATGAAGCTCGACAACAGCGCTCCCATCATGGGCAGGAAGAGCAGCAGGGCAACGAAGATGGCGATGATCTTCGGGGCGTAGATAAGGGTCTGTTCCTGGATCTGGGTCAGGGCCTGGAACAGGCCGATCGCCACCCCGACGACGAGACCTACCAGAAGGACCGGCGTGCACAGCTGAATCGTCAGCCAGATTGCATCGCGTCCAAAAGCCAGAACCTCGCCACCATTCATCGTCACTACCCTGGTCTACGCACCCGGCAAAACTTGCCGGGCATACCCTGCGGAAATTGCCCTGTGCACGGTTAATAGCGCATTAAGGATGGAGAGATTCTTTG
>CBFGPQ010000265.1:0-3896 GCA_965650705.1 uncultured Asticcacaulis sp. | reverse complement strand
CGGCGTACCAGGCGGAATCGATGCGTTCCCACAATCCGCGCGCCAGGAACAGCATAAGCACACCGATGGCGGCGGCTAGACCATGCGACAGCTCGATGAGGACAAGGGGCAACCAGCTCCGGATCAGCGGCATGGCGGCCGGGTTGATCGGAGCGAAATCGGCGATGAGGAGGAGCGCCCCGGCCAGAAAAATTACAACGGCGAAAACGCGCGGCACCATGCGGCTGGCCGTATCCAGGACGATTCGGTGCACGGGACTGGGCGTCATGCGCCGCTTGTAGCGTTCCATGAAGGATTCGGCAGCAGGAAAGGACTAGCCCGCGCGGGCGCACCAGCTGTCGCGGACATCCAGCGCATCACAAAGGCCGCGCGCCTGGGCATCGCTTTTGACCGGGCCGACCTTGAGCCGGACCAGCGGCTTGCCGGACTGGGTCACAACCTTTTCATAAGACGGCTTCAGTCCTTCGGCGGCGGGGTTGGTATCACGCAGATTTTCCCACGCCTGCTGGGCGGCCAGCAGGGTGCCGAACGATCCGACCTGGATGTTCTTTGCAACCCTGACCGCAACCTCGGGCGTCACCGCCTGTGTCACGACCTGGGGCGTCGCGGCCTTGGCAATCTCAGGGGCAGCAACGGCAGCACCGGCGCGGACGGCCTCGCGCGCCACATCGGCGACCGGAATATCGGGCAGTTCCTTTGCAACTTGGGCCAGGTCGAACACCACGCCGGACGGACGGGCATCGAGCGGCGCGCCTTCCGGACGCGGCACGTCGAGCGGGTCGACAACGGCGATCTCAAGCTTGTTGTCGCGCTTGCGGTCGAACAGGCCATCGTCATTGACGGTGAGATCCTTTGCCGTCTTGACCGCGAGCGAAATATCCTTGGAGGACAGCTTGCGCGGATCGGCAGGCGTGTCCTTGTGTTCACGGGCGTCGACTTCGATGGCCTGGATGTGCGCCCACATCTTGTTCTGCGCACGGTCGTCGCAACCGGTCAGGCCGGCGACGACCATGAGTGCGGCGCACAAAATTATCACTTTACGAGCGGGTACAAGGTCAGCCATACACTGAAGTTTTCCAGATCGCCTTTAAATCGGCGTTAGAGAAAATGGTTAAGACGTCGGATTTCGCGATGCCGGACACTCATCCTCCCAAAACATCACCTCAAAAAACACCCCCGACCCTCGCCACGGCCCGCACGCTTGCCGAACTGCGCCAGGAGATGGCGCGTCTGAAACGGTCAGGTGGAAAGGTCGGGTTCGTGCCCACCATGGGGGCGCTGCATGAGGGCCATCTTGCGCTGGTGCGTCATGCCCGGTCACTCTGTGATGTGGTTACGGTGTCGATCTTCGTCAACCCCCTGCAGTTCGCGCCGACCGAAGACCTCGACCGCTATCCGCGCCAGGAGGCGGCCGACCTGGCCCTGCTGGACAGCGTTGGCTGCGACCTCGTCTATCTGCCGACGCCAGATGCCCTTTATCCGAAGGGCTTCGTCAGCCGCATCGAAATGGCCGGTCCGGCGCTGGGCCTCGAGACCGACTTCCGGCCACAATTCTTTTCCGGTGTGGCGACCGTGGTATCCAAGTTGTTCAACCAGGTCCGGCCCGATGTCGCTGTTTTCGGCGAGAAGGACTATCAACAACTGGCCGTCATCCGCGCGATGGTCCGCGACTTCGACCTGGACATCGACATTGTTGGCCACCCGACGCTGCGTGAGGACGACGGCCTGGCCATGTCGTCGCGCAACGCCTATCTCAGTCCCGAGGAACGCACCGCCGCGCCGAAGCTGCATGAAGCTCTGCAACGTATCAAAGCCAGTGGTGACAAGGTGGCCGCGATTAAAGCCGCCAAGGCGGATCTGACGGCCGCCGGCTTTGGCAAGATCGACTATATCGCCCTGCGCGATGCGGTGACGCTTGGCGAAATCACGCCGGATACGACTTCACAGCGGCTGCTCGCCGCCCTGTGGCTCGGCAAGACGCGCCTGATCGACAATATCGCGGTTTAGTTTTCGTTTGCTGCGCATCTTATCCAAAAACCGCTTTATGCCTTTTTGGGATGCGCGGGCTCACCAAACTCCCGCCTCCCTGAGCGCCTTGGCCAGTTCCGGCGGCATGTCCTGTTCGTGTTCGGCGATATCGCGCGGGGCTTCTGACGCCTTGAGGTAACGCCAGCCCTGAAACGGCCGCCGTGGCTGAGACTCAGTCGGGATGTGTTTGGTGTTCAACCCGATAATCCAGTGCGGGTTTTCCTTATCGTCCGCCGGTTCGAAAGACACGATCTGGCGCCGGCACAGGATCGAACCCTTGATCACCCAGTACAGCGATCCGCCGTTCAGCAGCTCCTCATGCCGCGTCGGCCGGTTGCGCGTGTGAATATAGGACACGGCGCCGCGCGCCCGCTCCCATCTCAGCAGGTCCTCCACGCTATCGGCGCCGACACACAGTTTGACGATATGGATTTCACTCACGGTTAATTGCCTTAAACCTTTAGAAGCCAATTCGGGCGCACCTATATAGGATGAGACCCTGTGTTCGACAGATAGAAAGACATATCGTTTCGCTATTTGCCGAGCCCCTAAGCTGCTGTTTGTGAATCGCATGAATGAGATCAAGACCGAATCGTCGCTGCAGGAGGCACTGGAAGGCCTGTTCGGCACATCCCTGGGTGAAGGCGCCAGCCTGATTTCCCTGCCCGGAGGCTCGCGGCTATTCAGCGCTGGCGACGAATCCGACCATCTGTACCTGCTGCGCTCCGGCCGCCTGGGCGTTTTCCGCCACGACGAGGATGTCGACGAACAGAGCCTGATCGGCATTATCCGTCCCGGCGAACCGGTGGGTGAAATGTCGCTGATCGCCGGCACCTATCATACTTCAAGCGTTATAGCCTTGCGCGACTCGGACCTACTGGCCATGCCACGTGAGGACTTCCTGAAGGCCATCGATTCGCGCCCCGAACTGCTGCTGGCCCTGTCGCGCAAGATCATCGACCGCGTCCGGCGCACCGTCCCCAATGTGACGCCCAACGTCTTTGCC
Source organism: uncultured Asticcacaulis sp. (assembly GCA_965650705.1). Lineage (GTDB taxonomy): Bacteria > Pseudomonadota > Alphaproteobacteria > Caulobacterales > Caulobacteraceae > Asticcacaulis. The sequence goes on along the minus strand of CBFGPQ010000265.1, from coordinate 862 downwards.
TTCTTCGGCCTATGCGAAGCCAGCATCTTTCCGATGGTCGAACGCGTCGCCACCCAAGTCCGCGCGCTGGGCTACAAGGTCGCCGTACTGGACAAAAGCTTTCACGGCACCACGCCCGAGGCTTTTTCGCGTATCGAGGCCGAGAACGACTTCGTCCTCCAGGTCGCGGAGAAGCATGAAAGTCACTGGCGCCTCTTGAGCGTGCGCCAGGTCGACCATGTCTTCCTGGTGGCCGACGCCGAAACCAAGCCGGACCTGTGGCAAACCGAGGGCGAGAAGTCGATGCTGCACCGCGCGCCCGACCTGCTGCTCTTGTATCCCGAAGGCGCAGCGAAAGCACAGGTTCCAGGCCGGACGAATGCCTGGCTGCACGCCATCAAGCCCAATCGCTGGTTCCACATCCATCCCCACGATGTCGCCGATGTCGCCCGGCTGGCGCGCATCATCACCGGCCACAGCGTCGGCCTGGTATTTTCCGGCGGCGGCGCGCGGGCTTTTGCCCAGATCGGCGCCATCCAGGCCCTGCGCGAAGCCCATATCCCCGTCGACTTTGTCTGCGGATCGTCGATGGGAGCCATTCTGTCGGCCTGCCTGGCCTTGCAGTGGGACGACGACGAGATTGAACGGCGCATGCGCGACGCCTTCGTCGATTCTTCACCGCTGGACGACATCGCCTTCCCATTCATCGCCATGACCTCGGGCAAGAAGGTCGATGAGCGCCTGGAGAAGCACTTTGGCGAGATCATGATCGAGGACATGCCCCTGCCCTATTTTTGCCTGTCCTCGAACCTGACCTCGGGCACACTCAAGGTGCACAAGACCGGGCGACTGCGCGACGCCCTGCGCGCCTCGATCTCGCTGC
>CBFGPQ010000264.1:0-3916 GCA_965650705.1 uncultured Asticcacaulis sp. | reverse complement strand
GCGTAGGCGTTGCGGTACCAGTAGTATTGCCGCTTGGGCAGGCGGAAATAGTCGATCATCCCCATGCCGCCGAAGCGCTTGCCGGCGATCGAGCCGTGGTCGAATCCGGTCCAGATGACTTCGCCCGAGCGCCAGGGCAGGCGCCAGGAGCCCTCCTTGGTCTTGTCCGCGCCCTTGGTGTTGACCAGGTCTTCGAAGCCCGGCGCGTAGGCGCCCGGCCGGTCGGCCATGGTCACCCCGTATTCGGCGACGAAGTTCGGGATGCCGGGATCGGGGAAGAGGCTGGCGCCGTCGCCATTATAGCCGGCGATGTCGCCAAGCTTGTCCATCTCGCCGCGTTGGGCGCCGTTGATCGAGGCCGGGCGGCTGGGGTCCAGCTCATGCGACAGGGCGACCATTTCCTTCAGGAGGCGGCGCGCTTCGGGCAGGGTCTTGCCCTCGGTGAAGAAGACCTCGTTGTTCATGCCCCAGGCGACGATGGACGGGCTGTTGCGGTTGATGCGGATCATCTCGGCCAGCTGCTGCTTGGCGCTGGCGTCGAAGGCCGCGAACTGGGCGGGATCGGACGGGTAGGCGGGCGCGCCCCACGGGTGCCGGAAGCCGGCCGTGCCCCAGAACGGCGCTTCCGATACAAACAGCATGCCCATCTTGTCGGTCGTTGCGGCAAAATGCGGGTCGTGCGGGTAATGCGAGCCCCGGATGAAGTCGAAGCCGGCGTCCTTGATCATGCGGATGTCGCGCTCGATGGCGCCATTGGTCACCGCGTCGCCCCATCCGGCCTGGTCCTGGTGGACGTTGGCGCCTTTGAAATAGAGGTGTTTGCCGTTCAGGAAGAAGCCACGGTCGGCCGTCCATTCGAACCAGCGGAAACCGAAGTCGGTTTCAAACCGGTCGCGGACCTTGCCGTTGACCAGCAGGCGCGTCACGGCGCGGTAAAGCACCGGGGTCGTGGGCGACCACAGGGCCGGCCTGGCGATCGGCGCCGAAAGCTGTTGGGCGATCTTCATTTCGCCGGGCGCCAGTTGCACCGTGTCCTTGGGCAGCACGGCGACCGTCGCGCCCTTGGCGTCGACGATGCGGGTGTCGACCGTCACGCTGATGGCCTGCGCACCGGAATTGCGCACCTCGGTCTCGACATTGACCTTGCCGGATGTCTCCGACAGGTCGGGCGTCGTCACGCGCGTCCCCGTCCACGGCACGTGGACCGCGTCGGTCTTAACCAGCCAGACGTCGCGGTAAAGACCACCGCTGAAGACGTGTTCGCCGGCGCGCGGCGCCAGGGTCGCGTCCCAGTCATTGTTGACCTTGACCGCGACGACGTTGCGCCCGGGCTTTATGGCGTCGGTGATATCGACGGGAAATCCGGTATAGCCGCCGCGATGGTGGGCCAGCTCCACGCCGTTGACGTAGACGCGGGCGTCCTGGAACGCCCCTTCGAATTCGAGGGAGAAGCGCTGGTCCGAAGGCTTTGCCGGCAGGACGAAGGTTTTGCGGTACCAGCCGTCGCCGGTATAGAAGTCGGCCGCGCGGAAATAGGGCATGCTGAAGCTGTGCGGGAGGCCCACGGCTTCCCAGGCGCCGTCATCAAAGCCGGGATTTTGCGCGTTCTCGCTGCTGCCCAGGTGGAAGCGCCAGTCGGCGTTGAAACTGGTGCGCGTGCGGGCAGGGGCCTCGGCGACAGATCCGCTTTGCGACTTGCGTGGCGGCGTCGCGGCGCCTGCGTCAAATGCCAGAAGCGCCACAACAGCGGCGGCCACTATGGTCCGGGTAGGGCTTTGCACCACGTCCTCCATGGATTGTTATTCTTGTGGGAGGCTTGGGGTGGCGGTTCAATTTCCACCCATGTCCGTCCATTGGGTGTCATGTATAAAAATCATTTCCACATATGACAAGAGCTATCGTGTGGTCTAGGCGAAGAGGGCTGCGGGTATATGGTTGCCCGATGCAGCCGGGGACCTCCGCCATTCGAGTCTATGCGGCGATCACCCTGGTCCTGGCGCTTGAGAGTATGGAATGAAGAACTGTTCGTCGGATCGCGACCTGTTTGGCCTCGACATTCCGTCTTACCGCTTCTGTCGTGGAGAAGATTGACCCGCATCAATGTTGCCTCATACAAAGGTCGGCATATCCCGGCCTTCCCTGGCTGCGTGGTCTTCCCAGAGGTCTTTCATGTTTTCGCGCCATAATGTAGCAGAGCGGCACTTCATCGCCCGCATCGGCTGGCTTCGGGCCGCCGTTCTTGGCGCCAATGACGGCATCATTTCCGTTTCAAGCCTGGTGGCGGGGGTTGCGGCGACCGGAACGGACAAGGCCGGCGTCTTCGTCACCGGTATCGCAGCACTGGCCGCCGGCGCGCTTTCGATGGCTGCCGGCGAGTATGTCTCCGTCAGTTCGCAGGCGGACACGGAGGCGGCCGACCTTGCCCGTGAAACCAGCGAGCTTCACGCGTTCCCCGAGGCCGAACTGAACGAATTGACGCAGATCTACGTCGATCGCGGGCTGTCGCCTGACCTGGCCGCGACCGTGGCAAAGCAACTCACGGCCCACGATGCCCTTAGCGCGCACGCCCGCGACGAACTGGGTATTACCGATCACACCCAGGCGCGCCCGGTCCAGGCGGCGCTGGCCTCGGCCCTGACCTTCACAGCCGGCGGCGTCCTGCCGATCATTGTCATGTGGCTGAGCCCACGACACCTGACGTTCGCGACGGTCACCAGTTCCGCTATTATCCTGCTGGCAGTGCTGGGCGCCATCGGTGCCCGGGCAGGTGGCGCCAATGTCTTCAAGGCGGTGTTGCGTGTGACGTTCTGGGGGGCCTTGGCCATGGCCGTGACAGGCGGCGTCGGCCATCTGTTCGGCGGCAGTATCTAGGGTGATATGGCCAAATCGCGCTCAGACGCGCCAAAATAGCAGACGCCGCGCAGGAGTGACTCAGGGATGGACCGCGCACATTGACGCTGCAAATGCCATCCCTTACGACCGCGCCATGACTCGTCTCGTCACTCCACGTCTCGTTCTCCGGCGCGCCCGGGCATCCGATGTCGATGATATCCATCGCGTATTCGGCGACGCGAATGCCATGCGGTACTGGTCGCACGGCCCTCACGCGGAAAGGCCGGAAACAGAAGCGTGGATCGACGCGATGATACAGGCGCGACCGGAAGAGAGCGACGACTTCATCATCGAACACGCGGGCCGGGCCATCGGCAAGCTAGGCGCCTGGAAGCTGCCGGAGATCGGATTTATTTTGTCTTCGGACTATTGGAATCAGGGGCTTTCGTCCGAAGCCCTGGGCGCCTTCGTGACCCATGTCTTTGCGCGCCCGGACGTCGTCAAACTGACGGCGGACGTCGATCCCCGCAACAAGGCGTCACTTGCCTTGCTGAAAAGACATGGCTTCAGGGAGACCGGCTACGGCCACGGCACCTGGCATACCCATATCGGCGTTTGCGACAGCGTATATCTGGAGCGGCAACACAGCGCTGCGTAGCGGACGGGCTGGTTTTCGCGGAACTTTAGCGTGCGCGCGAAAGAGAGCAGCACGTTGTGCTGAAAGCGATCTGCGACGCGATTGCCGTGGTCTCCGGCATAGATATCGGAGCTGTTCGCACGGTCCATGGGCGGGTACATGTCACCTGCAACCCGTAACCGCAAGTGGCCCCTGGACCGCGCCATCTCCGTCAGCCACGGAAGGTCGGCTGGCGCGGGGGGACGTCGTCCTTGAAGACGTCGAACGATTTCCACGCCGGCTCGACCGGGTCGACGCCGGGTTGCGGGACATAGGGTGACGGCTCAGACAGTTCCAGCGACGGAATATAGCGCGGGCAGTTGGGAAAGATCGCGGTCGCATCGACGCGGACGATCAACTGGGCGCCGACGGTTTCGGACATCAGAGGATCGTCGCGGTTGATAGAGG
>CBFGPQ010000263.1:0-3930 GCA_965650705.1 uncultured Asticcacaulis sp. | reverse complement strand
GAGCGTGAGGCACGCAAAGCCGAAAAGATCGCCCGAAAGATCGAGGCCAAGTTCCGCAGGGGAGAGTTCGGCGAGCATTGGGACATCCCCGAGCCTCCCGCCCCGCCTGCCCTTCCAGCTGAACCGGCAATGCCCGCACCACCGGCTCTCGCGGCACCGCCGGCGCCAGCCGTACTTCCAGCCCCCCCGGCGCCCCCTGCTCCACCGGCCAAGCCTATGGCGGTTATGTCCAGTCCGCTGAACGTAAAGGCCAGGATCATCACCCTGCCAAACGGCAAAATCACTGTGGTTGTCGAAGATACCGGTCGCAAAGCTAATGCTGTGCCATCTGCCACACTCGACGTCATGCCGGCAGCCAAGCCAATGCCGTTACCCGCTCCTAATCCCAAAGCCGACGTCGTGGTCAGCATCCAGACGAGGGTGAAGGCCGGCTAATCAGCCCACGCTATCCCAAATCAAAAAAAGGCGGCTCCATATGAGGCCGCCTTTTGCCATACTAGAGAAGATTCCTATGCCTTGAAGGGCGCCGTCGATTCCCGCGTAATCAGTTCATGTGGAATAATGTGGCGCGGCTGGATATCGGAGGCCCGTACCATATCACCGGCCGCATTGAGAATTTGCAGCGTACGGCGCGCCATATCGAGATAAGGTTGGCGAACCGTGGTCAGGGCCGGCCAGATGGCCGACGCGATCGGCGCGTCGTCGAAGCCGACGACAGACAAGTCTTCAGGAATACGCACCCCCATCCTGTGCGCCACCGAACAGGCCGCCGCCGCCATCTCATCGTTGGAGACAAAGATGGCGGTGGGACGATCCGGCAGGCTCAGCAGTTTTTCGGCCGCGGCGATCCCGGTCTTGAAGGTGAACAGGCCTTCGGCGAAATACTCCCGGGGCGGCCGTGGGCGGCCCGAAGCGTCGAACGCCTCGTAGAATCCCTGCCGGCGCAACAGCGCGGCGGCGTGGTCGGGATGACCCGCGATATGGGCGATTTTCGTGTGCCCAAGCGACAGCAGGTAATCCGTGATATCGCGCGCCGCCAACCGGTCGTCCATGGCGACCGAGGGATAGTGACTGTCGGGAGTCGTCGGTGAAATCAACACGCAATGAATGTTGCGCGTCTTCAAGAGCGCCTTCAGCGGCCCGAAGTCGCACAGCGGTGGCAACAGGACCATGGAGCGAATCTGGGCGTCGGTAATGAAGCGATCGACATTGGCCAGGTAATCGGGCTTATCGTGCTCGAACAACTCCATGGCGACATAGTTGCCGGTTTCCATCGAGGCCATAAGCATGGCGTGGTGGAAGCGGCCCTGATAACCGCTGGCCGGATCTTCGAGCAGCATGCCGACCGAAGTCTTGGTCTTGCCCAGACGTAAGGAACGGGCTTGGTTGTTGGGCCGGTACTCCAGCTTGCTCATGGCCTCAAGGACGCGTTCGCGCGTATTGTCCTTGACGGCCCGGTCCTCGTTCAGGACACGCGACACCGTCTTTGCCGAAACCCCGGCCAACTCGGCCACATCATAAATGGTCGACATAATTTAGGTTTGTAACTCCCGGTGCCGGAACGGCATAAGAATTCATAACGTGGTTGCGCTAACAAGCCAATGGCCCCTTTGATCGACCATCATTAGATGCATTTATAAGCGCAACCCCATGTGATGCAAGCTTGCAACATGCTGGCGGACAAAGCTGAATATTTCATGTCCACAAATGACATCGATGGACAAAATGCTTGACAATTTTTTGTCCGTTGGCCAAGTGTGCCAACACCGGACTCGTCGATGTGCCGAGCATAACAGCAAAAACAGCAGGGTATGTTCAGAACACTATACGTCTATTAGTGCCATTTACAAATGACATCGATGACATAATTTATGTCCAAATAGACAATCTGGCAGGCGGTGCCGGGGATATCAGTACGCGTACACACCGGCAAAGAACGGTGACCTCATAAGCAATAATTCGGACAAGGATTAGGGACGGACCACACATGTCATCACACCTTAAGGATAAGAAGGCGTTGAAGCTGGCGTTCAGCACGCTGCTTTGCTCAGGCGTATCCATGCTCGCGCTGTCTACGGGCGCGATCGCCCAGGACACGGCAGCCACCGCCGCACCGGCGGAAGACCAGGTCGTCATCGTCAAGGGCGTACGCGGCTCGCAACTGCGCGCGGTCGACATCAAGAAACGGGCGATCGCCCAGGTCGACGGCATTTCGGCCGAAGACATCGGCAAACTGCCCGACACCACCATCGCCGACTCACTGCAGCGCGTGCCGGGCATCCAGATCATCCGCGAAGCCGGTGAAGGCGCCAGCGTCCAAATCCGCGGCCTGGGCCAGACCTACACCCTGATGAACGGTGAACAATACCTGTCGGCCGGCAATATCGGCCAGGCCCAGGCCAATTTCCTCGACGTGCCGTCGCAACTGATGAGCGGGGTCGTCGTCTATAAGTCGGTCGACCCGCGCACACCGCTGGCCGGCATTTCGGGCACGATCGACCTGCAGACCCGCCGCCCGTTCCAGATGCCGAAGGGCCTCAGCCTGACGGGCGCGGCCGAAGCTTCGCGCGGCGACTACACCAAGGAAAACGACTATATGGTCAATGGGCTCGCCTCATGGCGCAATGACCGTGTCGGCATCCTGGCCAGCGTCGCCATCGGCGACACGACCAACGGCAACAACTACTCCGGCTCCGGCGGCGGCGTCTTCTCGCAGAACGACTGGGGCGCGGGCCAGCCGCAGAACTTTATCGCCCCGCACGGCTTCGAAGTCTACAACCGCTCAATTCAGCGCAAGCGTACCGGTGCCAACCTGTCGTTCCAGGCCAAGCTGGACGACGGCTGGACCCTGACCGGCGACGTGTTCTACGCCAAGCTCGAAGAACACAACCGCGCCATGGGCCTGAACATCTCCAACCGCTGGGACGGCGGCGCGTTCGCGACCTGGCTCACACCCGACGAGCACACCGACACCGGCCTGGATGATTCGAACGGGACGCCATGGTGGAACGTGTCATCCTACGACATCAACGCCCAGTGGCTGAACTCGTTTACCGTCAACCGGACCAACAATTCGGAATCGACCAACTATAACCTTGAGCTGAAGTACGACAACGGCGGCAAGTTTACCGCCGAAACCCGCTTCATCAGTGCTCGCGCCAGCCGCCTGTCCATGAACGGCCAGGTCCAGGGCGACCTGTCGAACTGGCAGTATGATGCGGCGGCGCCGGGTGAGTTCACCCTGTTCCGCAACCCGGACGACCGCTCGCGCGGCACCTTCTACTCGGCCGACATCTGCGCCAAGTTCCCGGTCTCGCAGCGCTCGAACGCCATCACCGGTTCGGCCGGCGGCTGCTACCTGAACCCGAACCCGGAAGGTTACAACTCCAACCCGCTGTTGCATGTCGACTTCTCGGGCGGCAATGCGGTGTTCGACGGCTTTGGCGACGTCATGGCCCGCGCAGGCGGCCTGGGTGCCGGCAAGACGACCGCCGACTACATGGCCAACCTGAACTCCTACCGCGTCGGCGCTTTCTCCTCGGAAGGCAACAACGACGCATCGTCGACGCTCAACGTCGCCCGCGCCGACGGCCATTACCGCTTCGACGAAAAGGCACTCGGCATCTTCACGAAGCTCGATGCCGGTGTCCGCGTCAGCCAACGTACGACCGATATCGAACAGTTCCACCTGTTCTCGAACTTCTACGCCGGCAAGGGCGTCCAGGCCAATGGCCAGCCCGTTCCGGCCACGGGCTGCCTGGCCCAGTGGAAAGCCATCGACGTCGTGATGGACCAGGGCCAGTGCTCCGCCGGCGAAATGGTACCGTCGGCCGCCAACCCGGCTGTCATGGTGTTCCAGGGCTATACGGTCAACAAGCCGACCCGCATCGACGAATTCAACAATGTCGTCTTCGTCGAAGGCCTGGGCGG
>CBFGPQ010000262.1:0-3932 GCA_965650705.1 uncultured Asticcacaulis sp. | reverse complement strand
CGGCGTCGCGCTACTGGTTCGGCAAGAGCGCCAAGACCCTGACGCGCGCCGAAGCCGCCCGGCTGGCCGCCATCCTGCCCAGCCCGCTGAAGTGGAAGGCTGCGCAGCCCGGCAAGTATGTCAAGAAGCGCTCCGGCAGCATCCAGTCGCGTGCGCGCGTGGTCGATGCCGGCGGTTATAATGCTTGTCTGTCAACGGACTGATCGCAGCGGTGTAACGACACCAGAATAATTCTTGACGCTTTCGTAAGAATGGCTTTCTCTTGTCGCCTCAACCAATACGGGAGTGAGGGTTGTTATGAAGCGCATACTTTTGTCTTTTGCTGCCTTGACGTCGCTTGTGGCAGCGCCGGTCATCCTCAGTGGCTGCGCCACCACGTCTGAAACGGCCGCCAAGACCAATCCAGCCGAAATGCTGGCACAGCAGCAGATGGCCAGGAGAGCTTTGGACATGCAAAGCGGATCTGTCGACGCAGCGGGACGCAAATAATCGTCGCCGCCGCTTAACGTTACCTTTTGTTCTCTTCTTGACGTCAGCGTCTAAATAGCCTTCCCTTCCCGCGAATTAACCATTGCGGAAATGAGGGCTGTCATGAAGCATCTATTACTGTCGGCAGCGTGTATCGCGCTGCTTACGGGTTGCGCCACCACGTCGAACACGACGCCAGGGCCTGCGCCGGTAACGCCGCCTGTCGCCGAGGACACGACCCCGCCAGCGCCGCCCAAGCCGACCGCCGCCGAAGCCAAGGCCTATGCCGATGACGCTGAAAAGCAGTTGGCGGCCCTGAGCGAAGCCGCCAACCACGCGGCGTGGGCGCGCGCGACCTACATCATCCACGACACCGAATGGTTGGAAACCAAGGCCAATGCCGCCTTGACCGAAGCCACCGTCAAGCTGGCCCTGGGCGCGGCAAAATTCAACGATGTCGAGGTCGATGCCGAAACCCGGCGCAAGCTCGATCTGCTGCGCCTGTCGCAGGTTCTGCCGGCGGCCGATCGTCCGGGCGCGGCCGAGGAACTGGCGGGCCTGACGACCAAGCTCGATTCGATCTATTCGACGGGCAAGTTCAGCTACAAGCAGAAGACCTATAACCTGACCGAGGCGTCGAATGTGCTCGCGACCAGCCGCGACCCGGTCATGACACGCGCCATGTGGGAAGGCTGGATGGGCATCGCCCGCCCGATGAAGTCCGACTACACCAAGCTGGTCGCCGCGGCCAATACGGGCGCGCAGGGCCTGGGTTATAAGGATACCGGCGCCCTGTGGCGGTCGGGTTACGACATGGCGCCCGATGCCTTTGCCGCCGAGACGGACCGTCTGTGGGGGCAGATCAAGCCATTCTATGACAACCTGCACTGCTTCACGCGCCGTAAGCTGAACGAAAAGTACGGCGACATGGTCCAGCCCAAGACCGGGCCGATCCGCGCCGACCTGCTGGGCAATATGTGGGCTCAGGACTGGTCGAACATCTATGACGTCGTGGCGCCCAAGACGATCAAGTCGAGCTACAATTTCGACAAGCTGCTGACCAGCAAGAAGTACACCGAAGTCAAGATGGTCAAGACAGGCGAGGCCTTCTACACCTCGCTGGGCCTGAAACCCCTGCCGCAGACCTTCTGGGAACGGTCGCAGATCGTGCGGCCAAAGGACCGCGAAGTCGTCTGCCACGCCTCGGCCTGGGACGTCGATAATCGCGAAGACCTGCGCATCAAGATGTGCACCCAGGTCAATGCCGAGGACTTCTACACCATCCACCACGAGCTGGGTCACAACTATTATCAGTGGGCCTATATGGATCAGCCGTACCTTTTCAAGAACGGCGCCAATGACGGTTTCCACGAGGCGATTGGCGACTTTGTCGGCTTGAGCTCTGTGACGCCGACCTATCTCAACCAGATCGGCCTGCTGGACAAGGTGCCAAGCGAATCCGAGGACATTCCGTTCCTGCTCAAGATGGCGCTGCAAAAGGTCGCCTTCCTGCCGTTCGGCATCATGGTCGACCGCTGGCGCTGGGAGGCGTTCTCGGGCCAGATCACTGAGGCGGAATATAACCAGCGCTGGTGGGAGCTGATCAACCAGTACCAGGGCCTGATGCCGCCTGGCGAACGTCCGACCTCCAGCTTCGACCCGGGCGCCAAGTATCATGTGCCGGCGTCGGTGCCCTATACGCGCTACTTCCTGGCGCACGTGCTGCAGTTCCAGTTCCAGCAGGCGGCGTGCGCGCAGACCGGCTGGAAGGGTCCGCTGCACCGTTGTTCTATCTACGGCGAAAAGGCTGTGGGCGAGCGGCTGCAGAACATGCTGGAAATGGGCCAGTCGAAGCCGTGGCCGGATGCGCTCGAAGCCTTTACCGGCACGCGCGAGATGGACGCCAAGGCGGTGCTCGACTACTTCGCGCCGCTGGACGCCTGGTTGCAGGAGCAGAACAAGGGCCAGACCTGCGGCTGGCAGGCGTAAGTCTTTGGCACAGGCTCCCGAGCCGTCCGAAGGTGGGCATGGACTGGATATAGATCCATTTCATGCCCTCTCGGAGGGAAATTTCTGGTTCTGGGATGGAACGCTTCGGCAGTTCGCTGAAGTTTATTACGATTGGCCGCTGATCGTCGTCATTATCGGTGTCGCCTTTGCCTTGTTCGGGCGTAAGGAGAAAATGTTGCAGGTGGCGGTTGCGGTTCTGGTCATCTCCACCTGTCTGAACCTTGTCTATATGTTCACGCCTTGGATTACCTTTGCCATCAAGAGGCCCGATATATTCTGGCGTGAGAATATGAAGCTCATGCCGGTCGCCCTCGTCTCTGCCGCCATGGGCACTTTTATCGTGCCGGCCATGGCGGGTGGTCTCGGTTATGGGCTGGGCTGGCTGGTCAAGCGAGTACTGCCGTCGCGGCCAGCCTGACCACATTTAGCGCAACATCTCCTCCGCCGTCTTCCCGACAACCGTCAAAGCTTTCGGGTCATAGACCATGCTCATGTGGCCAATGCCGGGCAGAAGCGTCACGGGAATGTTCGCGTTCACCCTGCCCAGTTCAGTGGGATAGGCCTCGGCGCGGAACAGCTCGTCATTGGCGCCGATCAGGACGCGTGTCGGTGTCTTGATAGCCGCGATTGCCGGTTGCCAGGGACGCGGCAGATTGGCCGAGGCCAGCAGCGCATGGCTGTAGCTGCGCGGGCGCATGTTGTTGTCCGTTTCCGGCACGGCCATGGCAAGAACCGTCATGTGGTCGAAAGCCGAAATGCCAAAGCGGTTGAGTATGCTCAACACCACGATGCGCGGCACGCTGACCGACGTCCAGCCGCCCTGGTTGGGACGATCCATCGCCGACCCCGGCGCGATCAGCGGTGACAGGGCCAGGTAGCCATCGAAGTTTTTGGCATAGCCCGGCAGGCCGGCGGTGCGCAGGATCGTCGCGCCGCCCATGGAATGGCCGACCAGCAGGCGCTTTTCGCCGGGGTGTTCGCGCGCCGCCAGCTTTGCGAAGTCGGCAATGTCGTCCTCATACTGGCCGCGATAGACGACGTCACCCAGCCGGCCGTCTGGCCCCTTGCTCAGGCCATGGCCGCGCAGGTCGATCGAATAGACGGTGGCGCCGCGCGCCGACAGCTCGCTTGAGACGCCCTGCATGGCGACCGTCGTGCCGGAAGAGCCGTGGACGACGATAGCCACACCGCCACCGGGCTTACCGAGATAGAGGCGATAGGACAGCTTGGCGCCATCGCGCGCCGTCATGTACTGCGCAGGTGGCTGTTGGCCGGCGAAGGCCGCCAGTGGATCGCCCGCGCTTTCAATTGCGGCGATCGGCGGTGGTGACTTCGGCGCTGTGAAAACCAGGACGCCTGCGGCTAAGGTGGCCATGACGACCGGCGTGATGATCAGGCCGCGAATGATGTGTTTGAGCATGTGGGCGTCTCCCGGATTGCGTGGTTGATGTCCC
>CBFGPQ010000261.1:0-3949 GCA_965650705.1 uncultured Asticcacaulis sp. | reverse complement strand
CTTGTTCGACGTTTTTACGTCGATGCCCTTCCTGGGCGTTTCCTCCCTGTAAACTTTTAGCCGCGCTGTGTTAGCGCGGCTTTTTTTTGCCTTACGCGGCCTCGCTCACCAGCGCAGCGGTCAGTTTACGGAAAATCTCGCGCAGTCTGCCAAGTCCCGATTGGGCCTCCAGCGTCGCCTCGTCCATATAAATGGCGCGGTTGATCTCGATTTGCAAAGCGTCGACGCCGGCCGACGGGCGACCGTACTTTTCGACGATGTAGCCTCCGGCGAACGGACGATTGAGCCCAACGCGCAAGCCTTCCTTTTCCAGCACGCGCCGGACCTGGTTCACAAAGCCCTCGCCGCTGCTTTCGCCGTGCAGCGTCCCCAGCACGATATCCGGCCGGGCGCCACTGACCGACGGATGCAGCAGCGCGCTCGACGGCATGGAATGCCAGTCGATCAGCCGCACCCGGCCGTTTCGCCCCGCCTCGCGCAACAGACCATACAGGGCCGCGTGATATGGCCTGTGGATCAGCTCGATGCGCCGGCTGACCTCCGCCATGTCCAGCGGCTGGCGATAGATGTCGAGGTCGGCGCTCAAACGCCGCGCGACCACGCCGAACCCGGCCTTGACCCGCGCACTTAAGGACAGGGCCGCCTTGGGCAACTCCCCCCGGATCAGGCGCGCATCGAGCTCCAGCGGGTTGCGGTTGACGTCGCAAAAAGCGCGGGCATAGCGGCCGATCAGGCCATAGACGCCGAGTTCCGGGCTCAAAGCCACCATGTCGTCGACCCAGGCGTCCTCGCTGAGGCGTAAGGCCGTGCCTGACAACCGTGCCTCGGCGACGAAACTGTCGGGATAGTAACGGCCGGAATGCGGCAGGCTATAGACCAGGTTCGCCCCCTCGCCGGCCGGACGCACGATCTCGAGCCCCATTTCGGGGGTATGGAGGACATGCCACGGAACGGGAGACAATTGATCCATATCTTTCCGGAACGGTAACCGTACCCAACAAATGGCTAACAGACTTTAGCCATTTAGTAGGACATTCCTGCCACGTATTCACCCCTAATTTACCTCAACCCGCAAAGATCGTGCGACATCGCTTTACACCCGCGCACCCGCGGATCATGATTAGGAACGCCTATTAATGAGTGACATGAAAAAGATCCTGCTCGCAGAAGACGAGGACTCGGTCCGCAGCTTCCTGTCGCGTGCCCTACAACGCGCCGGCTACGACGTCGTGTCCTGCGCGGACGGCGACACGGCGATCATGCAACTCGACAACGGCCCCTATGACCTGCTGCTGACCGATATCGTCATGCCGGGCGCTGACGGCATCGAAGTCGCCAAGCGCGCCGCCGAACGCCAGCCGGAACTGAAGATCATGTTCATTACCGGCTTCGCCGCCGTTGCCCTGAACGCGCAGAAGGCCTCGCCAAACGCCAAGGTGCTCGAAAAGCCGGTCCACCTGCGCGAGATCGTGACCGAGGTCGAACGCCTGATCGCGGCCTGATGCAAGCCGTCAAATTCCGAAAGCGCCGGGCTGGGTCCGGCGCTTTTTTGTTGGCACAATCTGGCGCTGGAAAAGCAAAAAGCCCGGCTTAGGCCGGGCTCTTGTTTTCGATGGAATGGTGGGCGCTACAGGGATTGAACCTGTGACCCCTACCATGTCAAGGTAGTGCTCTCCCGCTGAGCTAAGCGCCCATTCCATCGGAAGGAGCCGGTGTATAGCCAAGCGTTCCGAGCTTAGCAAGCGCTCAAATAGATTTTTTTTACCCGCCTTGAACTTGCCGTTGATTGATGCGACACGTGTCGCACCAATCAACGGGAGGCCAAAATGGACAGACGCAAGTTATTGCTGCTGGGAACGGGCGCACTGACGGCATCCGCCCTGCCCCAAATTGGCCGCACGCAGGCCCCAGCATCTCCGTTACCACCATCGACCTCTCGGCTCGTCCCCATCCGGCTCAGCCCCGACCAGGTCTTTCGCACCACAGTCTGCCTGCGGCCTTTCCGCGCCAAGGGGCCGCGTATTGAGACCGAAACCATCGGTCGCAAGCAGGTCGTCCATAATTACGGCCACGGCGGCAGCGGCTGGTCGCTGTCGTGGGGCTCGGCCGAAGCCGCCGTCCGCCTGGCCATGCAGTCAAGCCCGCGAAAAATCGCCGTCATAGGCGCCGGAGCCTTGGGGCTTACGGCCGCGATCATGGCCCAGCGCGCCGGCGCGGACGTCACTATTTATGCCCGTGACCGCTTTCCATTCGTGCGCTCGGCCTTCGCCACGGGCAGTTGGACGCCCTCGTCGCGAATTGCCAAGGAAACCGACGTCGCGCCCGGCTTCGCCGAGCGCTGGGAGACCATGGCGCGCTACGCCTGGAGCATGCATCAGTCCTATGTTGGCCTCGCCGGCAATCCAGTCGAATGGATGGACCACTACTATTTACGAGGCGGGCGCGACGGACCGCGCCCGGCCTATGCCGATATCAATCCTGGCTTTGTCGAGCTTGATGACCGGATCGGCGACATCGTTCCGCATTCGATGCCGGTGGCGAACGAGGCCCATCCGTTCGCCTTCGACAATGTCCGGCGGACCAATATCCTGACCTTCAACGTCGCCGCGCTGTCCCACCAGCTGACCGAGGACTTTCTGGAAGCCGGCGGCAAGTTCGAACCGGCGCAGTTCCAAAGCCTGTCGGATTTCACGCGGCTGAAAGAAAAAGTTATCATCAACTGCACGGGCTACGGCGCCCGCGCGCTGTGCAAGGA
Organism: uncultured Asticcacaulis sp.; assembly: GCA_965650705.1. Classification (GTDB taxonomy): domain Bacteria; phylum Pseudomonadota; class Alphaproteobacteria; order Caulobacterales; family Caulobacteraceae; genus Asticcacaulis. The sequence continues at coordinate 1,194 of CBFGPQ010000261.1, read as the reverse complement.
TGAAAGCATCGTACCGGTGCGCGGCCAGATCGTCTGGCTGGCGCCGCAGGACAACGCGCACTACGGCTTCTATTACAAAGGGGTATCGGTACTGGGGCGGCGTGACGGTGTCGTCGTGCAGGAGGTCGGGTGGAACGAAATGTTCGGCTGGAATGACGATAACGAGACCATCGACGCAGTCGCCGCCCGCGAATCGATCGAGCGCGTCGCGGGCGTCTATAAAAGTTAAGCGGGCTGCGACAGCTTGTCGGCCAGGTCCGAGGCCTGTTGCAGTTGGTCCTCGCTCAGTTCCTTGTCCTCATCCATGCTGCGCACGAGGTCACGGGCATCCGGATCGCCGCCGTCGGCCGCCAACAGCGCCCAGGCATAGGCCGCGACCTTGTCGACAGGCTGGCCCTCACCGCGATAGGCGAACGCGGCCATGTTGAGTTGCGCCAGTGCCAGACCCTGGCGCGCCGCCGTCTCGATCAGCGCGCGGCCCTTCTGGACGTCCTTGGTCACGCCCTGGCCATGCACATACATGCGGCCGAGATTGAAACGGGCCGGCGGATTGTCCTGGGCGGCAGCCTTTTCGTACCAATAGACGGCCTGGGCAAAGTCCTGCGGTGCGCCCTCACCCGTCTCGTACATATTGCCGACATTGAACTGGGCGACATCGTAACCGGCTTCGGCGGCCTTCTTGTACCATTCGAACGCCTTGGCCAAGTCCTTCGGCACACCCAGTCCGTTGTCGTAGGCGGCGCCGATATTGTACATCGCCTCAACGCTGCCGAGGCCAGCGGCCTTCAGGCTCCACTCGCGCGCCTTGTCGTAGTTCTGCTCGGTGCCCAGCCCCTTGGCGTACATCACGCCCAGTTCGGCCATGGCTTCGATATTGCCCGACGCGGCGGCGCGGCCATACCATTCGAATGCCTTTGCGAAATCCTGTTCGACACCGTTACCCAGGTAGTAGTCGTCAGCCAGCCGCAGCTGTGCCTTGGCATCCCCGCTTTCCGCAGCGCGGAACAAGGCGGTCATATCGCTCGCCTCGGCGGCAACCCCCTGCTGATTTATGCGGGCGTCGGTCGCCGACCATACTGGACTGGCCGTCAGCATAAGCGCGGCCAGGGCAGCGGTCAGTTTCAGCAGTCTGGCGATGACCATGACAAATTCTCCGTGGGCTTTCACGCGCCCGTACATAGGAGCGGCATAAGC
>CBFGPQ010000260.1:0-3960 GCA_965650705.1 uncultured Asticcacaulis sp. | reverse complement strand
CCGCCCTGCATGACCATGAGCGCGATCTGCTCCAGCGCCCCCTTCGGCGTATTGGCGTGCGCCGTCGTAAAGGAGCCCGGGTGCCCCGTATTGATGGCGCGCAGGAAGGTCTGCGCTTCCTCGCCACGGATTTCACCGACGATGATCCGGTCCGGGCGCAGGCGCAACGACGCCTGCAAAAGGTCGTTGATCGTCACCTTGGCTTCGCCCAGTTCCCCTTTGACGGCGACCAGCCGCAAGCTGTTGGCGTGGTTATCGGCGATTTCCGCCGTATCCTCGACCAGGATGATCCGCTCGTGCTCCGGAATGATCTTGAGCATGGCGTTCAGAAAGGTCGTCTTGCCCGAAGACGTACCGCCCGAAATCAGGATCGTCTTGCGCGACGTGACCGCCTCTTTCAGGAACTTGATCGGCTGGGCGCGCGCATATTCCTCCTCGTCCTGGCCGTGGGCGTGCTCGATCTTGCGGACAGGGCCGCGATCGTAGTCATCAAGCGACATGTCGATCATGCGGTGGCGCCGGATGGCCATGGCCCAGTGCTTTGAGGCCGGCGGACCGACCAGTTGCACGCGCTCGCCTGTCGGCAGGCTGGCGGCCAGCAGCGGATTTTCACGATTTATGCCCTGGTGCGCCACACGGGCAATCTGTGCCGCCAGGCGCGACAGCAGGATGTCATCGACCTCGGGCATCTCGACGCAGCGCATGTTTGGCTCGCCGGATATCTCGATCCACACTTCGAACGGCTTGTTGACGAGGATTTCCGTAACGTCGTCGCGCTCCAGCCACGGCAGGAAGGGCTTCAGATAGGTGCGCAGGTAGACGCCGTCGAGTGCGACGACGCCTGAGTTTTCGACATCCAGGGGCGTGGCCATGGCGATCTACAGTGCAAAATCCAGGTCGCGCGCGGCGAAGACCTGGATGGGCGCGCCTTGCGGAACCTTGATGGTCGGAGGAATCTTGACGTCGCTCGACAGAGCTTCGGCAGCGACATTCTTGGCATCGTTGGCGCCACCGATGACGATGGTATTCGACGTATTCTTGCTCAGCGCACCGGCCAGTCCATTGACGACGGACAGCAGCATGGCGGCGCCGAAGCGTTTAACGAAATGGGTGTCGACGCTGCCGGTGGCGCCCGCCTGGCCGAGGTCGTCGATCGCCGGCGACGACAGCTGGATCGATAAGCCGTCAGGCCGGATCAGCCGCGTCCAGATGATGAAAGCGCGCGTTTCGCCCGACGCCAGGCCGCTCTTGTACTGGCCGATCAGGCGCGAACCACGCGGGATCAGGACGGCCGTGCCATCGAAGCTGCGGATGTCACGCGACACGATGGCGCGCGTATAGCCTGGCAAATCGGAATTGATGGCGGTTTCCAGTACGGCCGGAATGACCGCGCCCATAGGCACGACCCTCGCGGGATCGGCCATTTTCTGGGCCTTCTGTGTCGTCTCACCATTGACGCGGGCGGCGAACTGGTCGTTCGAATTGAGAGTGACGCCCCCTCCCCCGGCCGCGGGCGCAGCCTGGGCCGGCGCGGCGGTCTGCGGCGCGCTGTTGTCGATGACCAGAGCCGGCGAGCGCGGACCGTTCGGATCGGCGTTGACCACCGGCTGGGTCGGCTGCGGCGGTGGCACGGTCATCGGCATGGGCTGGACGATCTGCGGCGGTACCTCCAGCGGGGCATTGTACGAGGGATCGACCGGCGGCAGGGTAGAATTCTGCGACGGCGGCTGCACCGGCACGGTCCGTGGCAGTTCCGGCTGGCTGGCGGGCTGGCCCAGCATGACGAAGGTCAGCACGCCCAAGGCCACCGCGCCACCGATGCCGGCAATCGCCGTCATGTCCACGCCGCCGGCCGGTTTGGCTACGTCCGGCAGGGCGCGCACCGAGGCGGCTTCGAGCGCATCGGGCTCCATCTTCAGACGTGGATCGGCTCCTGTCGGCAAGGGCGCATTGCGAGGGGTCTGGACCATGGCTCGTTCCTACTTCTGACGCGGCTTTGGGGACTGGGCATCGAGGCCCTGCACCTTGAAGGCATCATTATAAAGGGTCGACTTCAGGCTGCCGCGCCGCAGCACATAGGCCGGTGCCACCTGTTCGACGACCAGATAGTCGCCGCGCGACGCGTAGTTGACCAGGCTTTCGGTATTGTCCGAATTGAGCGCATAGACGGCCGGGGCCGGGATGGAGGGCGCCCAGCGGAAATAGGTCAGCGCCCCATCGTCGAATACCCGTATCGGCACAAGCTCCGACGCCCCGACGAATGAATAGGCCGTATTCCGTTTTTCCGGTGAGGGCAGGAAGGCGTTGGGATCGGGCGGCCGCGTGGGCGCCTGGGGTGTGCCCGTCGACGGCTCGGGCGCATAGCGGAAGCGCAGCTCATAGGTCACGTCACCGCTGCGGCACGCCTTTTCCGACGCTGTGCGCAGTTCGAAATTATAGCTGCGGCGATTGGTAATGACCGTCATATTGGTGAAGCCCTTGGGCGACACCGGCTTCACGAAGACCAGGTTGCCGCGCTTGTTGACCGTCACCTGCCAGTTGGCGGAGTCGCCCACCGAAACGTTTTCGACCTGTTCATTGGATGCCAGGGTCACGGTCGTCTGGAAACCGGCGCAGCCCAGCATCTGGACGACGGCGGTCGGGTCGTAGTCGATCACGCGCAGCCGCGTGTCGAAATCGGTGACGGGCTGGGCCGCCACGGAGGTCGCGAGCAAGAGGGGAAGCACAGGGAAAAGTACGCGTTTCATGGTCATTTCACATCTGCGGGCGGCGCGGGCGAGGGCGTCTTCATGGCTGCCGCCGGGCCGGCGGCCGGACGAAAGCGTTGCCCAAGCCCCTGCACGCGGCTGAAGCGGTCGGCGCTGCCCTGAGGCGCGCGGGTATCGGGATCGTAAAGGCCCAGCACCTGGGCGCGGGCGCCGGAGGCGCTGGCGATCGACTGGTCGCGGGTCACGGCCGTCACCAAAGGCGCGGTGCGTTCCAGCGCATCGGAGGCACGTGAGCTGGCGTTCAGTGACTGCAGGGCCTGAGAAGATTGCATCGTCTGCAGGGTACCGGCGACGCCCGTCATCTGCTGCCCTGGGGACGCTGGCTTGTCGCGCAGCGCCGCCTGCCAGTCCTTGACCAGGTTGGCCGCCACCCACATCAGGGTGAACAGGAAGGCGCAATAGATCAGCGAGCCCATGAACAGGATGACCATGGGCTGCACGGCCTGCACGGCGCGCTGCGGATCATTGCCGATGCTTTCGATCAGCGGGACAAAAAGGGTCAGGGCCGCTGTCCCCCCAAGCACTGTCAGCAGCGGCGCCAGTGAGAAGATCATGCTGGTGCGAATCCAGCCGTTGAACAGGCCGCGCGTCTGGGGGAACAGGCCAAAGACGATGAAGACCGGCCCCAGGATGAGCAGCAGGTACAACACCATGCGCGTCAGGATGAGCACGCCCAGTGTCGAGCACAATAGGAACAGACCCGACAGCCAGAACAAGGTCACCGGCATGGGCTTGGGCGCGAGCATGTTGGCCGCGGTCGGATTGGGCTGGCCCGGGATGGTCACGACTGTCGATGTATTGCCGTCCAGGCTTTGCGCGATCTCGGCGAAGCGCACGAAAAGGCCATCGAGCGCCTGGGCAAAGTTCATCACCGCGCTGCCCTTTTGCCCAAGCAGTGCGGCGGCGACCTCATCGGGACCGTTCATCAGCAGGCCATAGAAGATGGCGTGATAGGCCGGCCAGGCGGTAACAAAGGTCAGGACCAGCACCATGGTGATGATGCGCGGCGACAGCATGGGCACGGTCAGCTGCGTGCGGCCAGTCATGAAGCCATAGCCCAGGATGGCGACATAGATGGTCAGCAGGACGAACAGGACATAGCTAAAGGCGCCGCCGGCGCCGAACAAACGGTTGTAGCCGACCTCGACCGCCTGGATGATGCGGCAGTCCATCGTCGCCAGCGACTGCGAGA
>CBFGPQ010000259.1:0-4031 GCA_965650705.1 uncultured Asticcacaulis sp. | reverse complement strand
GCAGCAACTGCATGTAGAGCGCGAACGCGATCAGCGAGCCGAACAGCATCAGGTACAGCCAGCCCATCCACGCCCGGAAACCCCAGTTGAAGTCGAGCGCCGCCACCGCGCGGGGCTCGAACCCCAGCGACAGGGCAAGCAGGATCGCCCCGCCGATCAGGGTCGTCAGCCCGGACAAAAGCGTGGTCGAATAGGTTTTCAGCAGGGGCTTGGCGATGACCGAGCCGAAGGCATAGGTAAAGGCCGCCGAAGCGGTCACAAGCCCGCCGATGATCCGCATGCCTCCGCTTCCCGCCGCCGTCAGGCGGCTGAGGTCGGGCAGGAACATGATGACGACACCCGCCACCCCAAGGATCAGGGCAAAGACCTTGCGCGGCGTCGCTTCCTCCTGGCGCATGGCGACGGCACAGACCAGAAGCGCCACCGGCGTCAGCGACATGTCGATCACCGCCGCCAGGCCGGATTCGATGAACTGCATGGCCCAGAACAGGGGCCCGTAGCACAGGACGATCATGAACAGGGTCGCCACCAGCAACCGGCCGGCGTCGGCGGGGCGGACGGGCAATCGTTCGCCCCTTGGCCAGCCAAAGGCCGTCATGATCAGACCCGCCGCCACAAAGCGCGTCCCGGCCATGAACAAAGGCGGCATGGTCTCAAGCGCGACCTTGGTCGCCAGCCAGGTCGTCCCCCAGATGAAGCACAGGATGGCAAAGGCCGTCATCGGGCGGTTGTCGAAGAGTTTCATGGGCGGCGCACCTGTCGATACGATGCCATGCCGGATTATCGCGCCCAGGAAAAGGCAGTGGTCACGAGGACGCAGAAAATTGGCGGGATGTGTACGTCGGCTGGCAAACGCGCCCCCCTTCCGTCATTTGCTCCGCAAATGCCCATGGCTTGCGAAAGCTATACTTTCGCTGGCGCCAAACCCACGTAAACGGGGAAGGAATAAGCATATGGACTCAATATTTTCCTTCCCCGTTTACGGGGAAGGTGGCAGCGAGCCATAGCGAAGCTGACGGAAGGGGGACGTCGGGCGGCCTTGACATCCGCCCCTCCCCCGACGTAAACGCCCTCCTCATGACCTTCGTCACGCGCACAACAACAACGATGAAAACCAAGGCCCAGGGGCCGGGGATAATCGCGCGCGCGTAAACGACATCACGCTCACAGCTCAATCTCCGACATCGCCCCGTCCATCCGGCCGGGGCTTTTTTATTGCCTAAAAGGACCCCAACATGCACAACAAGACCGTCGCCATCGTCGGCGCCACCGGAGCCGTCGGCCGCGAATTCATCGGCTGCATCGAGCGCCGCGGCATTCCGCTAAAAGGCCTGAAGCTGCTGGCTTCGGCGCGTTCGGCCGGCCAGACCGTCGCCTTTCGTGGCGAGCCACTGACGATCGAGGAAACGACCGACGACGCGTTCGAAGGCGTCGATATCGCGCTCTTCTCCGCCGGCAGCGGTATCTCGAAACAGTTCGCGCCTGTGGCCATCAAGGCCGGCGCAGTCGTGGTCGACAACTCCTCGGCCTTCCGCGCCGACCCGGAGGTGCCGCTGGTCATCCCGGAAATCAATGCCGCCGAAATCAAGAAGCACAAGGGCATCATCGCCAATCCCAACTGCTCGGCGATCACGACCCTGGTGCCGCTGTGGCCCATCCATTCGGTCAATCCGGTCAAGCGGCTGATCATCTCGACCTATCAGGCGGCGTCGGGCGGCGGCGCGGCGCTGATGCAGGAGCTTGAAGAGTCGACCCGCGCCTATCTCGACGGCCGCGACTTTTCCCCCAATGTCATCAAATATCCCTATGCCTTCAACCTCTTCAGCCACAATACGCCGATCGATCCGGAAACCGGGTACAATGACGAAGAAACCAAGGTCATGAAGGAGACGAAGAAGATTCTCGACGACGCGGATATCCGCGTCAACTCGACCTGCATCCGCGTGCCGGTCCTGCGGGCGCATTCGATCTCGATCACCTTCGAATGCGAACAACCGATCTCGCCGGAAGAGGTCCGCGAACGCCTGTCCAACGCCCCAGGTGTGAAGCTGGTCGATGACTGGGAAAATAACTATTTCCCGATGCCAAAGGATGCCTCGGGCCAGGACGACGTGCTGGCCGGCCGCATCCGCCGCGACCTGTCGGACCCATCGGGCCGCTCGATCTCGATGTTCGTCGCCGCCGACCAGTTGCTGAAAGGCGCGGCGCTGAACGCCGTGCAGATCGCGGAGCTGCTGTAAGCCCCCCTCGCCTCCCTGCGCCACCGCGCAGGGAGGCGCCAAGGCCATTAACCGTGTCCCTCAGCATCCCCTTAAACATTAGGCCGGATTATCCACAAGCCGGAGCCCGAACCGGCGTGTAAAGGTTGCGTACCATGACTGCTTTAAATGCTGCCGCCGCGGGTGTCACAAACGCCATGCAGATGTTCGACCGTTCCGCTGTCAGGATCCCACCGACGTCACCGGCCTGGCCGAAGCCATGGTTGGACAGAAGCAGGCCGAGGTCGCTGTGGCCGCCAATATCGCCGTGATGAAAAGCGCCAGGGAAGCGACCGGGCAACTGCTCGACCTGTTGGTATAAAGGTCGCTGGGTCCCGCAAGTCTCCCTTTGAGTGCCGAGCCTTTAGATGACCATGTCTCGCTTCCTGTGAACCAGGCCCCAAACGCACGTGCCACAGCCCCATTTGTGCGTTGACGGACAGTGTTTCCAGGCGCAGCATCCTAGTTGGTCAACCTTGCGCGGCTAGACGCGGGTGGCCCTGGGAGGTTTATACGTCAATGGCCAGATTGCTTTCCGTATGCGCGGCTGTTCTTCTGTGCGGGTGCGCGGCGCCTGAGCCCTTGGCGAACGACGGAGCAATCGCCGAGGCCGAGGCGGCGCCGCTGGCCGAAATGGCGGCCGAAGCGCACTGGAACGATCCGTTTCCACCCTTCCGGGTGATGGGCAACATCCATTATGTCGGCACGACCGGCGTGAGCGCATGGCTCATCACCACGCCGCGCGGCCATTTCCTGCTGGATGGCGCCCTCCCCCAGACGCCGCCGCAGATCATCGCCAATATCCGCGCGCTCGGCTTTGATATCCGCGACGTGAAATATCTGCTCAACAGCCACGCCCATTTCGACCACGCCGGCGGCCTGGCCGCGCTGCAAAAGGCCAGCGGCGCGACCATGGTGGCCAGCGCGGCGGATCGCGGCATACTCGAAGCCGGCCGTATCCGTTTCGGGCCGACGTCGAACATTGCCATCCCGCCGGTGCGCGTCGACCGCGTTATCGGCCACGGCGAGCCCTTAAGCCTCGGCGGGGTTACCCTGACGGCGCACCTCACGCCCGGCCATAGCCCCGGCTGCACAAGCTGGAGCATGGATGTCCGCGGCGACGACGGCACGCCGCACCGTGCCTTTTTCCATTGCAGCACCACGACGGGCGGACAGATGCTTGTGCCGGAATCCTATCCGGGCATGATCGCGGACTATCGCGCAACCTTTGCCTATATGCGCAAGGTCGATGCCGACATCTTCCTTGCCAACCATGCCAACTTTTTCAACCTGGCGGATAAGCGCGCCCGCCAGGTCGCGGGCGACGCCAACGCGTTTGTTGACGCCGGAGCGCTTCAGGCCTTCAACGCCCAAAGCGAACGGGAATTCAACGCCCAGCTGGCCAAGGAGCAAGCCGCCGCTGCGCAATGACTGCCCTTGGCCCTAAGCGGATTAATGGCCGCTTACGGTCTTACGAAAAGCGGAAGTGACGTCAGGGATAGGCTTCTGCCTCAAGAAAAATCTCAATATCATCGCCAATGACAGGTTCGAACTTTCCGAGGCCAAAGGCTCGCCGGCTGATATGCGCCGTCCCCGAAAATCCGTACCCAGTTTTAAACAAAGCGGGATTGAAAGCCTTCTTGTTAAAAACCACGGCGAACACGACACTTTGCGTCACCCCGTGGATGGTTAGATCACCTGTGATGTTCGCGGCGTGATCGCCGGTCAACTCAACCTTCGTGCTTTTGAAGTGCGCGGTTGGGAACCGCGCCA
>CBFGPQ010000258.1:0-4073 GCA_965650705.1 uncultured Asticcacaulis sp. | reverse complement strand
CCGCCCATCGAATGGCCGGCCAGGCCACGGCTGTCGCGCGTGGCAAGCGTGCGATAGTGGCTGTCGATATAGCCGACCACGTCGCGGGCGATAAAATCCTCGAAATTCCCGGTCGTCACCGAGTTCGAATACATCGAACCGTTGTGCAGCGTCCGGCTGTCGGGCAGGACGACGATCATGTCCTTCACGCCGGCGGCGAACGCGCCGTCGATGGTCGCGGGCGTCTTGATCTCGGTCGTCCACTTTTCGTTGTCGATCGAATAGCCGTGCAGGGCGTAGACGACCGGATAGCGCTTCTTTGAGGTGCGATAATCGGCCGGCAAGTAGACGATGACCTTGCGGTCGGCCGGATTGCCTTCGAGATTGCCCTCAAGCGCCTTGCCGTGGACCGTGATGCGCTCGGTGATCACGCCTTGCGCGGTCGCCGTGACCGGCGCCGCCACCAGAACGGCGCCGAGTGTCAATGCGGAAAAGATGTTCATCTGCAACCTCCCTTACGGATTGAGCGTCAGCATGGTGACGGAGGCCGGGGCCAGGCGGACCATGATCTTGCCGTCCTTCAGCTTCGCTGTGACCGGCTTCGGTGCGACTGTGTTCGGCGCGTCAAAAGTATTGATCGCATCCATCTTGGCAGCCGCCAGGGTCTCGCCCGACACCGACTTGACCTTGAGGCCCAGGCTGGCCGCATCGATGTCGATGGGCTTGTTGGGGTCGAGGTTGGTCAGCGACAGGTAGATCTTGCCGTCCGCGCCTTTCGCTGCGGCGGCATCGACGCGCGGCAGCTTGATGTCGCCGAACGTATAGGTTCCCGCGTCGTAGGTCACGGGGATGAAGGTGGCGTCCTGGAACGGCACATACATGCGGAAGACGTGATAGGTCGGCGTCAGCAGCATCTTTTCCTTGTCCGTCAGGATCATGGCCTGCAGGACGTTGACCATCTGGGCGATGTTGGCCATGCGCACGCGGTCTGCGTGACGGGCAAAGATGTTGATGTTGAGCGCGGCCAGCACGGCATCGCGCTGGGTGTTCTGCTGCATCAGGAAGCCGGGATCGGTGCCCGGTGTCGCCTTGTACCAGGCGCCCCATTCGTCGACGACCAGCGACACCTTCTTCTCAGGATCGTACTTGTCCATGATCGCGGAATGCGTCGTGACAAGCTCTTCCATCAACAAGGTGTCCTTGAGGATGACGGCGTATTCCTTTTCCGTGAACCCCGTGGCCGGCTGCGACACGGGGAAGCCGCCGCCAGTCGTATACTGGTGGAGCGACAGGCCTTCGATATCCCAGGCCCAGCTGCGCCCCTTGTACGACTTCATGACGGCCTCGGTGTAGGAGGTGTCTGGACCGCTGGGGCCGACCGCGATGCGCTCCATCTTTTGGGCCGGATTGAAGTTGCGCACGAAGCGCGCATACATCTTCATCTGGCTGACATAGAAGTCCGGCGTCATGGCGCCGCCGCAATCCCAGCTTTCGTTGCCGATGCCCACAAACGGGACCTTATAAGGCTCCGCATGGCCGTTCTTGGCGCGCTCGGCCCCCAGCGAGTCGGCCGTCGAAGCCGTCATGTATTCCAGCCATTCGGCCGCTTCGGCGACCGTGCCCGAACCGACATTGACCGAGATATAGGCTTCGGCGCCGACCTGGTTGGCAAAGTCCATGAATTCGTCGGTGCCGAAGGTATTGGGCTCGACGACCCCGCCCCAGTTGGCGTTCATCTGGGACTTGCGTTCCGGCCCGATGCCGCGCCGCCAGTGATATTCGTCGGCGAAGCAGCCGCCCGGCCAGCGGACCACCGGCACCTTGATCGCCTTGAGCGCGGCGACGACGTCGTTGCGGATGCCGCGCGTATTGGGAATGGTCGAATCCTTGCCGACCCAGATGCCGTCATAGATGCCGCTGCCCAGGTGCTCGGCGAACTGGCCGAAGATGCGGCGGTCGATCTTCGCGCCGGGTTTTGCCGCGTCAATGGTGACGGTGGTCCGGTCCTGCGCATGAACGGGGACTGCCAGCGATAGCACGGCGAAGGATACCGCGGCGGTGCGCGCGATGAATGTCATGTTTTCACTCCCATATGCCTCCCGCCGTTGCGGCGGTTCCAATCAGCGTTCACCGCTGTTTTGATAGCGCTACCACGTGTCGCGGGCGATGGGAAGTCAATTAGTCAGACTTTTGCTTTGAACGGTCTGGCTAATGATACCGCACAAATATCTGTCAGGATACGGGGGGCTTTTTGGGGAAGAGCAGCTCACCGAGATTGAACTTGGCGCCTTCGACCTTGCCAGGCGTCTTGCCGGTGGGCTTGCCGGTGGTCTTGCAGGCCGGAGCCGTGCCAAGCTTGCACGCCATCTTGTAGTAACGCGCGGCTTCGCCGGCATTGGCGGCCGTGCCGGCGCCCTTCTCGTACATCATCGCAAGGGCGTGGCAGCCCGCACCATTGCCGAGATCACACGACTGCTTGAAGGTCCGGACGGCGGCAGGCTCGTCCCTGGCGGCAACGGTGCCAGTGACGTACATGCGCCCGAGAATCAGGCAGGCATTGGCATCCTTCGCGCTGCAGCCCTTCTGCGCGTCCGACAGGATGATGGCGTCGGCCGTGCTGGCGGCGGACATACTCGCCTTCGATGCGGTCTTTGGCGGCGCAGTCGCCGGTTTGGACGGCGCGGCGGGCGCGGGCTTGGCCGCCTTGGCGGGCGCGGGGGACATCCGCCTGGGCTTTGCCGTCTTGGCGGGTGCGGGCTTGGACGGTGTCTTGAAAGCTTTTTTCAAGGCAGGCCGGGGCGCGTTTTGGGCAGCCTTTTGCGCCAGGGGCTTGGGCTTGGCAACGGGTTTAGCAGGCTTCGCCGCCTGGCCGCTGCCCTCGTCGCCCGCAACGGTCCATATCCGGCCTAAGGGTTCGTTCGAGGTTTTCGGCAAGGGCTTGGCGGCCGGCCAATAGGGCCCGGTCTCTTGCGCGGCCTCAGGACGCGATTGCGCGGTGACAGTCTGCGGACAGTTGAGACCCGTAAGGATCAGTATAACGGCGCCAAAAATCGAAGGCTTCATTGTTTCATGGTCCCGTGACAGGTGGGCTGCCGGACGCGAACGAGAAACCCCTTGGGGTACGCTTAGCCACACGCGTGGGGCCGTCCGCAGCAAGCGGCGCCGGGCCGACGCTAATTGCTCATTTTGCGCTGCACGATGCAAGCCTAAACTTGGGTAGCGCGAGTACGCATTCACCCGGAACCTTCAGGGGCGAGTAAAGTCACCTACCGCACGCGCGGTCACCCCGCCTTCTTCGGCCGCTTCCTGGCGGGCGCCGGCTTGGCGTCATTGGCGGCGGGCTTGCCTTCGGCCAGGCTCTTGCGCAGGGCGTCCATCAGGTTCACGACCTTGGGCGCGGCCCTGTCCTTTTCAACCACCGGAGCGCGATTTTCGATGCGGGCGTCGACCAGCTCCTGCAGCGCCTCCGTGTAGTGGTCGGTGAAGGCGTCAGGTTCGAACGCTCCAACCTTGCGCTTGATCAGTTCCTTGGCCAGGTCCGCTTCTTCGGCGTCAGCGGTCACCGGCTTGATGTCGCCGAAATAGTGGCCGGACCGTTTGATTTCGTCGGGATAGTGCAGCGTCTCGAGCAGCAGGCCCTGGCCACACGGCTTGACGGCGCACAGGCGCTCGCGGCCGCTGATGACGATTTGGCCCAGGCCCATGACCTTCAGTTCGCGCATGGCGTCGCGGATGATCGAAAAGGTGGCGAGGTCCGCCTTGCCTGACGGCGCCAGGTAATAAGGCGTGTCGAACCAGATGGCGTCAACATCGGCATAGGACACGAAGCGGCTGAGTTCCATCGCCTTGCTGGACGGGATCTTGAGGTCGCTGATCTCGTCGGGTTCGAACAGGACGTATTCGCCCTTCTCGACCTCATAGCCCTTGACGATATCGTCGCGCTCGACGACTTCGCCCGCGGCCACGAGTTGCTGGCGAACGCGCTCGCCCGAGGGTTTGTGGATCTGGTGGAAAGCGATCTTGCGGCCGGAATAGAGCGCCGTGAACATGTCCACCGACAGTGAGACCAGCGACACGCGGATGGTGCCGCTCCA
>CBFGPQ010000257.1:0-4090 GCA_965650705.1 uncultured Asticcacaulis sp. | reverse complement strand
TTGATGACCACGTTCGACGCGATCTTGGCCAGCTTTTCGCCTTCCTTGATCATGGTGGCGGCATCGGTAGCGGCGACTTCGGCCGAGATCGGGCCTTCGATCAACTCGCAGATTTCCTTGATGACTTCAGCGATGTTGCGGCCCGACTTGGCGATGATGGTCGGGTTGGTGGTCACGCCATCAACGAGACCGGCTTCTTTCAGCTCGGCCAGGATGGCGGTATCGGCGGTATCGGCAAAAAGCAGCATTGGAAGTCCTCTTGGATCTGGCAGCCGGAAATTTCCTGACTACTTAAGTCGGGAATTGGCTTTCAACCGGCGATATTTTTCGTTATTGGGGCCATAAAGACTGTTCCCCGATCAAACTCAAGTACTTTTTTGTAATGAATGATACCGCTAACATTTCCGCGCCGAAAGTGGGATTTGTGTCACTAGGCTGCCCCAAGGCTCTTGTCGATTCCGAACGCATCCTGACCCGCCTGCGTGGCGAAGGCTATAGCACTGCCGCCGATTATGACGGCGCCGATGTCGTGGTCGTCAACACCTGCGGTTTTCTCGATTCCGCCAAGGAAGAGAGCCTGAACGCCATCGGCGAGGCCATGGCCAAGAACGGCAAGGTCGTCGTCACCGGCTGCATGGGCGGCGAAGAGGAGCTGATCCGCTCGCGGTTTCCGAACGTCGCTGCCGTCACCGGCGCACACCAGTACGAAGCGGTCATGGACGCGGTCCACAATATCGTCCCACCCAAGCCCGATCCCTTCCGGCCACTGGTTCCCGAAGACAGCCCCGGCGTCCGACTGACGCCCAAGCATTACGCCTATCTCAAGATTTCCGAAGGCTGCGACCACCGCTGCTCCTTTTGCATCATACCGTCCCTACGCGGTGACCTGGCGTCGCGCCCCATCGCCGAAGTCCTGCGCGAAGCCGAGACCCTAGCCAAGTCGGGCGTAAAGGAATTGCTGGTCGTCTCTCAGGACACGTCGGCCTACGGGCTCGATATCAAGTACGCCCAAAGTGAATGGCGCGGCCAGAACTGGGACGCTTCGTTTGAAGACCTGGCCCGCGGGCTTGGCGAACTGGGTGTGTGGGCACGGATGCACTACGTCTATCCGTATCCGCACGTGAATGCCGTCATCCCCTTAATGGCGGAAGGCAGGATCCTGCCCTACCTGGACATCCCCTTTCAGCACGCCAGCCCGAAGATCCTGAAACTGATGAAACGGCCGGGCAACCAGGACAAGACGTTGCAGCGGATTGAGAGCTGGCGCGAAGTCTGCCCGGACCTGACCCTGCGCTCGACTTTCGTCGTCGGCTTTCCGGGTGAGACCGAGGCCGATTTCAACCTGCTGCTCGACTGGCTGGAAGCGGCGCAGATCGACCGCGTCGGCGCCTTTGCCTACGAAAACGTCGAAGGCGCGGCCGCCAAGCTGCTGCCCGACCACGTCCCCGAAGAGGTCAAGCAGGACCGCCTGGCGCGCTTCATGGCGGTGGCTTCGCGCATTTCGGCGCAGAAGCTGGCCAACAAGGTCGGCCGTATCGAAGACGCCATCGTTGATGACATCCGCAATGACGGCACGGCCATCGCGCGCACCAGGGGCGATGCTCCCGAAATCGACGGCCATATCTTCCTGAAGGGTTTTACGGGCCTGAAAGCCGGCGACATCGTCAAGGCCAAGGTGACCAAGGCCGATGCTTACGACCTGTGGGGCGAGCCGGAAGGGCTGATCAAGCTCAACCGCGTGCCGGGTGCGGTAACCAACCGCCGGATGCACAATCTGATCTCCAGGCGTTAATGCGCTTGCTGCCTCTCCAGCAAGCTGGAGAGGCGCAAATTCAGCGCCCGGCGAACCGACGTTGCAAACGGGCCTTAATCCGGGCGTGCGCGGCCTCCGACGCCGGCCGGACGAAGTCGTAGCCGATGTCGCGCCAGTCTGGGTGGTCGGTCTCGAAACCCAGCCGTTCCAGCATGGCCAGCGAACTAACGAAGAAGTGGTGGCGGTACGGCAACAAAACACCGCCATCGGCAACATGGAACGCCTTGGCCTCTTCGTAATTGCTGAACCAGGGATTGAGGCTGTCGCGCAGAGAGGGCGTCGCGAAAAACTCGGAAAAATCGAGCCCGGATTGCGTTTGCTTCAGCTCCGCCCAACTGTCGAAACCGGCCTCATCGGCCACCACCGCCAGCGCGTGCTTCAGTTGCAGCGTCTCGGGCGGACTGCGCAGAAAGACAAAGCGCTTGAGCGCGACTTCATCACCGGCACGGGCCTGTTTGAGCAGGCGCGCGGCATCGCGTTTAAGGGAATCGATGGAAAGGTTTGCCTGTTCAGGCATGGTAAAACTCCTTTGCTATCGGTCTTTTCCCCATCCCGTGAAGACCGCAAAAGAGCAGATTGTGGTGTCTGGATATCATCCGTCAGGAGGGCACGCGCCTTTCGCGGGGCCGGGCCGTCCTGAGCGACCCGATGCCGCCTCATAGCCACAGTGCGGGCAAAAAGCAAGACAAGGCTCCGCGACCGCTGAAATCATGCATTTTTTACGCGCAAAATGAGTGAATTGCTGTAAAGAATCATCAATCAGGGTTAACTTTTCCCCAATCAGGTGGCCTCTTGCTCAGTCTGAAACCGTCCTCGCAGCGTCACCCGGATCATGAGGCGGGCGAAATGCATCATTCCGATCGCGGTCTCTTGTTGCGGAAGCCGCCGGCCTACCAGGACCGGTGGTGGTCGACGGATGACGGCTTAAGGCTCTATGCGCGCGACTATCCGGCCAGCTCGGGCCGCGTGCGGCTGCCGGTTGTCTGCCTGCATGGCCTGACGCGCAACTCTGCCGATTTCGAAGATGTCGCACCCTACATCGCCGCGCTCGACCGTCGTGTTATCGTGCCCGACATTCGTGGCCGCGGCCTGTCTGAAAAAGATCAGGACCCGATGAACTACCACATCTGGACCTATGCCCGCGACATCCTCGACCTCTGCGACAGCCTGGGCATCGGCCAGGCGATCTTCGTGGGCACGTCGATGGGCGGGCTGATAACCATGGTACTGTCGACCCTACG
This sequence comes from uncultured Asticcacaulis sp., assembly GCA_965650705.1. GTDB lineage: Bacteria > Pseudomonadota > Alphaproteobacteria > Caulobacterales > Caulobacteraceae > Asticcacaulis. Next base: position 1,036 of record CBFGPQ010000257.1, on the reverse strand, counting down.
CCCGAACCTGATCAAGGCTGCCGTGCTCAACGATGTCGGCCCGGTCCTGTCGTCCAAGGGCCTTGCGCGCATCTCGTCCTACGCCGCGCAGTCGCATCAGGTCTTCAAGAACTGGCACGACGCCGCCGTCTATATCGCCGAAGCCAACCGCATCGCCTTCCCCAACTATTCGCCGTCGGACTGGCAGAAGTTCGCCAAGCGCGTCTTCATCAAGGGCCGCGACGGCCTGTTGCGGCTGGCCTATGACTCGCGCATCACCGAGGCCTTCAAGAGCGTAACGGTGACATCCAGCACCTATGACATGGCTCCGTGCTATATGAGCCTGGCGACCGGCCGTCGCATCCTGCTGGTACGCGGTGCTCTGTCGGACCTGCTGGAAGACGGGGAGGCCCTGGCGATGGAAGCCATGTCGAGCGACTTCAGCCGTGTCGATGTCGACTATGTCGGTCACGCTCCCATGTTGACCGAGCCAGCGGCGCGCGCAGCGATCACCGACTTCCTGGAGAGCCAGGGCTAACCTTATGTCTCGGACCATTGTCTTCGATAGCCCATTCCTGCTTGGCTTCGACGACATGCGCCTGATGATCGAACGCGTCGGCCGTAGCCACGACAACTATCCGCCCTACAATGTCGAGCAGGTCACGCCTGGTCATATCCGTATCAGCATCGCGGTGGCGGGCTTTACGCAGGACCAGCTGCGTGTCGAGGTCAAGGGCCGCCAGTTGATGATCATCGCCACCAGGGAACGCGCCGGCGAACCTGAGTCACGGGAGTTCCTGCATCGCGGCATCGGCTTGCGCGCCTTCAATCGCGGCTTCGTGCTCAGCGATGGTTTCGAGGTGAAAGGCGCGGAACTGGCCTATGGCCTGCTGCATATCGATCTGGTTCGGCCGGAACTGCCTGACGAGGTCCGGATCATACCGATCAGCGTGGTTTAATTCCAAGGCACAATCGCTTGGCAAAAGCGACCACCCGCTGGAGCCTAGAGCGTGATGACATTAGTTATCTCCATATCCGGAGTTTTTGAGATAATTTC
>CBFGPQ010000256.1:0-4130 GCA_965650705.1 uncultured Asticcacaulis sp. | reverse complement strand
CCCCGAGCTTGGCGGCCTGGACCTTGAATTTTTCACCGTCTTCGGCGGTCCACCAATCGGTCAGTACGCCGTTGCCGTCATAGTTGCGGCCCTGGTCGTCGAAGCCGTGGCCGATTTCGTGGCCGATGACGCCGCCGATTCCGCCGTAGTTGACGGCCGGGTCGGCCTCCGGGTCGAAGAAAGGCGGCTGCAGGATGGCGGCCGGGAAGACAATCTCGTTCTCGGTCGGCGAGTAATAGGCGTTGACGGTCTGGGGCGTCATGCCCCATTCCAACGGATCGGTGGGCTTGTCGATCTTGGCGGCCTGGTATGCCCAGTTGAAGAGACTGGAACGTTCGGCATTGCCATAGAGATCATTGGCCTTGACCGTCAGGCCCGAATAGTCGCGCCACTTTTCCGGATAGCCGATCTTGACGCCGAACTTGCTGAGCTTTTCCTGCGCCTTGAGCTTGGTGGCGTCGGACATCCAGGTCAGGTTGTCGATGCGGATCTTCAGCGCGGCGCGCAGGTCGGCGACCAGGGTTTCCATCTTGGCCTTGGATTCGGGCGGGAAATAGGTCGCGACATAGGTGCGTCCCAATGCTTCGCCGAGACTGCCTTCGACGGCTGAGATGGCGCGCTTCCAGCGTGGGCGCTGGGCCTGGGCGCCGCTGAGGTCCCGTGAGCGGAATTCCCACGCGCGATCGACAAAGGCCTTCGACAGGTAAGGTGCCGCCTGGTCGGCGGTTCGGAAGGTTTCCCAGGCCTTCAGCGTTTCGAGCGGCGTGTCGGCAAAGATCTTGGCGATCTTTGGGAATGCCGTGTTTTCATTGACGACGATCTTGCTGGCGTGACCGGTCTTAGCGCCGTCCAGGAAGCCATTCCAGTCAAAGCCTGGCGCATAGGCCGCCAGTTCCGCCTTGGTCATCGGATTATAGGTCTTGGTCGAATCGCGACGCTCGATGCGCGTCCAGTGGACTTCAGCGATCCGTGTTTCCAGCGCCAGGATGTCCTTGGCCGACTGTTCCGGATTGGCGTAGCCGACGAGACGCAGCATGTCGGCGATGTAGGTCTCGTACTTGGCCTTTTTGTCGGCAAAGCTGTCCTTCAGATAGTAGTCGCGATCCGGCAGACCCAGGCCGCCCTGGGCCATAAGGAGGACCTGAAGCTTCGGGTTCTTTTCGTCGGAGGCCACATAGGGGTTGAAGAAAGCCGCGCCGAAGGTGCCGCTGGTCTCACCCATATACTTCGCCATCTCGGCCTTGGTCTTGATGGCCTTGATGGCGGCGAGACGGGGTTTCAGGGGCGCGGCCCCGAGCTTTTCAGCGGCGGCCTCGTCCATGAAGGCATTGTAGGTGGCGGCGATCTTGGCGTCGTCGCCGGTCAGGTCATTGCGCGCGGCCAAGCCGGTGACGATGGCGTTGGAGCGGGCTTCGGACAGGTCGCGCAGGGCGATGAAGCTGCCGATCGAGGTCTTGTCGGCCGGGATGACCATGTTCTTGACGGCTGTACCGTTGACATAGTTGAAGAAGTCGTCGCCCGGCTTGACCGAGGTGTCCATGCCAGACGTGTCTATACCCCAGGTACCGAAGCGCTTCGCAACGGTGGAGGCCTCGCCGCCCTGGCCGTCCGCGCCGGTAAAGAAGCCGTCGAGGCTGTGAAGGCTCAGCATCCGGCAGTGCGCATCGATGCACCGGTCGGGCGTTCCGGCGGCGGCGCCGAGCGCAAGACCGCTTATCAGGGTGGTGGTGAGAAGGAGGTTGGACAGACGCATGAAGCTACCCACTGAAACGCGGCGTTTGGCCGTCGTTGAAAAAGATACGATCGGTACACTAACCAATAATCCCTACACGCCACATGAATTATTTGTCATGTTTGCCGCCCGGCCCATCTATCGGGAAAAGTGATATTTTTTTTGCCATTTTTCGCATTTTGGGGGTTTCCAAACTGTCCGCTGGCGGGTTTTAATGGAGTTACGGTCGCGCCGTTCCCAAAATCGTTGAAATGTTCATGCCCTCCGCCGTGCTGACGGAAACGGGGCGTGACGGCATTTGCCGGGACAGCGGTGCAATAGAAAAAGGGAAGAACCGTATGCTACACGCCCAACAAGCCCCCCCCGCCATCAGCGAAATGGCTGCCGACACCGCCCATAAGGTGGCCAACGCATCTCAAGGCTATGAAGTTGTTATTATCGTCTTCCTGCTGGCCTCGGCGGTAATCGTTCCTATTTTTCAGAAATATAAAGTTTCTGGCGTTCTGGGCTTTCTTCTGGTCGGTGTCTTGCTTGGGCCGGACGGCGTGGGCCGGCTGGCCGATGTATCACCAGTCTTCGACAGTTTCGCGCTCATGCGCTCGCACAGTGTCCATGCGCTGGCCGAGCTCGGCGTGGTCTTCCTTTTGTTTTCCATTGGTCTGGAACTGACGTTTGAGCGCCTGAAATCGATGCGGCGCATGATTTTCGGTTTTGGCGCGGCGCAGATGGCGCTGTGTTCCGTCGTGCTGGCCGCATTGTTTTTCGTGCTGGGCCGCAGCGTATCCGGGGCGGCGACGCTCGGCATGGCCCTGGCCATGTCCTCGACCGCGGTCGTCATTCCCGTCCTGTCCGACCGCAAGCAGTTGCGTACGGCGTCTGGCCGCAGTGTTTTCGCTGTCCTGCTGGCCCAGGACGTGGCCGTCGCCCCCATCCTGATCACCGTCGCTATTCTCGCCGGCACCAGCGCAGGGACCGGCGTCGGCTGGCAGGGACTGCTGGCGCTTATCCCCGCCCTGATCGGCATGGGCGTTATCATTATCGGCGGCCGTTTCCTGCTGCGCCCCCTGTTCAACCTGGTTGCCGCCGCCAAGAGCCGCGAACTGTTCATGGCCGCCTGCCTGCTGGTCGTCCTGCTGTCCGGTCAGGTAGCTGTCATCGCCGGCCTGAGCATGGGATTGGGCGCCTTCGTCGCCGGTGTGCTGCTGGCCGAAACGGAATACCGCCGTGAGGTCGAGGTGCTGATCGACCCGTTCAAGGGCCTCCTGCTGGGCCTGTTCTTCGTAACCGTCGGGGCGCGGCTGGAGCTGTCGGCCATCTTCGCCAATCCGACGCTGATCCTGGGTCTGGTCGTTGCCATGGTCGCTATAAAGGCGTTGCTCGTCTACCCGCTGGCGCGCGCCTTTGGCCTTGGCCATATCGCCGCGATCGAGACCGCGGCCGTGCTGGGGCCGGCGGGCGAATTCGCCTTTGTCATCATTGACCAGGCGGTCGGCAACAAGGCGGTGAATGCGGACTTCGGTCAGTCCGTGATCCTGTCGGCGACGCTCAGCCTGTTTCTGGTGCCGCTCCTGGCCTCTCTGGCCAGCCGCTTCGGCAAGATGACCGCCAGGCCCGGCGTCCAGACGACCGAGGCGCCCGAAGTCGTCAGCGAGGGGAGCCCGGTCATCATCGTAGGTTACGGACGCGTCGGCGCACTGGTCGCCGATATGCTCAAGGTTCACGACATCCCGTTCACCGTGGTTGATTTCAATCCGAACGTGACCTCGCGCGCCCGCGCCGCCGGGGTCGAGGCCTGGTACGGCGATGCATCTGTGCCGGACTTCCTGGAGCGGATGGGGCTTGAGCGCGCCCGCGCCGTGGTGGTGACGGCCTCGACGACGGCTTTTACGGACGCGGTCGTCAAGACGGTGCGGAGCTTGCGTGCCGACGTGCACATCATCGCCCGCGCCCGCGACGCCGCGCACGCCCAGAAGCTCTATCAGATGGGCGCCACCGACGCCGTGCCGGAAACGATCGAAGCCAGCCTGCAACTGGCGGAAAACACGCTGATCGATTTGGGTGTCCCTATGGGGCTGGTCCTGGCGAGTGTCCACGAGCAGCGCGATGTCTTTCGCCGCCAGTTCGGCGTGCGCGAAGGCGCCGCGCCGGTCGTGCGGCCCAGGATGCAGGGGGAGGCCTAAACGCCCAAATGTGCGAACGCGGTTGCCGTTCGCACATTCAAACTGTAGATGGAGCGCATGGGCGAACGCATCTACCTTTATGACTCCACTCTGCGCGACGGGGCGCAGGCGCAAGGCATCGACTTCACGGTAGCCGACAAGCAGGCGATTGCCGCCGCGCTTGACGCCTTCGGCATCGACTATATCGAAGGCGGCTGGCCCGGCGCCAACCCGACCGA
>CBFGPQ010000255.1:0-4132 GCA_965650705.1 uncultured Asticcacaulis sp. | reverse complement strand
GATCGACGCTCGCATGATTTGCGTAAATGAGGGGGACCTTCATGACACCAGAAAAGAAGCGCATGATTGCCATCGGCGCCGGTGCAGCGGTCGCGATCGCTGTCGCCGTGGCGCTGGCCGTGGGCATGTCGAAAAGCCACAAGGGCGAGGAGAAGATGAACGACCAGCCGCCTGGCCTGGTCTTTAACGTCAATGACGAACCCGCCAAGCTCGATCCCAAGAAGACGTTGCGCTGCTACGTTTCGGGCGCCTATGTCGGCGATCTGACCCTGGCCGAATGCGCCAAGAAGAATGGCGTCGCCGCCCAGGCGCTGGACGTCGGCCTGGATGACTCGGGCAATGTCGTCGCCGCGCCCACCGGTTCTCTGACGCCGGTGCCTGGCGCGCCGGCCACCACGTCGGCCGATCCGTCCCTGCCGGCAGGTGGCGGCGAGGTCGTCCCGGATACCGGGGCGGGGCAGGGGCCAACGGCGGCTTGCCTGCGCTACAGCGGCAATCAGTGGAACACGCTCTCGGACAACCTCAGCCTTAACCAATGCGCGCGCCTGCTCTATGATGGCCGCTGCGTGACGCCGGGTTCAGCGCAGTACGGCCGATGGGGCGAAAAAACCCTGCGCCTGGTGCCTAAGCGCGTCGAAATCTCTGATGACAATACAACCTTCCGCACCCTGGTTGACCAGGGGCAGGGCTGTTCGGTCCGGTAAGGACACTGAATAATAGATAGGGAGGCTGGCATGCGCATCGTAAAAGCACTGGTTCTGGGAAGCCTGGGTACGGCCGCTGCGGTCCTGACGGGCTGTGAAAAGGAGCTGAAGGCGCCTGCGGCCGACGATGTCTGCTACTTCATCGGCCACCCGCCGGGCGCCAAGGAGCCGAAGTTCAATCCTGTCGCGCGCAACGTGCCGTCGATCGAAAAATGCGCGGTCGAGCTGTTCACCGTCCGCACCAATATGCGCGTGACCGGCACCGCCGGCCCGATCACCGAAGGCGCCTATAACGGCAGTTTCCTGTTCGTGAACAATACGACCGTGGAAATGGCGCCCAAGTATGAGGGCATGCGCATGACGCTGTTGGTCAAGGCCGGCAATAAGCTGGTCCAGCCGGGTGCCATCGTTGTCGAGGAGCCGCGCGGCAACGAGCCCCACACGGTCGAAGTGCCCAAGGACTTGCCGCAAAAGAACGCCGACGGCAAGGTTGTAACCCCCGGCCAATAGAGCATGCTCCGAAAAGTGGAAACCGGTTTTTCGGGCCAGAGCGATATGGCGAAAAGTGCCAAGAAGCGTTTCTGGGGTTTTCGCCATAAATATCGCGACAAAACAAGCATGCGACCACTAATGACACCGAACTGTGCTGCGTTTCATTGAAACGGAGCACAGTTCGGCGTAAGGGGTTTGCCTAACCGCTGCATGTGGACTATATGATGAGAACAAGTCGGGAACATTCGGCTTGATCCATTGTCTTGGGCCTTCGTGCCGTTGATTAACAGGAATCGTTAACGCCGCGCCCCCTGTCGGGGTGCGTAAGGCTTGGATTCAGGCAAGGAAGTCTCTAAAGTCACATCAACGAGTCGGGGCTGCGCGCCATTTTGCGCCTGCGCGGCCGGCAGTCAGAAAGGCAGTATTCATGGCGGGAAGCGTCAACAAGGTCATTATCATCGGCAATCTGGGCAAGGACCCGGAAATCCGTACACTGAATTCCGGTGAGCGCGTCGCCAACCTCACCGTCGCCACCTCCGAACAGTGGCGCGACAAGATGACGGGCGAGCGCAAGGAAAAAACCGAGTGGCACCGCGTCGTCATCTTCAATGACAACCTGGCCAAGATCGCCGAGCAGTATCTGCGCAAAGGCTCGACCGTCTATCTCGAGGGCTCGCTTCAGACCCGTAAGTGGACCGATCAGCAAGGCCAGGAAAAGTACACGACCGAAATCGTCCTGCAGCGCTTTAACGGCAATCTGACCCTGCTTGGCGGCCGTGGTGAGGGCGGCGGCGCTTCGTCCGGTGGCGGTGGCTACAATGACTATGAAGATAGCTACGGCGGCGGTGGCGCCCCGGCATCGGCGGGTCCGAAGCAGCAGTCCAAGCAGCCGGCCCAGAACTTCGATCTCGACGACGAGATCCCGTTCTAGGCTTTAATCAGGCTAGATGCAGTAAATTAAGTACCAACAGCAAGACATTGATTCATGAGCGATAACGACAACGGCGATAATCTGGGTGGCGACCTCAATCCGTACGAAGGTGCGGGTGGGGCCCTGCCGCCGGGCATCGGCTCCGTCACCATCGAGGATGAGCTCAAGCGCTCCTATCTCGATTACGCCATGAGCGTCATTGTCTCGCGTGCCCTGCCGGATGCGCGCGATGGCCTGAAGCCCGTCCACCGCCGCATCCTCTATATGATGCAGGCCTCGGGCTATACGCCGGAAAAGTCCTATGTGAAGTGCGCCCGCCCGGTCGGTGACGTCATGGGCCGGCTGCACCCGCACGGCGACTCGGCCATTTACATGGCCCTGGTCCGCATGGCCCAACCCTTCTCGATGGGCCTGGTCCTGGTCGACGGTCAGGGCAATTTCGGCTCGGTCGACGGCGATCAGCCCGCGGCCATGCGTTATACCGAATGCCGCCTGGCCAAGCCGGCCATGTCGATCCTTGCGGATATCGACAAGGACACGGTCGACTTCCAGCCGAACTATGACGGCAAGGAAGAAGAACCGACCGTCCTGCCGACGCGGATTCCGAACCTTCTGGTCAACGGCGCCGGCGGCATCGCCGTAGGCATGGCGACCAACATCCCGCCGCATAACCTGGGCGAAGTCATCGACGCCTGCGTGGCCATGCTCGATAATCCGGCCATCACGCTCGAGGAACTGCTCGATATCGTGCCGGGCCCGGACTATCCGACCGGTGGGGAAATCCTTGGCCGTTCGGGCGCGCGCCAGGCGCTTCTGACCGGACGCGGTTCGGTGGTGACGCGCGGCAAGGCCAGCGTCGAAACGATCCGCAAGGACCGTGAGGCCATCGTCGTCACCGAGATCCCGTATCAGGTGAACAAGGCGGCCCTGATCGAGCACATCGCCGAACTGGTGCGCGACAAGCGCATCGAGGGCATCAGCGACGTCCGCGACGAAAGCGACCGTCACGGCATGCGCATCGTCATCGAGCTGCGCCGCGACGCGTCGGGCGACGTCCTGCTGAACCAGCTTTATCGTTTCACGGCGCTGCAATCGAGCTTCGGCGTCAACATGCTGGCGCTCAACCACGGCCGCCCGCAGCAGATGGGCCTGCGTAAGCTGCTCGACATCTTCCTGGAGTTCCGCGAAGAGGTCGTCGTCCGCCGCATCCGCTTTGAGCTCAACAAGGCGCGCGACCGCGGCCATACCCTGGTCGGCCTGTCGATCGCGGTGGCCAATATCGACGAAGTGATCCACATCATCCGCTCGTCGGCCGACCCGACCGAAGCGCGCGAACGCTTGACGGCGCGCACCTGGCCGTCGGGGGACATGGCGCCGATGATCGCGCTCATCGCCGACCCGCGCTCGATCGTTCTGGACGGCGGCGATGTCCGCCTGACTGACGAACAGGCGCGCGCTATCCTGGCCCTGACCCTGTCGCGCCTGACCGGTCTTGGCCGCGATGAAATCGGCGACGAGATCAAGGCCCTGGCGGCGGCGATCGCCGAATACCTCGAAATCCTCGGCTCGCGGGAACGCATCCTCGGCATCGTCCGCCAGGAACTGATCGACGTGAAGGCGGCATTCGCTGTCCCGCGTCGCACAGCTATTCTCGACAGCGAAGGCGATATCGAGGACGAGGACCTGATCCCGCGCGAGGACATGGTCGTCACCGTGACGCATTCGGGCTACGTCAAGCGTACGGCGCTGGCCGCCTACCGCGAGCAGCATCGCGGTGGCAAGGGCCGGTCTGGCATGGCGATGAAGGACGAGGACGCCATCACCGGCGTTTATTCGGCGACGACGCATCAGCCGATGCTGTTCTTCTCGTCGACGGGCAAGGCCTATAAGCTCAAGGTCTGGCGTCTGCCGCTTGGCAATCCACAGTCCAAGGGCAAGGCCTTCGTCAACCTGCTGCCGCTCGACAGCGGCGAGACCATCACCAACATCCTGGCCCTGCCCGAGG